>CAJYXO010000035.1 GCA_913778765.1 uncultured Massilia sp. | reverse complement strand
TTGTGCTTGGGCGGTTTGCGTCCGGCGTCGACCCAGGCACAAGATCTTCGCTGAATATCTCCAATGGGCTTTGCAGCAGGCGGATAACCACCCGGTTATTGGTGAGGTCACTCGCGTCAAGGAGTCTGATGGAAAATGGTTGGTCGATTACCGGGCTGCGGATGGAAATTCGGTAAGCCATGCCGACGTTTTCGATGGCGTCGTCATGACCGGGCCCGGCCCGGCCAGGTGCTTGCCCGTCCGAACCCCACGGGGACGGCGAGCGAAATGCGCGCGTATCTTCAACGGCGAAGACTTTTGGCGACGCAAAGATGAACTGCTCAAGCTGATTCGCAATATCGGTTCTGCGACGTCCGATCGCTTCGACACCGATATCCTCATCATTGGCGGCGGAGGAACAGCTGCGGCAACCCTGGCGTGGCTGTTATCGCACGGTTGCATGAAGCATGCCATTCAGGTCGTGGCGACGCGTGCGGTACTGCATACACGGGTAGACAGCTTGTTCGAGAACAAACTGTTCAGTGATGAGGATACGTGGAAGACTTTGTCTCCAGAGAGTCAGGATGACCTGTTCAACAGGCTCAACCGCGGTGTGGTGTGGGCCTCTGTGATTGACAGGGTTTCTGCGGCCGAAAACCTGACCATCATGGACGGCAAGGTAGCGTCGGTCCAGGTGAGTAAAACAGGTAAGCAAAAGGAGATTACTGTATCCGTAAAGCAAGGCAATGAAGCGACCATCGTGATCAAGCCTAACATCCTGATCGACGCCACCGGATTCGACACCCGCTGGTTCAAGCGTCTGCTGCCAGACTGGCCTGCCAACGCGAGCATGGATGCATTGGAGGAGACCCTGGGGCAGGAACTTCAGTACACGGAACCTCACTGGAATTTGCCCTTGCTCCATGTTCCGATGTTGTCGAAGCGAGTGGGGCCTGGCTTTGCCAGCCTGATGGTCCTGGGTGGGATGTCCGACCACATTCTGCAAGCTTATCAGTCGTAGAAGCTCGGGAAGTTGACGCCAGGGCTCGCGACGTGTATACATGTATAGGTCTCAATTTGCATGGAGTGCATCATGCTTACCGAAAATATGGTTCTCCGTACGGTGTACGTAGACCCCGACGTCGATGACAAGCTGCGTGACGAAGCGCTCGATAAACATACCAGCAAGGCCGACCTGTTCCGGAATTACCTGCATATCGGTATTGATGCGGCCAAGCAGCAGCCAACGCTGTTGCAGCGCGTAGATGCTCGCAGTGGTGCGCCGTTGGTGTTGCGTACCGTTCACATCGAACCGAGTGTCGATAACAAGCTGCGCGTCGAGGCTTTTAACAAGCGAACCAGCAAGAACGATCTCATGCGGCGCTATGTGCGTATCGGTATGGAAGTGCTGGTAAATGGTCCACGGCGCGGGCAACTCGCCGTTTGATGTACTGGGTGTGATCTTCACCCCTCCCGATACCGCGCCTCCACCAGATCGATCTCGCGCAGCAGCTTGCGCGCCGTCTCATCCGAAATCTCCCGCTCGCGCCCCAGCCGCAAAATCGTATCGCGCTCGGCCCGCAGCGCCGTCAGCCGGTACTCACGCTCGGCATCGCGCGCCGCCTGCGCGTCCGGCCCGCCGCCGACGTTCTTCTCGATCGTGCGCAGGCGATTGCGGTACAGCCCGGCCACGGTGCCGTAGGCGTTGGCGTGCAGCTCGGCGTCCGGCCGGCCCTCGTGCGCGCGGCCGGCCCGCTCCACCGCCTCGACCGCGGCGCCGACCGCCGCCTGGCGCGCGCGGTCCTCTTCCTGCTCGGCCTCCGGCTCGGGCGGCACTTCCAGCCCGCGCAGCAGGCGCGGCAGCATCACACTGGCCAGCAGCAGCGAGACCACGATGACGGCGCTGGCCAGCAGGATCGCCAGCTGGCGGCCGGGGAAGGGCGTGCCGTCGGCCAGCGCCAGCGGCAGGGTCATCACGCCGGCCATGGTGAGCGCGCCGCGCACGCCGGCGAAGGAGGTGGCCAGGATCAGGCGAAGGCGCGGCTTGAAGACCTGCTGGCCCAGGCGGCGCCGGTTCAGGATGGTCAGGCGCAGCGATACCCACACCCACACGAAGCGCAGCAGCACCAGGCCCAGGCTGAGCGCCAGCGCATTGCGCGCCAGCCACCACGGATCGTAGGGCGCGCCGCCGTCGAAGGGATGCAGGGCCTCGCGCGCGATGTCGGGCAGCTGTTCGCCCAGCAGCACGAACATTACGCCGTTCAGGGTGAACTGCAGGGCGTCCCAGATGACGTTGCGGCGGATCCGGGTCGAGGCCGTGGCCGAGCCGCTCAGCTCCACGTAGCTCATGGTGACACCGGCCGCCACCGCCGCCAGGATGCCGGAGGCGTTCAGGTGCTCGGCGGCGAGGTAGGCGCCGAACGGCGTCAGCAGGTTGATCAGGATCGGCATGCCTTCGTCCTCGCCGAAGCGGCGCTGCAGGATGCCGTGGGTGCGCGTGACCGCCCAGGTCACCAGCACGCCGGCGCCGATGCCGGCCAGCGCCACCCACAGGAAGGTCAGCCCGGCCTTGGCCGGCGAAAAACTGCCGGTGACGGCCGCCGTCACCGCGAAGCGGAAGCACACCAGGCCGCTGGCGTCGTTGAGCAGGGATTCGCCCTCGATGATGTGCATCAGGCGCGGCGGCACCGGGATCCGGCTGGTGATGGCGGACACCGCCACCGGGTCGGTGGGGGCGACGATGGCCGCCAGCGCGAAGGCCACCGGCAGCGGCAGCGAGGGGATCAGCCAGTGCATCAGCCAGCCGGCGCCGAGCACGGTGAACAGCACCAGGCCGAAAGCCAGCTCGAGAATCGTGCCCTTGTCGCGGAACAGGCCCACCTTGGGGATGCGCCAGCCGTCCAGGAACAGCAGCGGCGGCAGGAACAGCAGGAAGAAGATCTCGGGGTCGAGCGCGACGCCGTGGCGGAACACGCCGGAAATCACGGCGCCCAGCGCGATCTGGATCAGCGGCAGCGGCACGCCGAAGGGCAGCATGCGCCCGATCCAGCCGCTGGCCACCACCGCCAGCAGCATCGCCAGCACCACTTCGACCGACTCCATCCCTTGTCTCCCTGTCAAAACCCGATGATAAGGGATGACGCGGCAGAGCGTGGTTTCGTTAGCGCCGGATGCCCGCCTCGGCGGCCGCCGCCAGGATGTCCGACAGCTGGGTCGTATTGACCGGCTTGACGAGATAATGGTCGAAGCCGGCCGCCATCGAGGCGTCGCGGTCCTGCTGGCGGCCGTAGCCGGTCATCGCGATCAGGGTCGCGCCGCTGGCTTGCGGCAGCACGCGAAGGCGGCGCGCCAGTTCGTTGCCGTCGTAATCGGGCAGGCCGATGTCGAGCAGGCAGACTTCCGGCAGGAAGCTCTTGGCCAGCTCCAGCGCATCGCCGGCCGAGTAGGCCACTTCGACTTCGTGGCCGGCCGAGTGCAGGAACAGCTGCAGGGTGTGGACCGCGTCGACGTTGTCGTCGACCAGCAGGATGCGCAGCGGCGAGGCGCCGTCCGCCAGCCGTTCCATCGACGGCGCCGGCGCCAGCGCCACGTCCTGGTGGTAGCGCGGCAGGCGCACCGTAAACATCGAGCCCTTGCCGAGGCCCGCGCTGGACGCCTGCACGGTGCCGCCGTGCAGCTCGACCAGGCTCTTCACCAGGGCCAGGCCGAGGCCCAGGCCGCCCTGCGAGCGGTCCGGGGTGCGCTCGGCCTGGGTGAACAGGTCGAACACGCGGTCCACCAGGCCCGGATCCATGCCGATGCCGTCGTCGAGCACCGTCAGCACGAAGTCCTGGCCGTCTGCTTCGAGGCGCAGCTGCAGCGTGCCGCCTTCCGGCGTGTACTTGGTGGCGTTGTTCAGCAGGTTGGCGACCACCTGCACCAGGCGCTTGTGGTCGCCCTTGACGTGGACGGGCGCCGGCGGCAGGTCGATGACCACGCGGTGGCGGCGCGCCGTGATGAGCGGGCGGATCTGCTCGACGGCGTCGTCGACCACGCGCTTCAGGTCCAGCACCTGGGTCGACAGCGACACCAGCCCGCGCGTCACGCGCGACACGTCCAGCAGGTCGTCGACCAGGCTGGTCATGTGGTCGACCTGGCGCACGATGATCGAGCAGGTCTGGGTGATCTGGGCGTTGTCGGAGTGGAGCAGCTTCAGCAAATGCGCGCCGGTGCTGATCGGCGCCAGCGGGTTGCGCAGCTCGTGCGCCAGCATTGCCAGGAACTCGTCCTTGCGCTGGTCGGCGGCGCGCAGCTCGCGTTCGGCGAGCGAGCGCGCGGCTTCCTTCTTCTGCAGCGAAGCCGCCATGCGGTCCAGGGCCTGGGCCAGGTTGCCGATTTCCTCGTGGGCGTAGTCGATGCCGGAACGGGCGTCGAGGTCGCCGGCGGCGATGCGTTCGGCGGTGCCCATCAGCTTGCGCACGCGCTGCACGATCAGCACGTCGCCGACCAGCCAGGCGGCCAGCAGGGCCAGCATGGTGGTCGCGGCCAGGCCGAGCAGGGACATCAGCAGGTCGTGGCGCGCGGCCGAGGTAATGGTGTCGGTCGGGATGCCGATCGTGACGGTGTAGTCGGACAGGGCCGGCGCGCCGACGCGGGCGAAGGTATGCAGGCGTTCGACGCCGTCTTCGCCGCGGATCGTCATGGCGCGCTGGCCGGCGGTCGCCATCGCTTCCAGCATGGTCGGCGCCATGCGGGTGCCGAAATAGCGTTCCGGGTCGGGGCGGCGCGAGATGATGCTGCCGCGCGCGTCGGTGGTCGCCAGCACCGAGCCGGGCGGCAGGTTGATGTCGTTGATGAAGGTGTCCAGGCCTTCCAGGTCCATCGCCGCGAACACCACCGCCAGCACATGGCCAGCGCGGTCGATGACCGGGTAGGTGAGGTTGATGGTGTGCTTCTTGATCACGCGGCCGAACACGTAGTCGCCGGCGATGAAGCGGCGTTCGGCAATCGCGCGGCGGAAGTGGCTGCGGTCGCCCAGGTTGACCGGGTGCAGCAGCGGGACGGCGGAACAGGTGACGTCGCCGTTCAGCTGGATCAGGCCGAAGTTGACGAAGCCTTCGTTGCGGTCGAGGACGTCCGACAGCAGCGAGGTGCATTTGGCGGTATCGCCCATCAGGTCGGGCACGCTGGCCAGGTCGACCAGGATCTGGCGCGCGCCCTCGAGCGACTGGGCTTCGTTAGCGGCCGCCATGCCGGTCAGGCGGCGCAGGTTTTCTTCGGACGCCTTGATGGCGTGTTCGCGTTCGCGAATACCCGACAGGACGGTCATGACCGCCAGCGGCATCATTGCCAGCGCCACCAGCAGCATCAGGCGGCTGCGCAGGCTGTTCAAGCGAAAGCGGCCTTTACTGCGGCCCGACCCGGATGTCATCGTTCTCTTTATACTGCCTTGTAGGCATCTCCAAATTCTATGATCCTGCGGATGCCGTCGCGCAGCGTCGCCACGTCGTCGGAAATGTAGCCGATCCGGATGAAGCCCGGGACGCCCAGCGCATCGCCGGGCATGATGGCCACTTTCTTCTCTTCGATCAGCCGTTCGGCGAAGCCGACGGTGTCCATCACCTCGCCGGCCGCGTATAGGCTGCGCACGTCCCCCCACAGGTACGGTCCGGAAGCCGGCGCGTGCATGACGATCCAGGGGACCTCGGCAAACAGCTTCACCGCCAGGTCGCGCCGCTGGCGGTACTCCGCCATCATCTCGTGCGGCGCGCCGGTGGCGAAGGCCACGTCGGCCGCCACCTGCGACAGGTGCGGCGCGGCGGCCGTGATCGGACCCTGCAGCGTCTGCATCGCGTTGACCAATTCGGCCGGGGCCAGCGCGAAGCCGACCCGCCAGCCCATCATGGCGTAACTCTGCGAGGCCGAGAAGATGGTGACCACACCGATCTTCCGCCAGTCGCACAGGGCCGCCAGGCTGGTGTGTCCGCCTTCGAAGATCAGGTGCTCGTAACTCTCGTCGACGATCACCCTGGCCCCGTTACCTTCCACCCAGGCACGAATATGTTCCAGTTCGACGCGAGTGTACACCTTGCCGGTCGGATTGTGCGGGTTATTGATGATGAGAACCTTCGGCGTTTCCAGGCTATTCAGGAACTGTGGCGTGATTTCATCGGGCAAGTCGACCAGGATGGGACGCAGGCCAAGAAGTTGTGAAGTAGCAACATAAGCGGGCCAGTGCGGCTTGAACACGAGGACGCTGTCGCCCGGGTCGGTCACCGCGTACAGGGCTTCGTACAGCGCCTGCTTGGCGCCGTTGGTGACGATGATTTCGGACGGCGCCGCCTCGATGCCGTTTTCCTTGCGCAGCTTGGCAGCCAGGCGGGTGCGCACGTCGAGGGCGCCGACCACGCTGGTATACGGCATGGTGCGTTCGCGTTCGACGGCGGCGGCAACCGCGTCCAGCACCGGGCGCGGCGCCGGGAAGTGCGAGATCGCGATCGAAAAGTCGATGACCGCCTGGCCTTCGGCGCGCATGCTTTCCACGCGGCCGTGCATGGCAGTGGTGGCGAGCGGGCGGGAATTGGCGATCCTGGCCGATGGTTTCATCTGTGCTTGGCTCCGTAAGTGTTTGATATGGTTGACCTTTTGATCGAACTCAGCAAAGTATTTCCTGATTGTACTAGTTTTAAAATAAAATGCCGCACGGGACACAGATGTAACTGTCGAGCAATCCATGGCGCATACCGCCGCGGGCGCGAGCGCCGCCCCGCGGCTGTTTCTGGTACGGTGGACGCGAATGGATCATCGTTGGAGCAAGCCATGCAGAATCCCATCGTTCGCACTTTCAAACAGCTGTCGTCCGCCGAACAGGCGCGCCAGGAACTGCTGGCGGCCGGCGTCCCCGCCGACGACGTGAAAATCGATATGCTGATCTACGAAACCGGCGCCGTGCAAGGCAATTTCGCGGTCGGCGACAATCCCGACGTGAAAGGCAAGACGGCCTACACCCACACCTATGCCCCGACCGCGCAGGACGACGTACGCGACTGCATGATCGTCGTGAACGCATCCGACGACAGCCTGGCGCAGCGCGCCGAGGCCATCCTCGAACGTCACGGCGCCCTGGATCCGGACCCGGCGCACCGGGCGGCGCAGCCGAACACGAGCCGGCACTGAGCACCGACACATGAGCGCGATCCACCTCGAACCCAGCGACGCCCTCCTGGTCATCGACATGCAGGTCGACTTCCTGCCCGGCGGCGCCCTCGGCGTCGACAGCGGGCATGAGGTCGTTGCGCCGATCAACCACCTGATCGCGCTGTTCCGCGAACAGGGCCTGCCGGTCTACGCGACGCGCGACTGGCATCCTGACCGGCACTGTTCGTTCGCGGAGCAGGGCGGGCCCTGGCCGCCGCACTGCATCGCGGGCACGCCCGGCGCCGAGTTCACCGCCGAGCTGGCGCTGCCGGACGACGCCATCGTCGTCTCGAAGGCCGAATCCGCCGCCGTGGATGCCTATTCCGCCTTTGCCGGCACCGGCCTGGCCGGCCAGCTGCGCGCGCGCGGCGTCGGCCGCGTGACCGTCTGCGGGCTGGCCACCGATTACTGCGTGCTGAACACCGTCACCGACGCGCTGGAAGAGGGCTTCGATGCCCTGATCGTGCCGGAGGCGATGCGCGCGGTGGACGTGCAGGCCGGCGACGGCCGGCGCGCGCTCGACCGCATGGTGGCGCGTGGGGCGGTGCCGGTGCGGCTGGGGGAAGTCGGGATGACGGCCTTGTCGGTTGCCTGAACCCTAGGCGCGGCGCAGCAGGAACAGCATGCCGCCGACGTCGCCGCCGTTTTCCTGGCGCAGCACGGCGTCCCGCGCATCCACCGGCAGCAGGCCGGCTTCTTGTGCGCAGGCGCGCACATAGGCCGGGGTGTGCGCGAAGCGGTTCGAGGCCGTGACCGCATAGCCGGCGCCGCCATCTTCCGCCAGCGTCTCCACCGAGAACGCGAAGCGGCCGCCCGGCCCCAGCACGCGCGCGGCCTGGGAGAACAGCGGCGCCAGGTCGCCGAAGTAGACCAGCACGTCCGCGGCCAGCACCAGGTCCCACGCCGGTCCCTGTTCCCGCAGCCACTCGACGATGTCGGCGCAGGCCAGTTCGTCGTACAGCCCGGTCGCGCGGGCTTTATCCAGCATCTTCTCCGACAGGTCGACCCCGGCCAGGCGCTTTGTCAGCGGCCGCAGCAGTGGCGCGCACAGGCCGGTGCCGCAGCCGAGGTCGAGCGCGGCGTTGAGGGCCGGGGCGCCGTCCAGGTGATCCCGCAGCAGGCATTGCAATAGCTCCGGCGTGCGGTAGCCCAGCACGTCGACCAAGTGCCGGTCGAAGTGCCCCGCATACTGGTCGAACAGGCCCTTGATATAGCCGGCCGGCGCCGAGGAGGGCAGTTCGCCTTCGCCCAGTGCGGCCAGGGCGAAGGCGATGCCGTCCGGGTCGGCGCCCAACTGCTGCGCGCGCCGGTAGGCGGCAAGCGCTTCCTCGCGGCGGCCCAGCGCGCGCAGGGCGTTGGCGCGGTAGTGTTCGGCCATCGCGTAAGCGGGGCGCAGGCGCAGGGCCTGGTCGTAGCTCGCCAGGGCTTCCGCCGACGCGCCCGCCTTCTTGAGGGAGGCGCCGCGCGCGCACCAGATCTCGGCCTGCTGCTGCGGCGTGGCTTTGGCGAGCGCGCGGTCGTAGGCCTGGACCGCGTCGCCGAAACGCGCAAGTGACTGCAGCGCATGGCCCAGCGCCTGCAAGGCGTCGACGTAGCCGGGACGCGCTTCCAGCGCACGTTCCGCGCTGGCGGCGGCATCCGGGTGCCGTCCAAGATCGTTCAGGACGATCGCCCGGTGGCACCAGGCTTCGGGGTAATTTGCCTGCAGGGCGAGCGCGCGTTGGTAGCTGTCCAGCGCGTCGCGCGGGCGCCCGAGGCGGCGCAGGGTGTTGCCGCGGTTGTTCCAGGCCATGACGTAGCGCGGATCGAGGCCCAGCGCCGTCTCGTAGGCGGCCAGCGCCGCTTCGAGCTGGCCGAGGTCGTTCAGCGCGGCGCCGAGGTTGGCGTGGGCCCGCGCCTGGCCGCCATCGACTGTCAATGCCGCACGGATCAGCTCGGCGGCGCGCGCCGGATTGCCGCGCTGGCGCTCGATGACGCCGCTCAGGTGCAGGGCGTCGAACTGGCGCGGTTCGCGCGCCAGCACCTGGGCGTACAGCGCGTGCGCCTGCGCCAGCCGGCCCTGCTGGTGCAGGCCGACTGCCTGCTGGAGCAGGGCGGCGGTGCCGGGCATGTCAGCTCCAGCTGAGGTCGGTTTTGCTCAGTGGCAGCTCGCGCACGCGCTTGCCGGTGGCGGCGAAGATCGCGTTGCAGACGGCCGGCGCCAGCGGCGGGAACACCGGCTCGCCCAGGCCCGTGACCGGATAATCGGTCTTCAGGAAGTGGGCCTCGATCTTCGTCGGCGTGTCCGGCATGCGCAGCAGCGGGTAGTCGTGGAAATTGCTCTGCACGATGCGGCCCTTCTCGATGTTCAACGCCGGGTACATCAGCGTGGAAAGACCATCGATCACCGAGCCCTGCACCTGGTTCTCGGCGCCGGACAGGTTGACGATCTGGGCGCCGATGTCGGTGACCACCACCACCCGGTCGACCCTGAGCTGGCCGTCCTTCGACACCGTGACCTCGGCCACTTCCGCCACATAGCCGCGGTGGCTGAAGTGGAAGGCCACGCCGGCGCCTTCGCCGCGCGCGAACTTGCGCTTGCCCCAGCCGGACTTCTCGGCCACCGCCTTCAGCACATTGCGCATGCGCGCCACGTTGTAGGGCACGCCGCGCTCGCCGGTACCGGCCACCATGTCCCGGTCGCCCAGGATCTCGAGGCGGAATTCGATCGGGTCACGGCCGGCCGCATGCGCCAGCTCGTCGATGAAACTGTGGAAGACCCAGGCGAACACGTTCGAGCCCGGCGCGCGCCACGGTCCCATCGGGATGCGGCATTCGAGCGGGGTCTGCTCGAGCAGGCAGTTGGCGGCCCAGCGTCCCGGGAACTCGTCGCCGGACAGGCTGGCGCCGCTGCCGGGGCGCAGCACGCTGCCCGTGGTGCCGTCGCTTTCCTTTTGCTCGACGCGGTTGGCGAACGTGACGAAGTGGTTGTGCCAGGCCACCAGCTTGCCCTGTTCGTCGACGCCGCCGCGCAGGAAGTGGAAGCCGCCGGCGCGGAAGTGGTCGTGCTGGAGGTCGTCCTCGCGCATCCAGGTCAGCTTGACCGGCGCCTTGACCTTCTGCGCGATGGCGACCGCGTCGACGATGAAGTCCGACGACAGCCGGCGTCCGAAGCCGCCGCCGCTGCGCGTGATGTGCAGCGACACTTTTTCTTTCGGGATATTGAAGGTGCTGGCGACCAGGGCCTGGCCGGCGCCCGGATTCTGGGTCGGCGCCCACAGCTCGACGCTGCCGTCTTTCGGATCGACGAGGGCCGTGCAGTTCTGCGGCTCCATGCTGGCGTGCGAGATGAAGGGGTACACGTAGGATGCTTCGACGGTACGGGCGGCCCCCAGCAGGGCGGTCTCGACGTCGCCGTCCTTGCGCATCGTGGCCGTACCCGGCTGTTTGCTCGCCGCCTGGGCCTGGGCCAGGAAGCCCGACCAGCCATGCTGCGCGCCTTCGCCTTCGTCCCACTGCACGACCAGCTTCTTGCGTGCGCGGATCGCGTTCCAGGTGGAGTTGGCGACGATCGCCACGCCCGGACGCAGCCCGTTCAGGTTTTCGGTGCCCTCGACGATGAAGGCATCTTTCACGCCGGGCATGGCCTTGATCGCCGCCAGGTTCGCCGACACCGGGCGTCCGCCCAGCACCGGGCACTTGACGTAGACGGCGTAGAGCATGCCGGGGAGCTGGACGTCGATGCCGAACAGCGGCTTGCCGGCCACCACCTTGTCGTTGTCGACGCCGCCGACACGGGTGCCTAGCAGTCGATAGGTGGCCGGGTCCTTCAGTTGCACGCCCTTGGCATCCGGCACCGGCAGGGTCGATGCGGTCTTCACCAGCTCGCCATAGCCGAGGCGGCGCTTCGAGGCCGCGTGCAGCACGGCGCCGTGTTCGGCGCGGCATTCGCCGGCCGGGACGCCCCAGGTCTGCGCGGCAGCCTGGACCAGCATGGTGCGCGCGGTGGCGCCGAGGCGGTGGAAGTTCTCGTAATTGGTCGGGGTCGAGGTCGAGCCGCCGGCGCCCTGGGAGCCGTAGGCCGGGTTCAGGTCGCCCTGGACCACGCGCACGTCCTGCCAATCGACTTCCAGCTCCTCGGCGATGACCATCGGCAGCGAGGTCTTGATGCCCTGGCCGATTTCCGGCTGCTTGGACACCAGGGTGACGGCGCCATCCTGGGCGATGCGGATGAAGACGTTGGGCGAGAATTCGACCGGGGCATTGCCGGCGGCGCCGGCTGCCTGGCCCTGGGCGAGGGCGGCGATGCCGCCGCCGCCGTAAAGGCCGAGCGTGAGCAGCGCGCCGCCGGCGGCGGACTGGCGCAGGAAGCCGCGGCGTGCGCTCGATGGCAGATCGTCAGGGCGGGCGTTCATTGCTTGCCCTTTGCTGCGGGTTTCGCCGACGCGATCTCGGCCGCGCGGTGGATGCCGGCGCGGATCCGGACGTAGGTGGCGCAGCGGCACAGGTTGCCGGCCATGGCGTCGTCGATCTGGGCGTCGCTGGGACGCGGGTGCTGTTTCAGGAGGGCGCAGGCGCTCATGATCTGGCCGGACTGGCAGTAGCCGCACTGGGGCACGTCGAGTTCCTGCCAGGCCTGCTGCAGCGGGTGCGCAGCCTTGGCGTCAAGGCCTTCGATGGTGGTGATCCTGCGCTTGCCGATGCTGGACACCGGGAGCTGGCAGGCGCGCGTCGGCTGGCCGTCGACGTGGACGGTGCAGGCCCCGCAGGCGCCGACGCCGCAGCCGTACTTGGTGCCGACCAGGCCCAGGGTGTCGCGCAGTGCCCACAGCAGGGGCGTGTCCGCTTCGACGTCGACGGCTTGGGCTTTGCCGTTGACGTGCAGGGTATATTTATTCATGGGTTGCCATCCTAACCCAAAGCGGGCCCTTGCGGGTGGGCAACCCGTCAGAAGCCTCCCGGATAGGTTTCCGGCGGTTCCTCCGAATGCCAGCCGCCGCCGGGATCGAGGGGCGTGACGGCCGTGGTGCGGTCGATGTGGATCACGGCGTCGAACTGCACCGCCATCTGGGCCGAGAAATAATGGCTCTGGCGCTCGGTGCGCGGCAGGTAGATGACGCCGATCGCGCGTTCCAGCCGGCGCTGCATCAGCACTTCGCGGGCCGGATTGTCTCCCCTCAGGGGCAGCATGAAACGTTCGATGCCGGTCTCGTGCAGCAGTTCCTCGTAGCTGCCCGGCATGCCGGGACGCACCCGCTTGTGCTCGGCGGGACCGTCCCAGCTGGATGCCGCCGTCACGAAACCTTCATAGGTCGAGAAGCCGATCAGGCGGGTCTGGCCGTCGTAGGCCTTGCGCGCCAGTTCGCCCACGTTCCACTCGCCCAGCTCGCCGACCTCGGTGGCGCGGGCGTCGCCGATGTGGGAATTGTGCTCCCAGACCACGATCCTGGCCGGCCCGCCGTCTGTCGACAGGTGCTGGGCCAGGGCTTCCAGGGTTTCGGCCATGTGGCTGTCGCGCAGGTTCCAGGACGACACCCGGCCGCGGAACATGGTCCGGTAGTATTGCTCGGCATTCTTCACCAGCCGCGCGTTCTGCTGGGCGTGGAAGAAAGCGTCGGCGCTGCCGTCCTTCTGCGAATACGCGTAAGCGCGCCGCTGCATTTGATTCAGCTGCTCGATCACGCCTTCTTCGCAGGAGGCGGACAGGTCGAGGTTGGCCGCATAGCCGTAGTGCTGGCTGTCCTCGTAATAATGGTCGAAGCAGGCGTAGCGCTCGCGCGCGACGCTGGCAGCTTCGGGATCGACCTTGTCGAGATAGGCCAGCACTTCGCGCAGCGAGGTGAACAGGCTGTAGAGGTCGAGACCGTAGAAGCCGGCCTGCCTGCCGCCGGCCTGCTTTTGATTGTGCTCGCGCAGCCATTCCACGAAGTTGGCGACGTCGGTATTGCGCCACATCCAGTTCGGGAAACGCTCGAAGCCGGACAGGGCGGCCCTGGCGTCCGCGTCATCGCTCTGGCCACGCACATAGCGGTTGACGCGGTAGGCATCCGGCCAGTCAGCCTCGACGGCCACCGCATGGAAGCCTTTTTCCTCGATCAGCCGCCGGGTGATGCGCGCACGCTCCTCATAGAACTCGTGGGTGCCGTGGGTGGCTTCGCCCAGCAGCACGAAGCGCGCATCGCCGACCAGGTCGAGCAGCGCGTCGTGGTCGCGCGGACCGCCGTTCAGGGGAACGGCGGCGGCGCGGATGGCGGACACGGGATCGAGGTTCGCCATGATGCGCTTGCGCCTTTGTGCCGCTCAGTGCAGCAGGCGGCTGAGCAGGCCCGGCTGGGCGGTCTCGCGCGGCATGCTGCCGCGCTCGATGAAGTCCCGCATGCGCGCCAGGTCCTCGTCCATCTGCGACTTCGGATCCGAACCGAGCAGCAGGGCGAAGGCATGGCCGAGGGCGCCGGCCGGCGGCGAATAAGCCATGCGCACGGTGACCAGGGTGCCGCCGCGGTGGCGCTCGAACTGGATCGAGCCGCTGTTCGGGATCTCGGAATTGGCTTCGCTGCGCCAGGCCAGGCGGTTCGGCCGGCTCTGCTCGGTCAGTACGGAATTCCATTCGAAGCGGGAACCGCCCGGACCCTTCACGCACCAGTGCGAACGGCGGCGGCCGAGGTCGCGCACTTCGGCGACGTGCGACATGAAGCGCGGGAAATTCTCGTAATTAGCGAACTGCTCGTACACCGTGTCGGGCGAGGCGTCGATGTGGATGGTCTTCTCGAAATCGATGGTCTGGTCCATGCCCACGCCGCGCAGCATGTCCTTGCTCCTGCCGAGACCGGCGGCGCCACGGCTTGCCAGGCTGCGCAGCGGCTGGTTGGCGGCGCCGCGCGCCAGCAGGGCGGCGCCGGCCAGGCCCAGCACGGCGCCCACCGGCGAGCGGCGCATCAGGCCCATCAGGGCCAGCAGGCCGCCGCCGACCAGGGCGGTGTTGCGCATCGATGGGCTCCAGGCCCCTTCGCTGTCGCCGCGCACTTCCTCGGCCACGCGGCGGCCGAGGCGGCCAGCGCTCTTGCGGGTTTCGTCATAGAAATCGACGGCAGTGTCGGCGGCGCGGCTGACCGCACTGCGGGCGCTGGAATAGGCGTCGCTGTCTGCGGCGCGGCCGACGCCGCTCTTCGCTTTCGAAATCGCGTCGTCGGCCAGGTCGCCGGCGGCGCTCGAGGCGCGCCCCATCGCGTCCCTGGCTTTCGAGACGGTGTCGTCGAACATCTCGCCGGCGGCGCGGCCGACGCGCGACAGCGTCGAGCCGAAGCTGCCGTCCGGGCGGGCCGCGTCGGCGGCATCGTCGGCGGCGGCGCTCAGGCGGCTGCTGGCGCCATGCCAGACGTTGCCGATGGCGCTGCTGGTGCGCGAGCCGGCGTTGCGCACGGCGGCGGCCGACTGGGCGCGCCTTGCGCCGCCGCGGTCGGGGTCGAGCATGTACATCAACAGGGCGCCGGCGGCGGCGCCGCCCAGCCATTTGGCCAGTTCAAGCCCGGTGTCCGTCGTCGTCGTGCTTTGCGTCGGCAGTCGTTGCATGATTCGTGTCCTCCTTTGGTTGTTGTCGTTCGGCCTCCCGCGTATGCCATGCGGCGGCCAGCAGATCCTGCACTTCCTCGTCGCCGGTCTGGCCGAAGGCGTCGTACCACTGGCCCACCGAGCGGAACAGCGGCGGCGCCGACAGGCACACCAGCGTATCGACCTCGCCCTCGAGCGCGGCCAGCGTCTGCGGCGGCGCCACCGGCACCGCCAGCACCAGCTCGGCCGGTCCCAGGCTGCGCGCGACGCGGATCGCCGCCAGCATGGTCGATCCGGTGGCGACGCCGTCGTCGACCAGGATCGCCGTGCGGCCGGCCAGCGCCAGCGCCGGGCGGGCGCCGCGGTAGGCGCGTTCGCGCCGCTGCAGTTCCTCCAGCTCGCGGCGCGTGACCGCTTCGACCTGCGCGGCGGTCACGCCCATCAGGCCAGGCACGCCCGGCTGCAGGACGCGTACGCCGCCGCTGCCGACCGCGCCCATCGCATACTCCTCTTGCCCGGGCAGGCCCAGCTTACGCACGAGAAGAATATCGAGTTCGATGCCGAGCCGCTGTGCGATAGCGAACCCAACGGGCACACCACCGCGCGGCAAGGCCAGCACCACCGCGTCCGGACGGCCTGCATACTGCCGCAGCTCACGGGCCAGCAGCTTGCCGGCCTGGTTGCGGTCCTTGAAGCGGAGAGTTCCGGCCATGCCGCGCTGCGCTCCTGCAAACGGTTACTGGATGGTGAGCCGGCGCGCCGCCGCACCCGGCCGCTTCGGCAGCGAGAGCATCAGGATGCCGTTCTCGAGGCGCGCCTGGGCGGCGGCATCGTCGACCTCGGACGGCAGCGTGAAGCTGCGCTGGTAGCGGCGTGTCGAGCGTTCAGAATACACCACCTGTTCGCCCTGCCGCTGTTCGTTTGCCTGCTGGCATTCACCCTCGATGGTGACGCGCTGGCCGTCGATCGACACCTTGATGTCTTCCTTCTTGACGCCCGGCAGCTCGGCCTGGACCTCGAAGGTTTTCTCGGTCTCGCTGACGTCCAGGCGCGGCACCGCCAGGCCGTCGTCGGTCCACAGGCCGGGGTGGCCCGCCTGCTGGGCGAGGGGAGCGAAGAAATCCTGGAACATGTTCTCGACCATGCGGTTGAAACCTTGTTCCAGCGGGCTATTGGCTCTTCTGACGAGATTCATGGCGACCTCCCTTTGTAATGGATGTATCACCATTTATAGGGCTGTCGAAAATCGATTTCAAGCACAACGCAAGCAGAATTGATGCCCGCCAGTCGACGGGCTCGCCGAGGGAATCTTTTGGCTCAATCCAGGTTGCGACGGTGGAAGCGCAGGTGGTCTTCCATGAAGGTCGAGATGAAGTAATAGCCGTGGTCGTAGCCGGCGTGACGGCGCAGCTCGAGCGGCTGGCCGGCGGCGCGGCAGGCGTCCTCGAAGGTTTCCGGATAGAGCTGCTCGGCCAGGAACTTGTCGGCCAGGCCCTGGTCGATCAGGATGCCTTGCGGGAAGACCGGGCGGCCCGCTTCCTTCATCAGTTCGCTTGCGTCATGGGCGCGCCAGGCGGCCTGGTCGGCGCCGAGGTAGCCGCTGAAGGCTTTCTGGCCCCAGGGGCAGCGCATCGGCGCGGCGATCGGCGCGAACGCGGATACCGAACGGAACAGCCCGGGGTGGCGCAGCGCCAGCGTCAGCGCGCCGTGCCCGCCCATCGAGTGGCCGAAGATGCCGAGCCGCTGCGGATCGGCGGGCAGGCTGGCCAGCACCAGTTCGCGCAGTTCGAGGATGTAGCTTTCCATGCGGTAGTTGCGCGCAAACGGTTCCCGGGTGGCGTCGAGGTAGAACCCGGCGCCCGCGCCGAAGTCCCAGCTGTCGGTTTCGCCGGCGGCCCCGGCGCCGCGCGGGCTGGTGTCCGGCGCGACCAGGGTCAGGCCCAGTTCCGCCGCCATGCGCTGGGCGCCGGCCTTGATCATGAAGGTTTCTTCGGTGCAGGTCAGGCCGGCCAGGTAGAACAGCACCGGCAGCTTGCCGGCCATGGCCCCATCGGCGGCGCCGGGCGGCAGGTAAACGGCGAAGCGCATCGGCAGGCCGATGGCGCTCGAGGCGTGCTGGTAGAAGCGCTGCACGCCGCCGAAGCAGGCATGTTCGCTGAGCATAGTCGGCTGGGAAAGTTCGGTCATCTTCGGTCTCTTTTGATAGGTGATCAATCACGCCAGTATGCCTGTGCCGCGCGCGTCCTGCAGTGCTTACACCAGCCCGAACGCACCGAGCAGCGCGCCGGCCGCCAGCAGCCACAGCAGGTGCAGGCGGGTCTTCCAGATCACCAGGCCGCTGGCGACCGCAAGCAGCCACAGGCGCGGTGCGGCGCCCGCCGAGCTGGCCAGGATCCAGGCGGTCGACAGCAGCAGTGCGATCACCACCGGCGCCATGCCCTGCTTGAAGGCGCGTACGCTGCGCAGCTCGCGGTTGCGGTGGCCCCAGCGCGCCGCCGTGTAGGTGATGATCGTCGACGGGGTCATGATGCCGACCATGGTCACCAGCACCCCGAACAGGGCGGCGCCGAGGCTGCCCGCATTCAGGCCGACGTGCCAGCCCATCAGGGCCACGAACAGGACATTCGGGCCGGGCGCGGCCTGGGCCAGGGTGATGGCGGCGTTGAACTGGTCCTGGCTCAGCCAGTGGTGCTGCTCGACCAGGAAGCGGTGCATCTCGGACGAAGTCGAGATCGCGCCGCCGAGCGACATCATGGACAGCAGCAGGAAGTGGCCGAACAGGTTCAGCCAGTCCGGCCAGCCCAGCGCCAGCTGCATGGTTGCGGGCGCCGCGCTCATGCCTTGAGCCGGCGGTAAGTCATGACGCAGGCAAGGCCGCCCAGGCCCAGCAGCACATACGGCAGCGGACACTTCAGCAGCGCCACCAGCACGAAGCCGAGCGCGGCGATGGCCACGCACCAGGCCACCGGCAGCGGGTGGCGCCTGAAGGTGGCGGCCAGCTTGAGCCCGGTTGCGCCGATCAGGCCGGCGCAGACGGCGGCCATGCCGCGCAGCGCGCCCGCGACTTGGGGACTGTCGGCAAAGCGGTCGTGCAGGACGGCCAGGCCGAGCACGATCAGCAGCGGCAGGGCCAGCAGCCCGCCGAGCGCGGCCAGGGCGCCGGGCAGGCCGAACCAACGCCCGCCGACCATCAATGACAGGTTGACGACGTTCGGCCCCGGCATGATCTGGGCGACCGCCCAGTCTTCGATGAATTCCTCCTGCGTCAGCCAACGCTTGCGCTCGACCAGCTCGCGCTGGACGACGGCAAGCACGCCACCGAAGCCCTGCAGGGCCAGTAGCGTGAAGGAGATGAACAGGTCGGAAAGCGATTGCGGGCGGGATGGGGCGGTCATGGCGCGATTATCGCGCCGCGGCCGCCATCCTGTCCATGCGGCCGCGGCTCAGCCGATGCCGCGCACCACGCGGCCCGTGCCTTCGCATTCGGGGCAGGTCTTGCCACCTTCCAGCTTGCCGCTGCCGCCGCACATTTCGCACAGGTCCTCGCCGGTGCCCGGCGTGCCCGGCTTCGCTTCGTCGCCCGGTTCCAGGTCGGGATCGGGGTTCATGGTCATGGGGTCCTCGCTGATCGTTGGTTGAAGGGACCATTCTAGGCGCGGCGGCGGACGGGCGGCGCACGCGCTCGCGGCCCGCGTTCGTCCGCCCGTCACACGCCGGTCATGTGCGGATGAGACATTCATCTGGCAGTAAAATCGCCTTGACTTGCGCCAATGCTCGCCGATACTGCTTCTGCGGCATCCGGCCGCGAACCACCCGACTGGAGCAGCAATGGATTCCACACTTCCCGCGCCTGCCGGCGCCGCGCCGGCCACCCCGCGCCAGGACGAACGCCGCAGGGACATCGTCGACGTCGGCGTCGCGATGCAGAAGTACGCCAGCACGGTGTCGGCCGTCGAATTCCTCCGTTCGCAGGACATCTGCGCCGACGTCATCGAAAGGGTGCTGGGCGAGCCACAGCGCCGGCGTCCGACCTGAGCCCGGTCAAGCTTCAACCGGCGTAGTTCACAACTTGCCCATTGCACGGGCAAGTTGTTGAAAGCCGCATTCCGCCTTGTTTCCGGGGGGGCGACCAGGCGCTTTTCCACACGGTTATGCACAGTTTTTGTGGATATCTGGATAACGCCACCTGCGATTGGCACTTGCGCAAGTCTACTGGATAAATGTACAGTTCCATCACGTCCAGACCTGCCGCTGCCATGCCCGATACCGTCGACCATACCCTTGCCGATCCCTACGCCAACCTGAACCCCGAACAGCGGGCCGCGGTGGAGCATGACATCGGTACGACGCCGCGCCCGCTGCTGGTGGTCGCCGGCGCCGGCTCGGGCAAGACCAGCACGCTGGCGCACCGTGTGGCGCGGCTGATCCAGTCCGGCGCCGATCCGCAGCGGATCCTGCTGCTGACCTTCTCGCGGCGCGCCGCCAACGAGATGGTCCAGCGCGCCGGCGGCGTGCTGCAGCGCATCCTCAAGACTTCCACCCAGGCGGTCGCCGGTCTGCCCTGGGCCGGCACTTTCCACAGCATCGGCGCGCGCCTGCTGCGCGAGTACGCCGGACGGATCGGCCTGGAAGCCTCGTTCACCATCCATGACCGCGCCGATTCCGAAGACCTGATGGGCATGGTGCGCCAGGACATCGGCCTGACCGGCGGGCAGAAGCGCTTTCCCCTGAAAGGCACCTGCCTGGCCATCTATTCGCGCGTTGTGAACAGCCGCGATACCCTCGGCGACGTGCTGCAGTCGACCTTCCCCTGGTGTAGCGAATGGGAAGAGCAGCTCAAGCGCCTGTTCGGCGCCTATGTCGACGCCAAGCAGGAGCAGAACGTGCTCGACTACGACGACCTGCTGCTGTTCTGGGCCGAGATGGCGTCCGACCCGGCGCTCGGACAGGAGCTGGGCGCGCTGTTCGACCATGTGCTGGTCGACGAGTACCAGGACACCAATCGCCTGCAGGCGGCCATCATCCAGGGCATGAAGCCGGACGGGCAGGGCGTGATGGTGGTCGGCGACGATGCCCAATCGATTTACTCCTTCCGTGGGGCGACGGTGCGCAACATCCTCGACTTCCCGCAGGCTTTTTCGCAGCCGGCGCGCGTCATCACACTGGACCGGAATTACCGTTCGACCCAGACTATCCTGGACGCGTCGAACGCCGTGATCGCAGCGGCGCTGGAACGCCATGCCAAGACCCTGTGGACCGACCGGCCGGCGGACCGGAAGGTGTCGACCGCGAAGCCGCAGCTGGTGCTGATCCCGGACGAGGCCGAGCAGGCGCGCTGGGTCTGCAACCGCGTGCTCGAGCAGCGCGAGGCCGGCACCAAGTTGACCCAGCAGGCGGTCCTGTTCCGCGCCGCCAGCCACAGCGCCGCGCTGGAGCTGGAGCTGGTGCGCCGGAACATCCCCTTCGTAAAATTTGGCGGCCTGAAATTCCTCGAGGCGGCCCACATCAAGGACTTGCTGGCGGTACTGCGTTTTGCCCGGAACCCGAGCGGACGGCTGGCCGGCTTCCGCGTCGCCCAGCTGATTCCCGGGATCGGCCCGGCTACCGCGGCGCGCCTGCTCGATGCGGTGGGCGAGGCCGCCGAGCCGACCGCCGCGATCGAGGCCTTCGAGGCGCCGGCGCGCGCGCAAGGCGACTGGGAGCCCTTCGTGGCGCTGTTCCGGACCCTGCGATCGCCAGGTCTGCGCTGGCCGATGGACGTCGAGCTGGTGCGCGACTGGTATCTGCCGCACCTGGAACGCCTGTACGACGACGCCCAGGTACGCGCGGCCGACATCGAGCAGCTGGTGCAACTGGCCGGCGGCTACGGCTCCTGCGAAAGCTTCCTGACCGAGCTGACGCTCGACCCGCCCGACGCGACCAGCGACCGCGCCGGCCCGCCGCTGCTCGACGAGGACTACCTGATCCTGTCGACCATCCATTCGGCCAAGGGCCAGGAATGGAAGTCGGTGCACGTGCTGAACGTGGTCGATGGCTGCATCCCCTCCGACATGGCGACCGGCAGCGCCGATGACATCGAGGAAGAGCGGCGACTGCTGTACGTGGCGATGACTCGCGCGAAGGAACAGTTGCACCTGGTGCTGCCGAACCGCTTCTTCATCAAGCAGCAGGCGCAGATGGGCGACCGCCACGTATATGCCCAGCGCACGCGTTTCATCAGCCTGGCCATGCTCAAGCATTTCGAGGAATGCAGCTGGGTGAATGCGGAGACGCCGCACAGCCGCAAGCCGATGCCGCAGGAAGTGAAGATGCTGGTGCGCGAGCGTGCCCGTAACGCCTGGAAGTAAGCGCTTGTATACGAACCGGAAATGTACTGGTGGAAGGACTGTGAAATAAGGTTGCAGAGCTTAATCCGTTTGAGTTATCCCCCGTGTCCTACACTTGTAGGAATTTACCGCACAACCATGTTCTGCACAAAAGCAGGGTATGGATAAGTCATTGATTTTAAATGGCTTAAATTTTGCCTCTTGAACGGGCAACTTGTTGAAACCCGCATCAATACTGCGCTTCCGGCTTGTCAAGAGGCGCTTGTCCACACAGTTATCCACATTTCCTGTGGATATGAAAATAAAAGCTGAGGAATCAAGGATTTAGCACATGATGTTGAGAAAGGTCTTAGCATTTTCGTAAGACCAACTCTTGTCTTGGAGCTGTGTTTCAAGAGAAGTTCTTGCTGAAAGAAAATTTCAACGGAGATCGTCGGATGAAAGAATTTTTCAAAAGTGCAAGTTGTCACGCAAGCTGCGCAAGGTGTCGAGGGCGCCGCCGGCGATGCCGAGGTCACGCATGGACGGCACCTCCGGCTCGCGCGGGTTGATGCGGATGAGCGGCGCATGCTGGGCTTCGCAGGTCCGCCGCACCGAGGGTAGGTCGGTGCCGGCGCCGATTTCGATCACGACCAGACGGCCGGCACGGGCGCGCCACGCCGCGAAGCGCGCGTATTGCGCCTCGGTGCGGACGTCCACCCAGCGGTTGTCGCCGAACATCAGCACATTCGGGCGCGCCAGGGCGCCGCAGCGCGGGCAGGCCGGCGGTGGCGCGCGCATCAGGCAGTCGGCCGGATCGACGTGCGGTACGACTGCATCTGCTGGCCAGATGTCGCCGCTGCAGGGCCGGCTGCATTGCAGATGGTGAATGGAGCCGTGGCATTCCAGCAGCCTTGCGTCGTCGAAGCCGGCGCGCTGGAACTGGCCGTCGACGTTGCTGGTGAAGACGAAGGCGCCGTTCGGCAAGCGCGCGCCCAGTTCGCGCAGGATCGCGAAGCCTTCGTGCGGGACGGTGGCGCGGTACAGCGCCAGCCGGTGGCCGTAGAAGCCCCAGGCCAGCTCGGGATGCCGGGCGAAGCTGCGCGGATTCGCGATCTCGACGAAGCGGATGCCGAGCCGGGCCAGCGGCGGGTAGGCGCGCCAGAAGCCGTGGTCGCCGCGGAAGTCGGGCAGGCCGGAATCGACGCCGATGCCGGCGCCGGCGCCGATCAGCAGGGCGTCGGCGTCGCGCAGCAGGCCGGCGGCGCGGGCAATGGCGGCGCTCGTACTGGCGCGGGCATCGGCGCCGGCGTCGCCATCGGCTTCAGGCATGCGCGTCGCCCGCTTCGATGCGCCGCATCAGGTATTCGAGTTCGACCAGGAAACGCTCGGCCGCCACCGTCGGCGGCCACGGCTCCCAGGGACGGCAGCGGTAGCGCGCCGCCAGCGGATCTTCCTCCAGCACCGCGGCGCGGATCTTGAGGGTGTTCCACACTTCCGCTTCCTTCCAGCCGACCACGTGCACGGCCTCGCTGGCGGCGGCAAGACGGTCCGCCTGCTTGTGCCTGGCGTGTTCGCCCGCAGTCCAGGCCGGCAGGCCGTAGCGCAGGAACACCATCTGTTCGAGACGTTGGGTGAGCGCCCTGAAGCCGTCGCCGAGGAAGGGTTTCAAAGGCGAGACGGCATCGAAGCCGAGCAGGCCTTCCTCGGCGTCGTGCAGCAGCTCGCGCAAGGCCAGCACCGGGTCGAGCGGCTCGGTCGAGGCGAGCTGGCGCAGCAGCATCACGCAGATCGAATGCTGGGCCACCGACAGCGGCAAGGGCCAGGCCGAATGGCCGCCCCAGCGGTAGGTGCGGGCCAGGCCCAGGGCCAGGTCGGCATCGTCCCAGTCGAAAGGGGTAGGATTGAGCAGGTCGAGGCGCTTGCCGGATGGCATGCGGACCCAGGCGCGAGTGGTCATGAGCAGATTCTACATTGTCCATCTTGATGTGGCCGAACACCTGCCGGCGGGCCGCCACTACACTGAACTGCTGCGCAAGAAGGGAAACGCGGGAACCACGGCGAGGAGAGGACGGATGAGCGGACATGCGCGACGCATCGATTGCGACGTACTGGTGGTGGGGGGCGGCATCAACGGCGCCGGCATCGCGCGCGACGCCAGCGGGCGCGGCCTGCGCGTGGTGCTGTGCGAAAAGGACGACCTGGCCCAGCACACGTCCTCGGCTTCCAGCAAGCTGATCCACGGCGGCCTGCGCTATCTCGAGCAATACCAGTTCGGCCTGGTGCGCAAGGCGCTGGCCGAGCGCGAAGTGCTGCTGAAGAGCGGTCCCCACATCATGCGTCCGCTGCGCTTCGTGATGCCGCATGCCGGCGGCGCCGGAATGCGTCCGGCCTGGATGCTGCGCGCCGGACTGTTCCTGTACGACCACCTGGCGCGGCGCGATTTCCTGCCGCCGTCCGAGACCATCGCGCTGCAGGCCCACCCCAGCGGCGAACCGCTGCAGCCGCGCTTCGAACGCGCCTTCGCCTATTCCGACGCCTGGGTCGACGATGCCAGGCTGGTGGTGCTGGCCGCCATCGACGCCCGCGAGCGCGGCGCCACCGTCCTGACACGCACCCGCTGCACGGGCCTGCAGCGCGAAGCCCAGCGCTGGGTCGCCACCCTGCGGGGCGCCGACGACGAAACGCGGGTGCATGCGCGCTGCCTGGTGAACGCGGCCGGGCCCTGGGCCGCCAGCCTGCTGCCGTCGACCCTCGGCAGTCCGCAGCCGGCCCGCCCGTTGCGCCTGGTGAAAGGCAGCCACATCGTGCTGCCGCGACTATTTACGCACGACAGCGCCTACATCCTGCAACAGCCGGACGGCCGCATCGTGTTCGCGATTCCCTACGAAGGAAGGTATACCCTTGTGGGCACCACCGACCTCGATTACCAGGGTGACCTCGACCGCGTGGAGATCGGCGAGGCCGAAACGGCCTACCTGTGCGACGCCGTCAACCGCGCCTTTGCGCAGCAAGTCGTACCGGAGGATGTGGTGTGGAGCTATGCCGGCGTGCGGCCGCTGATCGGCGGGGAGGGCGCCAGCGCGTCCCGCGCCAGCCGCGATTACCGGCTGGAGACCGACAGCAAGGGCGCGCCGCTGCTGTCGGTATTCGGCGGTAAGGTGACGACCTTCCGCAAGCTGGCCGAGCAGGCCGTGGACTGGATCGCGCCCGCGCTCGGCCGGCGCGTGCCCGGCTGGACCGACAAGGCCTGCCTGCCGGGCGGCGATCTGTTCGGCCGCCAGCCTTCGGCCCGCGCCGTGCGGCAGTTCGAAACCTGGACCCGCACCCGCCAGCAGCAGTATGCCGCGCTGCCGCCCGAACTGGTGGCCCGCTATGCGCGCGCCTACGGCACCCGGCTGGGCACGATGCTGGGGTATTGCCCGAGCCGCGACGCGCTCGGCGAGGAGATCGTGCCGGGCCTGTTCGAAGTCGAGGCGGATTGGCTGGTCAAGCACGAATGGGCGCACACCGCCGACGATATCCTGTGGCGGCGCACCAAGCTGGGCCTGCATGTGCCGCCGCATCGGCGGCCGGAGGCCACGCGCCGCCTCGATGCCTGGCTGGGCGAGTGGGCCGCGCGGCGCGGCATCCACACGCCGGCCCAGCTGTCGCGGCTGCTCGAGTAATCAGAAAGCGCCTGAAACGTATTCAGCGCCCGTTCTGCTTCAGCCACGCATCGATCTCCGGCAAGCGCGCCGCATTCGTCTTGATGCGGTCCTGGATCGCCGCGATCGCCGCATCGACGTCGCCGCGCGAGGTCGCCGCCAGGTTGGCGCCCGCATACGCTTTCAGCTTGTCGACCATGGCCGGGTTCGAGGAACCGCCCGCCAGGCGCGCGAAGTAGCGGCTGCGCGAGCTGGCGTCGACGCGCTCGTTGATTTTGGCGACGTTGGCCAGCGCGAAGTCGACCGCCATGTCCGGGTAGCGCTGGGCCACCGCCGAGATCATCGCCGCGCTGTTGGTCAGGCCGGGCTCCTCGGTCAGGGCCAGCTGCAGCGCGCGTTCGGCCAGGGCCTTGTCTTCGGCGGTTGCCAGGAGCACGTACAGCCGGTCGCGCAGCAGCGGATTGGTCTCCGCCCTGGCGCGGGTGCGCAGGCCGTCCCAGGTGGCGGCGTCGGCGTGCTGGGCGACCACCGCCAGCACGGTCTTGCGCAGCGGTCCCGGCACCGCGGACGGATCCTTGTCCATCGCGGCATACCGGCGGCGCGCTTCGGCGATGACGTTGGCGTCGCCGAGTTCGCTCAGGGTGTCGATCAGCTGTTCGCGCAGGTTGGCGACGGCGGCCGCCTCGCCGCTGCGTGCTTCCCAGCCGGTCTGCGCCATCACCGGCGCCAGGCGCGCGACCGCCCAGGCGTCCAGCGGGCGGCGGCGGGCCTGGTCGTCGCCATAGCGCCAGTGCAGGCCCTCGAACACGCGGGCGATGCGGCTCCAGACCTGCGGGTCGGCGCCGACCGGGGTGGCCTTGACCAGCTCCAGCGCGCTGGACGCCGGCTGCAGGCCGGCCAGTCCCAGCGCCGCGCTGTCCGACAGCAGGCCGAGCTGGTCGATCGGCGCCAGCGTGGCGAAGCCTTGCGCCAGCTGCGCGAATTCCTTCGGCGCGTACAGGGTGCGGTAGTAGCCGCTCTGGCCGGCGTTGACGATCACCGCGCCGCAGCCCGGCAAGGTCAGCGCGCCCTTGCCGCCGGCGACCAGCGTCGACGCCTGCTTGCCGTTACCCGCCACTTCGGCGATGACCGGCACGCGCCAGGCCAGCGGCTTCTTCTCCGGCAGGTCGCGCGAGAACTCGCCCTGGACCAGCGGCACCGTGGTGGCGCCGTTGCGGCACACCGGTTCGCCGACGCGGATCAGCGGCACGCCCGGCTGCAGCGTGAAGTCGTGGGCGATCGCCGTGACCGGTTTGCCGGCCGCCTTTTCGATCTGCTTCCACAGGTCGTCGGACACGGTATTGCCGTAGGCGTGGGCCCTCATGTAGCTGCGCACGCCGCTGCGCCAGGCATTCTCGCCCACATAGGCTTCCAGCATGTGGATGACGGCTTCGCCCTTCTGGTAGGTGATCTCGTCGAAGGCCTGGTTGGCCTGCTCGACGGTCTCGATGTGCTGCACCACCGGGTGCGTGGTGGCGACCGAGTCGCGCTGCATGGCGCCGTCGCGGCTGTTCACCGTGCCGAGGCGGGTGTTCCATTCCGGATGCAGGCGCGCCGTCATGCGGCTTTCCATCCACGATGCAAAGCCTTCGTTCAGCCACAGGTCGTCCCACCAGCGCATGGTGACCAGGTCGCCGAACCACTGGTGCGCCATTTCGTGGGCGGCGGTGGCGAAGATCTCCTGGCGGTCGTGCTGGGTCGAGCTGGCCGGATCGAACAGCAGCGCGTATTCGAAGGTGAAGATGGCGCCCCAGTTCTCCATCGCGCCGAAGAACTGGCTGCGGCCGGCGCCGGCGATGTTGTCGAGCTTGGGCAGCGGGTAGCGCACGCCGAAGTAATCGTTGTACTCGCGCAGGATGTCCTTTTGCGAGTCGAGCGCGAACCTGGCCTGGTCGATGGCGCCGCGGCGCGTGACCACGCCGATTTCCGTGCCTTCGGCCTTGACGGTGGCGCGCTCGAAGTCGCCCAGCGCGAAGAACAGCAGGTAGGTCGACATCTTCGGCGATGTCGCGAACGTGACTTTCTGCCGTCCGTCCGGCAGCGTGGCGGTGGCGGACACCGGCATGTTACTGACCGCCATCTGGCCGGCCGGGATGGTCGCTTCGAGCGTGAACGTGGCCTTGTAGGCCGGCTCGTCCCACGACGGGATCATGCGACGCGCATCCGAGTTCTCGAACTGGGTGTACAGGGCGCGCTGCTGCTTGCCGTCGGCGCCCGGGTAGTCGAGCGAGAACAGGCCGACGGCCTGGGTGCCGATCGTGCCGGTGTAATCCAGCGCCAGCTTGTACTGGCCCGGCGCGAGCAGTCTGTCGAAGGCGAAGGTCGCGGTCTGGGCCGCGGCGTCGACGCTCACCTTGGCGGTTTGCGCGCTGCCGCCGCCGGCCGGGGCCGCGCTGACGCGCGTGAAAGCGAGATCGGCCGCGTTCAGGGTGATGCTGTCCGTGGCCTTGGTGACGGTGACGGTGATGGCGGCCCTGGCCGCGAAGCGCCCTTTGGCGGCGTCCGGCGTCAGCGCGATGTCGTAGTGGTTCGGGACCACGCCGCGCGGCAGCTGGGTGGTCGCCTGCCGGGCCGGCGCGGCCTTCGGCGCCGCGATGGCGTGATGGAGGGGCAGGGCGGCGAGCGCGAGGGCGACGGCGGCGGAAAGCAGGCTGCGGGGCATGGCGTACCTATTCATATCATATGGACCAGAGCGCGAGCCTACGTTCAAGACGGTTGGCTGTCAAACAGACATTTGTATGGAAAAGTACAGGCGGCGATGCGCTATCATCGTCGGCACGACCAACACTGGAGGAGACCCATGAAGCTGTACACCAGCCACCGCACCCCGAATCCGCGCCGCGTGCTCATGTTCATCGCCGAAAAGGGCATCACGGGCATCGAGCTGGCGCCGGTCGACCTGTTCAAGGGCGAGCACCGGAGCGCGGGCTTCGCCGGCATGAATCCGATGGCCCAGATCCCGGTGCTGGAACTGGACGATGGCCGCCGGCTGGCCGAAACGCGCGCGATCTGCACCTACCTCGAAGGGCTCTACCCGCGGCACAACCTGATGGGCGAAGGCTTCGAGGAGCGCGCCTTCATCGAGATGGCCGACCGGCGCGCCGAGCTGCAGCTGTTCCTGAAGGTGGCCAACTGCATCCGCCACACCCACCCGGGCCTGGCGCCACTGGAGCAGCCGCAGTTCGCCGACTTCGGCGCCTCGCAAGGACAGAAGATGCGCGACACGGCGCGCTGGCTGGACGGCGTGCTGGCAAACCAGCCCTACGTGGCGGGCGAGCGCTTCACGATTGCCGACATCACGGCCTTCTGCGCGCTGGAGTTTGCGCGTGGGCTGATGAAGTTCAAGGCGGGGGAGGAGGGGTTCAGCCACCTGCAGGCGTGGCGGGACCGTATTGCGGAGAGGGAAAGCGCGAAGGTGCTCTGACCGTCGTTCCCGCGAAGGCGGGAATCCAGTTTGCACGCGCTGTCGAAACGCATGCAGAACCTGGATTCCCGCCTGCGCGGGAATGAGGTTCGAACGCTGCGGGCCGGATCAACCCACCCGCTTGTACCACGGCCGATCCCCCTCGATCGCCTGGTAGGTCCCCGCATACACGTCCGCCACCGACAGCTGCCGGTCCAGGCACAGCACGCCGAAGCGCGCCAGGCTGTCGTGGAACAGGCGCAGCACGCGCTGGCGCAACACCGGGCCGAAGTCGCCCAGCGCGTGGCAGCAGACGATCGCCTGGAACTCGTTGAACGAGGCGTCCGTCACCAGGCTGTACTGCGACCAGGTGATGCGGCGGCGCAGGTCGGCGCGCAGGCGCGCGCATTGGCCCTCAAGACCGTCCTCGATCTCGAAGAAGGCCAGCAGGTCGCCGCGTCCGCCGCTGTCCGCGTGGCGCCGGCGTGCTTCTTCCAGCGCCGCCAGCGGCAGGCAGGCGTCCTGCATCTCGCTCACCAGCTCCTCGTTGGCGAGGGTGGCGTGGATGTCGAGTTTGCCGAGCACCCCTTCTTCCGCCAGCACGATCGCCAGGGTCCAGACCTCGCCCACGCCGGCGCATTCAGCCAGCCAGACGCGCGGCACGGGCCAGCCGCGCAGCGAAGGCGCCAGCACGCTGCGCAGCCGCGCGGCGTGGCCGACGCAGTCGAACAGCGGGCTTGGGGCCGGCGACAGCGCGCGCAGCAGCTTCGATGCGGCCTCGTTGTCGTGCAGGGCCTGCTCCTGCAGGCCCGACAGGGTCTTCGTTCCGCGCTCGCGCATGGCGAGCGCCAGTTTGGCGCGCAGGGCGCCGCGGTCGTAGGCGCGGAAGTCGTAGCCGAAGCGCTGGAAAAGCGCTTCCAGCAACAGCTCCGTTTCCAGCTCCTCGATCGCGAGCCCGGCGGCCAGGCCGGTCCATGCATTCATAAACCGGACCTCAATGCAGCCATACGCGCATCATCGACAGCAGCTGGGCCACGTCGACCGGCTTGGTGATGTAGTCCGAGGCGCCGGCGGCGATGCACTTGTCGCGGTCGCCCTTCATCGCTTTCGCGGTGAGGGTGATGATCGGCAGCGACTTGAACTTCGGGATGCGGCGGATCGCCCGCATCGTGTCGTAGCCGTCCATCTCCGGCATCATGATGTCCATCAGGACGATCTCGATGCCGGGATCCTTCTCCAGCACCTCGATGCCGTCGCGGCCGTTCTCGGCAAACAAGACCTGCATCTGCTGGCGCTCGAGCAGCGAGGACAGCGCGAAGATGTTACGCAAATCGTCGTCGACGATCAGCACCTTGCGCCCGGCCAGGCCGGAATCGAGCGCGTGGATCTCTTCCAGGATCCGGCGCTGCACGTCCGGCAGGCTGGCCTGCGAACGGTGCAGGAACAGCGCGGTCTCGTCAAGCAGGCGCTCCGGCGAACGGGCATCCTTGACCACGATGGTCTTGGCGTAGCGCTTCAGTTTCGTGACCTCCTTGCGGTCCAGCTCCTTGGCCGTGTAGATCACGATCGGCAGGTCGCGCAGCTGCGGCAGCTTGCCGATCTTGTCGAGCAGGTCGAAGCCCGAGATGTCCGGCAGGGTCAGGTCCAGCACCATGCAGTCGAAGTGCTGGTCGGCCAGCGCGGCCATCGCCGCCTCGCCGGTTTCGGCGGTGACGATGCGCACGTCCGAATCGCCGATCAGCGAGACGATCGATTCGCGCTGGGCCATGTCGTCCTCGACCACCAGCAGCGAACGCTTGCCGCCCATCAGGAACTTCTGGATGCGGGTGAATTCCTCGTTCAGCATTTCGCGGCTGACCGGCTTGTTGATGTAACTGATCGCACCCTGGCGCAGGGCGCGCTCGCGCTCGCGCAGGGCCGAGATCACGTGCACCGGGATGTGGCGGGTGCTCGGGTCGCGCTTCAGGCGGTCCAGCACCGTCAGGCCGTCGATGTCCGGCAGGTCGATGTCGAGCAGGATCGCGGACGGCTGGAAATCGCGCGCCAGCGACAGCGCCGAGTCGCCGCGGTGGGTGACCACGCCCTTGAAGTTCTTCTCGCGGGCGAATTCGAGCAGGGTCTTGGCGAAGCGCTCGTCATCCTCGACGATCAGCACCGATGGATCACCCGGCGCCATCAGGCCGCGGTCGTCCAGCATGGCCGCGTATTCGACCAGGCCGTCCGCCGGGTCGGGGAGGGCGATGGCGGTGCTGGCGAGCACGTGCCCGGCTTCCGGCTCCACATCCGCTTCGCGGCGGGCCACCGGCGCCGGCGCCGCCAGTGCGGGCGCGGCCTGCGGCGGCGCCAGGCGGGCCGGCTGCGGCTGGCGGGTCTGCTCGTAGTTGATGAAGCCAGCGCGGTTGTACGGCAGGTAGAGCGTGAAGGTCGAGCCGATGTTGACGGTCGATTCGACGCGGATCTCGCCGCCCAGCAGGCGCGCCAGTTCGCGCGAGATCGACAGGCCCAGGCCGGTGCCGCCATATTTACGGGCGGTCGAGCCGTCGGCCTGCTGGAAGGCTTCGAAGATCAGCTGCAGCTTGTCGGACGGGATGCCGACGCCGGTGTCGTGCACCGAGAACGCCAGCACCGCGTCCGCATGCAGCAGGTGCGGGTGGTCGGCGGTCCAGCCGCTGGTGACCAGGCTGATGGACAGCGAGACCTGGCCGTGGCTGGTGAACTTGAACGCGTTCGACAGCAGGTTCTTGAGGACCTGCTGCAGGCGCGTGGTGTCGGTCATCACCGCGGTCGGCAGGTTGTCCGCCAGGTCGACCTCGAAGCCGAGATGCTTGGCTTCGGCCATGTGGCGGAAGGTGCGGTCGACATAGTTGCGCAGCGCCGAGAAGCGGTATTCGGACACGTCCAGCGTGACGGTGCCGGATTCGATCTTCGAGAGGTCGAGAATGTCGTTAATCAGGGTCAGCAGGTCGGAACCGGAGCCGTGGATGGTCTTCGCGAATTCCACCTGCTTGTTCGACAGGTTGCCTTCCGGGTTATCGGACAGCTGCTGCGCCAGGATCAGCAGCGAGTTCAGCGGCGTCCTCAGTTCGTGCGACATATTCGCCAGGAACTCGGACTTGTACTTCGAGGACAGCGCCAGCTGGGTCGCCTTTTCTTCCAGCGCCAGCTTGGCCTGTTCCACCTCGCGGTTCTTGCGTTCCACCTCGATGTTCTGCTCGGACAGCAGGCGCGCCTTCTCCGCCAGTTCCTGGTTGGTCTGCTGCAGTTCCTGCGCCAGCGACTGCGACTGGGTCAGCAGCGATTCGGTACGGCTGTTCGCCTCGATGGTGTTCAGCACCACGCCGATCGATTCCATCAGCTGGTCGAGGAAGGACAGGTGGGTTTCCGTGAAGCGGTCCAGCGACGCGATCTCGATGACCGCCTTGACCTGCTGCTCGAACAGGATCGGCAGCACCACGATGTTGGTCGGCGGCGCCGCGCCCAGGCCCGACGAGACCTGGATGTAGTCGCGCGGGACGTCGGTCAGCCAGATGCGGGTCTTCTCCAGCGCGCACTGGCCGACCAGGCCTTCGCCCGGCAGGAAGGAGGTCGGCAGCTTGCGGCTGGAGCGGTAGCCGTAGGACGCGATCAGGCGCAGGCGCGCGTCGTTGCCTTCGGAGTCCATCATGTAGAACACGCCGTGGTGGGCGGTAATCAGCGGCGCCAGTTCCGACAGGATCAGCTTGGTCACGGCCTGGAGGTCGCGCTGGCCCTGCAGCAGGCGGGTGAAGCGCGCCAGGTTGGTCTTCAGCCAGTCCTGCTGCGCGTTCTTCTGCGTGGTCTCCTTCAGGTTGCGGATCATCTCGTTGATGTTGTCCTTCAGATAGGACATCTCGCCGCGCGCTTCCACCTGGATCGAACGCGACAGGTCGCCGCGGGTCACCGCCGTCGCCACCTCGCCGATCGCACGCATCTGGTTGGTCAGGTTTGCCGCCAGCTGGTTCACGTTCTCGGTCAGGTCCTTCCAGGTACCGGCGACGCCGGACACGTTCGCCTGGCCGCCCAGCTTGCCTTCCGTACCCACCTCGCGCGCCACACGGGTCACCTCGGAGGCGAACGAGGACAGCTGGTCCACCATCACGTTGATGGTGTCCTTCAGTTCCAGGATCTCGCCCTTCACGTCCACGGTGATCTTCTTGGACAGGTCGCCGCGCGCCACCGCGGTCGTCACCGCCGCGATGTTGCGCACCTGGCCGGTCAGGTTGGACGCCATGAAGTTCACGTTGTCGGTCAGGTCCTTCCAGGTGCCGCCGACGCCCGGCACATAAGCCTGGCCGCCCAGCTTGCCTTCCGTACCCACTTCACGCGCCACGCGGGTCACCTCGGAGGCGAAGGAGGACAGCTGGTCCACCATCACGTTGATCGTGTTCTTCAGTTCGAGAATCTCGCCCTTCACGTCCACCGTGATCTTCTTCGACAGGTCGCCGTTCGCCACCGCGGTGGTCACTTCCGCGATGTTACGCACCTGGCCGGTCAGGTTACCCGCCATCGAGTTCACGCCGTCGGTCAGGTCCTTCCAGGTACCCGCGACGCCGGGCACGTTCGCCTGGCCACCCAGGCGGCCTTCGGTACCCACCTCACGCGCCACGCGGGTCACCTCGGAGGCGAAGGAGTTCAGCTGGTCCACCATCACGTTGATGGTGTTCTTCAGTTCCAGGATCTCGCCCTTCACGTCCACCGTGATCTTCTTGGACA
>CAJYXO010000034.1 GCA_913778765.1 uncultured Massilia sp. | reverse complement strand
TCCTCCAGGCTGGGGCGGGCACGTAGAAAAAGATGTTTGAGGGCGACGTTCAGCAGCATGCCGCCCGGGACCGCCGCCAGCACCACCACCAGCCAGTAGTGCGCACGGCGGCGCCAGAACCACAGCGCCAGCAGCGCCGCCATGATGCTGGAGCCGAGGATGCCGTTCCAGTGCGTGACGAACAGCATGGCGTCGGTGAAGCCGGGGGTGGCGTGGGCGCGGAACCAGTGCGCCAGCCGGACGTCGACCAGGGTGATGGTGTCGCCTTCCACCACGTCCTCGGCGATCTCGCCGAAGGCCCAGGCGGCGCCCAGGATCAGGGCCAGGCCGATGGTGAAATGGAGCCCCATCTCCCCCTTCGGAGAAAAGCGCGCGGACAGGAAGCGGTGCAGGGTTTTCAGCATGCCGCTCCAGATGAGGGCTGTTGGCGGAAAAACCACAGTTGCGAAAAAGAACTGGGTCTTTGTACAGTAACTGTGGATTTATACAGTGGTTGTGTTATTCTATCTTCACTGCAACACAACACCGACCAACACAAATGAATAAGGGGATCGTCATGACTACTCTGAACAGCTCTTTCGGCATGGAATACGCACCGACTCCGTTCCTGGTTCGCATCGGCCGCCGCGAGATCCTCGTCACCCGTGACTTCCGCAAGCGCTTCTACGCAGTCAACCCGATCATCGAGTTCGATACCGGCGTGGTCCCGGGCCACCTCGAAGTGCTGATCTTCCGCCGCTGGCTGCTGATCCTGTCCAAGGCCAAGTAATAAGCGGCGCGATAAAAAGCGCATATCCTTTGTCGTTTTAATTCGTTTTCTTTCGCTGAGCAGGCGCCTACTCTAGGGCATCCTCCCTGCTCTGAAAGAAAACGATGTTTCATAAAAAAGTCGCCACTGCACTGGCCCTGATCGCTGTTCTGGGCCAGTCCGCCGCCGCCGCGGACATCACCCTGCTGAACGTCTCGTACGACCCGACGCGCGAGCTGTACCAGGATTTCAACCAGGCTTTCGCGCGCCAGTGGAAGGCCAAAACCGGCGACAACGTCACCGTCAAGCAGTCGCACGGCGGCTCCGGCAAGCAGGCGCGATCCGTGATCGACGGCCTGTCCGCGGACGTCGTCACGCTGGCGCTGGCCTATGACATCGATGCTATCAGCGAACGCGGCCTGGTCGCGCACAACTGGCAGCAGCGCCTCGCGCATCGCAGCACCCCGTATGCCTCGACCATCGTGTTCCTGGTCCGCAAGGGCAACCCGAAAGGCATCCGCGACTGGGGCGACCTGGTCAAGCCGGGCGTCTCGGTCATCACGCCGAACCCGAAGACCTCGGGCGGCGCACGCTGGAACCACCTGGCCGCCTACGGCTACGCCCTGCGCCTGCCAGGGGGCAGCGAGGCTTCGGCCCGCGACTACCTCGCCAAGTTGTACAAGAACGTGCCGGTGCTGGATTCCGGCGCGCGCGGCGCCACCACCACCTTTACGGAACGCGGCATCGGCGACGTGCTGCTGGCCTGGGAAAACGAAGCCCTGCTGGCGGTGAAGGAGCTGGGTCCGGACAAGTTCGAAGTCGTGGCGCCGTCCGTCAGCATCCTGGCCGAGCCGCCGGTCGCGGTGGTCGACAAGGTGGTCGACAAGCGCGGCACCCGCGCCGTCGCCGAAGCCTATCTGCAATACCTGTACAGCGCCGAAGGCCAGAAGATCGCCGCCAAGCATTATTACCGTCCGGTGGTCGAGCCCTATGCGAAGCAGTACGCCGCCCAGTTCCCCGCGGTCAAGCTGTTCACCATCGACGAGATCGCGGGCGGCTGGACCAAGGCGCAGAAGGCGCACTTCGCGGATGGCGGGGTGTTCGATCAGATCTATCAGCCGGGAAAGAAATAACCCGCTCGACTCGTCGTCTCCGGCGCTCGCCACCGTCATCCCCGCGCAGGCGGGGATCCAAGTTTCAATGCGCTAACGAAACGCGCGCAGAGCTTGGGTCCCCGCCTGCGCGGGGACGACGTATTAAAAACAGTTATAAGAAATGACTTGAAATATCTGACATGGTCACGATTGTCGTGTTCACAAGCTAACCATCGGGAGCAAACATGTCAGTGCAATTACGCAAGATCGACGAACAGGTGATGGTGATCACCGGCGCCACCAGCGGCATCGGCCTGACCACTGCGCGCATGGCCGCCGAGCAAGGCGCGAAGCTGGTGCTGGCGGCGCGCAACGGCGAGGCGCTGGACCAGCTCGCCGGCGAGCTGCGCCGCCAGGGCGGCAAGGTCGCCACCGTCACCGCGGACGTCGGCAAACCCGAAGACGTCGAGCGCATCGGCCAGGCGGCCATGGAACGCTTCGGCCGCATCGACACCTGGGTCAACAATGCCGGCATCTCCATCTTCGGCCGCAACGAAGAGGTGGCGCTGGAAGACATGCAGCGCCTGTTCCAGACCAATTACTGGGGCGTCGTGCATGGTGCGCTGGAGGCCGTCAAGCACATGAAGACGCGCGGCGGCGGCGCGATCATCAACCTGGGCAGCGAACTGTCGGACCGCTCGGTGCCGCTGCAGGGCCTGTACGCGGCGTCCAAGCATGCCGTCAAGGCCTTCACCGACGCCCTGCGCATGGAACTGGAAAAGGAAGGCGCGCCGATGTCGGTGACCCTGATCAAGCCGGCCGCGATCGACACCATGTTCACCGTCCACGCCAAGAACTACATGGAAAAGGAGCCGGCCCTGCCGCCGCCCATCTACGCGCCGGACATCGTCGCCGGGGCCATCCTGTACGCGGCCCAGCATCCGAAGCGCGACGTGTTCGTCGGCGGCGCCTCGAAAGCGATCTCATCCAGCGCCTTCGCCATGCCGCGCGTGCTCGACAAGTTCATGAACGCGTCGATGTTCGACCAGCAGCAGTCGAGTGCGCCGAGCTCGCCGAACCGGCGCGACGCCCTGCACCAGCCCGATCCGCGCAACGAACTGCGCCAGCGCCAGGGCATGGACGACGAGCACCATGTGGCCGAGTCCAGCGCCTACACCGCGGTGGCGCTGCGCAAGGAAAAGATCCTGCCCGCCCTGCTCGGCGCCGGCGCCCTGTTCGCCGCCTGGAAACTGGCGCGCCGCCCCAGCCTGCGCGGCGCCCACTGAATGCACCGGACAAGAAAGGAAGAGCCATGTCAGTCAAACTCAAGAAACTGAACGAACAAGTGATGGTCCTTACCGGCGCGACCAGCGGCATCGGCCTCGTCACCGCGCGCCAGGCCGCCGAAGCCGGCGCCAAGCTGGTGCTGGCGGCGCGCGACGCCGATGCGCTCGACACCCTGGCGCACGAGATGCGCCAGCGCGGCGTCGACGCGGTGACGGTGGCGGCGGACGTCGGCAAGCCGGAGGACGTCGAGCGCATCGGCCAGGCGGCGATCGAACGCTTCGGCCGCATCGACACCTGGGTCAACAATGCCGGCGTCGGTGTCTACGGCAGCCAGGAGCAGACCTCGCTGGACGACATGCAGCGCGTCATGCAGACCAATTTCTGGGGCGTCGTGCACGGCTGCCTGACCGCCGTGAAGCTGATGAAGCCGCGCGGCGGCGGCGCCATCGTCAACGTCGGCAGCGAAGCCTCGGACCGCTCGGTGCCGCTGATGGGCACCTATGCCGCCTCCAAGCATGCGGTGAAAGCCTTTACGGAATCGCTGCGCATGGAACTGGAAAAGGACAAGGCGCCGATCTCGCTGACGCTGGTGAAGCCGGCCGGCATCGACACGCCGTTCACGGCCCACGCCAGGAACTACATGGCGCACGAACCCGACCTGCCGCCGCCGGTCTACGCACCGGAACTGGTGGCCAAGACCATCCTGTACGCGGCCGAAACGCCGGCGCGCGACCTGTTCGTGGGCGGCCGCGCCAAGCTGATGTCGGTGCTCGGCGCTGTGCTGCCGCGCCCGGTCGACCGGATCATGCGGGCCACCGTGTTCCGCCAGGAACAGCAGCCGGACCAGCCGAACAACCCGGACCGCCGCGACGCCCTGTACGCGCCCGATCCGGCGCGCGAGCTTCGCCAGCGCAATAACCTGCCGCACAAGACGAGCGAGCGCAGCTTGTACCAGGCTTATCAGTTGCGGTCGACGCCGGTGAAGACCGTGATCGTCGGCGGGGCCTTATTGGCGGCTTGGACCTTGATGCGGCGGCCGACGGCGCGCAACGTGTGGCAGGCCTAGGGTAGGGGCACCGCGCCCACCCTACGCAAAACGGGCGGTTTGAAACCGCCCGTTTTTTTTACCATCTGTAAAAATTACTTGCCCGGCGCCGGGCCCTTCGGCGGCTCGCTGCCGAGGAAGTCGACATCCTCGTCGCTCAGCGGCAGGTCCGGAATCGATTCGATGCGGTCGGTATCGATGTCGGCGCCATCCTTGATGTTCAGGTCGCGGCCGGCGGCGGCGCGTTCGCCGGTGCCGCCGAAGTCGCTGTCGCTTTCCAGGTTGGGGTCGCCCATGTCGGCGCCGGCGCTGTCGTGCGCGTAGCCTTCTTCGTTGTCCGAGGTGGTGCCGCGGTCCAGGTCCAGGATCTGGTCGTCGTCGAGGTTGGCGGCAAAGCCGGGGCCGCCGACCACGTCGCTGCCGCTGTCGGTCACGTCGCTCGGGCCAAGGGCGTCGACGCCGTGGCCTTTGCCGAGGCTACGGTCTGGTGCGCCGGGAAAGTTATCGGGATCTAGTGTGCTCGAGCCAGTCATATGTCCTCCAATCCAATGCAATAAGTCATAAGCAATAAGTCAAGGGATCAGGCTACCCCAAATTCAAAACGCATGGCGCATGCCGACATTCACAGCGGAACTGCCGCTGGGATGCGCAATCAGCAGGCCATTGCCGTTGGTCGTGATCGTGTGCGAGAGCGCCGCGTAGAAGTCGGTCTTGCGCGACACCACATAGCTGGCGCCCACCGCGAACTGGTTGGCGTCGCGGTTGGCGAGGTCGCGGTCGTTCTTGTGGATGAAGGACGCCAGGAAAGTGGTGGAACGCGTCATCGGCACCGCCACGCCCATCAGGGTGTCGCGGCTGTCGGTCGAGGACGTGCTGGCCACGCCGGCGCTGTAGGGATTGTCCGGGTTGTACAGCGGCGAGCTGCCCCAGCCGCGGTTGGCGGCGTAGGCCGCGTAGGCCGTGCCCCAGCGCATGCGCAGGTTGGCGGCGATCAGCGAGTTCTTGGCGTCCATGTTGGCGCCGGTCAGGTCGTACAGGTGGACCTGGGCCACGTGCCGGTTCTGGTGCGCGGCGCGCAGCGAGAACATGCCCATGTCGACGCCCACCGTCATGCCCCAGGCGCGATCGGCCATCGGGTCGCCGCCGAGGGAATCGACGGTCCAGGAGCCGCCGGTCGACAGGCCGTCGATGCGGCTGCTGTAGTAGCGCACATTGCTGTCGCGTCGCAGGCCGGTCGGCCCCACCAGGTTGCTGGCGCGGCCGGCCGTGCCGGTATGGAAGGGATCGCCGACGTCGGCCGCCGACAGGTATTCCAGGTTGTACTGGTGCCCCAGGGTGAAGCCTTCGATGCCGCCGTGGTCCGGGCGCACGCCCAGCTGGCCGTAGCCGCGCCGCGGCGGGGTCTTCCAGTCGCGGCCGGCGGTGGGGATCGGCACGCCGGTGAAGACCGCGACGTCGTGGCTGTCCGCGGCGCCGGACGCGGGGTCGGCGGGAGCGGCTTGCGGCGCGGCGCTGGTGCCCGGTTGGGCGCCCTGGGCGTCCTGGGCAAACGCGAACCGGGCGGCTCCGAAGATGACGATGGCGATGATGGTCGGCGTTTTCATGATTGCTTCCTCAGTACGCCTACGATAGCCCTGCTCTGCCACCCGAATCTGTCCGAAATCGCACAAATCCAACGGTAAGTTGTCCTGTATTTTTGTCAGCCTAGTCTGACGTCATTACATCGCCGCGCTAGTCGTGCTGGCGTTTCCGGTTTAGAATTTGCCGAGCTTGGTGTAACTAAACTACAGGAAAACGACGACGATGAGACAGCTTACCCGTACCCTTGCTACAGCCACCCTGGCGCTGGGCAGCGCCTTCCTGGCGCTCCCCGCCCTCGCCGCCGAGCCGGCGGCCGCGCCGATGGCCCACGTGGCCTGGTCGAAGAACGCCAACATCTACGAAGTCAACATCCGCCAGTACACCAAAGAAGGCAGCTTCAAGGCCTTCGCCGCCCACCTGCCGCGCCTGAAGGCGATGGGCGTCGACATCCTGTGGCTGATGCCGATCCAGCCGATCGGCGAAAAGAACCGCAAGGGCACGCTGGGCAGCTATTACGCGGTGCGCGACTACACTGCCGTGAATCCGGAATTCGGCACCCTGGCCGATTTCAAGGACCTGGTGAAGCAGGCCCACGGCATGGGCATGAAGGTGCTGATCGACTGGGTCGCCAACCACACCGCCTTCGACAACCCCTGGACCGTCCAGCACAAGGACTGGTATCTGCTGGATGCGAAGGGCGAGATCTTCCCGGTCACCTATACCGAAGGCGCGGAACCGGAATACTGGACCGACGTCACCGGCCTCGATTACCGCAACAAGGCCCTGTGGAAGGGCATGACGGACGCGATGCTGTACTGGGTGCGCGAAACCGACATCGACGGCTTCCGCTGCGACGTCGCCGGCAAGGTGCCGACGCCGTTCTGGAACCAGGCCCGCGACGCCCTCGACCGCGTCAAGCCGGTGTTCATGCTGGCCGAGGCCGACAAGCCCGACCTGCACGAACACGCCTTCGACATGACCTATGGCTGGGATACGAAGGACCTGTTCAAGGACATCGCCAAGGGCAAGAAGGATGCGCGCGCGCTGAAGGACTTCGTGGCGCATCCGCCCAAGGCCTTCCCGCCGGGCGCCTACCGCATGCGCTTCACCAGCAACCACGACGAGAACTCCTGGTCCGGCAGCGACGTCGAGCTGTACGGCCCGGCCTTCAAGGCGATGGCGGTGCTGGCCGCGACCCTGCCGGGCATGCCGCTCATCTACGGCGGCCAGGAAGCGGGCCTGGACAAGCGCATCGAGTTCTTCGAGAAGGACCCGATCCAGTGGAAGAACACTCCCTACGCCGGCTTCTACGCGACGCTGCTCAAGCTGAAGCACGATAACCCGGCGCTGTGGAACGGCCAGTACGGCGGCGGCATCGAGGTGCTGGAAACCGGCAACGACAAAGTCTTCGCCTTCCTGCGCAAGCGCGACAACAATACGGTGAAGGTCAGCGTCAACCTGTCGAACGCGCCGCAGAAGTATGCGCTGGGCGGCAGGCAGCAGTCGCTGGCGGCCTGGGATTACCGCTTCGACGTCAACGACCGCTGACGGGCGCCGCCGCCGTCACGGGCCGGCGGCCATTCGTCCCACCGCGCTTGCCGGCTGCATGACACGGATCGCATAGTTTCTTCGCCCTGAAACTCTGCGATCCAATGAAACCATCCCGAACTGCCCTTCCCGCCGTGCTGCTCGCGAGCTGCGCCTGCGCCGCCGCGCAAACCCAGCCCATCCAGCAGGTGACGATCAGCGCCTCCGCCCTCGAGCAGGGCGCGCAATCGACCACCACCGCGATCATCGTCGGGCGCGACGAGATCCTGCGCCAGGGCGACACCTCGCTCACCGACGTCCTCAAACGCCAGCCCGGCATCACCATCGACGGCGCGCCCGGCAAGCCGGCGATCCGCATGCGCGGCCTGGGCGCGGGCTACGTCGCGATCCTGTTGAACGGCCTGCCGGCGCCGGGCGGCTTCGCGCTGGAGGAGATCAGTCCCGAGCTGGTCGAGCGCATCGAGATCCTGCGCGCGCCCACGGCCGAGACCAGCGGCCAGGCGGTGGCCGGCGCCATCAACATCGTGCTGCGCAAGGCCGGCAAGACGGCCGCGCCGCAGACCGAGCTGAAAGTGGGCAGCGCCATCGCCGACGGCCGCGCCTCGCCCAGCGTCGAAGGGCGGCGCAGCGGCCGCATCGGCCCGCTGGCCTGGTCGCTCTCGGCCACCCTCAGCCGCAAGCAGGACAGCTATGCCGGCGTCGCGACCGAGGAAAGCCGCGCGCGCGGGCTGCTGCGCCATACGGTCTGGCTCGACCGCCAGGTCAACGACCGGCTGGAGCTGACGCCGCGCCTGGACTGGCAGCCGACGCCGCGGGACACGTTCAGCTCGCAAAGCTGGCTGCGCTGGAAGCGCGCCGACAACCGCAAGACCGAGCTGGAAGACACGCCGCTGGGCGCGCCGAGCCGCCTGCCGCATGGCGCCAGCACCTACCGCGCCGATTCGCCGCCGCAGGGCTATGCCGACCTGTCCTGGACCCGCAAGCTGGATGCGGGCGCGCGCTTGAGCGCCAAGGTCTCGGGCCATGCGAAGCGGCTCGACGCCGATTTCCTCTACCGCGGCATGGACCCGATGGATAATCTGCTCGAGACCCATCGCGTGGCGTCCGGCCCGTCCGAGCGCGGCTGGGGCTTCAGCGGCAGCTACCGCCGGCCCTTCCTGAAGACCCACGCGCTGGCCCTGGGCTGGGACCTCGCCCGCACGCGGCGCGACGAATACCGGCGCGAACAGCAGCGCGACGCGGCCGGACGCCCGCTGCTGGACAGCGACGAAGACTACCAGGCCACCGTGCGCCGCAACGCTTTCTGGATCCAGGACGAGTGGGACCCGGGCGAGGCCTGGTCGGTCTACCTGGGCCTGCGCCGCGAGGATTTGCACACGACCGGCGAAGGCACGGCCCATGCCGCGGTCGACATCGATGCCGGCGTCTGGAGCCCGATCCTGCAGACCCTGTTCAAGCCCGGTGGACCGGAGAACAAGGGCCACCAGCTGCGCTTCGCGCTCAGCCGCACCTACAAGGCGCCCGATATCGTCCAGCTCATGCCGCGCCGCTACACGGTCGACAACAACAACAGCGCCAACAATCCGGACCAGCAGGGCAATCCGAATCTGCGTCCGGAACTGTCGCTGGGCGCCGACCTGGCCTGGGAACACTACATCGGCAAGGACGATATGCTGAGCCTGAGCGCCTTCGCCAAGCGCATCCGCGACGTCACGCTGTACCGCGTGTTCCAGCAGGACGGCGTGTGGATCGTCATGCCGTCGAACGCGGGCGAGGCCGTCACGCGCGGACTCGAATTCGAAGCGAAGACGCGGCGCGGCGCGCTGGCCGCACGCATGAACCTTGCCCGCAACTGGTCGCGCCTGGAAGCGGTGGCGGGACCGGACAACCGCATGCCGGGCCAGCCGGCATGGAGCGGCAACCTGGGACTCGACTACGCGGCAAACCAGGCCGTCGACCTGGGCGGCGCCTGGACCTGGCGCGGCGCGGTCGCATCGCGCCAGAATCCCCTGCTGGCCGACGACGGCGGCGCCAAGCGCCAGCTCGACCTGTACGCGCTGTGGAAGATCGATGCACGCTCGCGCTGGCGGCTGTCGGCGTCCAACCTGCTGCACCCGAACTACCTCGAGCGCAGCGTGTACGCCGGCGCAGAGGACCTCGCAACCGGCTCCGTGCACCGCACCCGCAGCGTGTGGCGTCTGGTGTGGGAAAAAAACCTGTGATCAGGCGCCCAGGCCGAGCGCCTGCGCCACCTGCCGGCGCAGCAGGTATTTCTGGATCTTCCCGGTGACCGTCATCGGGAAGCCGGACACGAAGCGGATGTAGCGCGGCACCTTGTAATGCGCGATCCGCCCTTTGCAGAAGTCGCGGATCTCGGCTTCATCGGCGCGCATCCCCGGGCGCAGCACGATGCAGGCGCACAGCTCCTCGCCGAATTTCGGGTCCGGCACGCCGACGCACTGCACGTCCAGCACCTTCGGATGACGATACAGGAATTCCTCGATCTCGCGCGGATAGATGTTCTCGCCGCCGCGGATCACCATGTCCTTGGCGCGGCCGACGATGGTCGCATAGCCGTCGTCGTCGATGACGGCGAGGTCGCCGGTGTGCATCCAGCCGGCGGCGTCGATGGCCTCGCGGGTCTTGTCTTCGTCGCCCCAGTAGCCGAGCATCACCGAGTAGCCGCGCGTGAGCAGCTCGCCCTTCACCCCGCGCGGCACGATGCGCCCTTCCCCGTCGACGATCTTGACTTCCAGGTGCGGATGCACGCGGCCGATCGTCGACACGCGCAACGGCGCCGGGTCCGTCACCGAACTCTGGAAGCTGACCGGAGACGTTTCCGTCATGCCGTAGGCGATCGTGATCTCGGCCAGGTGCATGCGCTCGATCACGCGGCTCATCACCTCGGCCGGACAGGGCGAGCCGGCCATGATGCCGGTGCGGAGCGTGGACAGGTCGAAGCCGGCGAACGCCGGATGGTCGAGCAGGGAAATGAACATCGTCGGCACGCCATGCAGGCCGGTGCAGCGCTCGGCCTGCACCGTGCGCAGGACGGCGGCCGGCTCGAAGCTCTCGCCCGGGAACACCATCGTCGCGCCGTGGGTGACGCAGGCCAGGTTCCCCAGCACCATGCCGAAGCAGTGATACAGCGGCACCGGAATGCACAGGCGGTCGCGGTCGGTCAGCCGCATCGCCTCGCCGACGAAAAAGCCGTTGTTCAGGATGTTGTGGTGGGTGAGCGTCGCGCCCTTGGGCGAGCCGGTGGTGCCCGAGGTGAACTGGATGTTGACCGGGTCGTCGAACTGGATGGCGGCTGCGATGGTGTCGAGGTCTTGCTGTTGCTGCTCCGTCGGTGGCTTGAGCAGGTCGTCGAAATTCGACATGCCCGGCGTGCGTTCCGCGCCGAGGCGGATCACGTGGCGCAGGTGTGGCAAGGCCTTCGATTGCAGCTCTCCCGGCTGGCTGCTTTTCAGCTCCGGCACGACATCGCTGACGATGCCGAGATAGTCGCTCGACTTGAAGCTGGGCGCCAAAATCAGTGCGGCGCACGCCACCTTGGCCAGCACGTATTCGAGCTCCGAACGGCGGTAGGCCGGATTGATGTTGACCATCACCAGCCCGGCGCGCGCGGTCGCGAACTGGACCAGCACCCACTCGGCGCAGTTCTGCGACCAGATGCCGACGCGGTCGCCGGGACGCAGGCCCAGCGCCAGCAAGCCGGCCGCCAGGTTCGTGACCCGCTCGTTCAGCTCCGTATATGTCCATCTGATTTGCTGGTGCGGCACGACCAGCGCCTCGTTGCCGCCGTGGCGTTCGGCGACGCCGGCCAGGAAGGCCCCGATCGTCTCGCCGATCAGCGGCACATCGTGTGCGCCGTGCACGTAGCTTGGTTTGGCTTGCATCTCGTCTCCTCCTTTCGATTGGCCCCCGGACCGGTCAGCGCCGCAGCGCGGTGAAGGCCGCCGGCTCCCACTCGCGCAGCGCCAGCAGCAGCCCGCTGCCGCGGCGCTTCGGTAATGGCGACGCCAGGCTTTCCTCATGCAGCTCGGCGAAGCGCGCCCGCAACTGGCGCAGTTCGGCCTGCACGCGCGCCAGCGCGCTCTCCGTCAGCATACCGTGGGTGAAGGCCAGCGACTGCTCGGGCGTGTCGAAACCGCTGCCGAGGAAGTCGCCGAGGCCCTCGGTACGGAAGTACTGGCGGATCGGCCCGTCGGGCAGCCAATCGAAATCGCGCGCCACGTTCAGGCGGATGCGGTTGCCGGGCATGAGCGCGATCAGGTGCAGGCGGTCCAGGTGCAGCAGCTTCTGCAGGCACTCGGCCTCCGTCAGCTTGTACACGGCCAGGATGTCCAGCAGGGTCCAGTGGTTGAGCGCGCAGACCGCGACCAGGAGGAGCCGCGTGTCGGACACCAGTTCCTTTTCCTGCGCATTGGTGAGCGTGCGCAGCCGCGTTCCCGTCACCGCGGCTTCCTGGGCCAGCTCGGCCAGCGTGAAGCCGAGCATGTTGCTGATTTCGATCAGGCGGTCGACACCGAGCGTGTCGGAGGTGAGGAGGCGCTTGACGCTCGCCTCTGACAGCTGCAAGGCGGCGGCGACGTCGCGGTAGGTCTTGCCCTGCAATTTCAGCTGGCGCTTGATGGTGGAAAGGAGCTGGGACACTTCGGACATTGCGGTCTGATTTCTTCTATGACAATATTCTGTGTCAGATTACATCACAAGCATAACGGAGACGCCAGCATGGATTTTGCCGAGTACCTGTCCTGCGATGCCACCGCCCTCGCCCGGCATGTGGCGCAGGGTAACGTCGCCGCTTCCGAGCTGCTGGCGCTGGCGTTGTCGCAGCATCGGCGGGTGCATGGGGACGTGAATGCGGTGGTGCGGCTGATGGAGTCGGAGGCGCGGTCGCAGATTTCCTCCGGGTTGTTGGACGGCCCGTTTGGCGGCGTGCCCTTCCTGATCAAGGATGGTGTGCAGGATTATGCCGGCGTCCCGACCACTTATGGCAGCCGCTCGATGACCGGTTATGTTCCGCAGCGGCATGCGCATGTCGTCGAGCGTTATCTGAAGGCCGGGCTGGTCATTTTCGGCAAGACGAACCTGCCCGAGTTTGCGATTCGCGGGGTGACCGATCCCGCGCTGTTCGGGCGCACGAACAATCCCTGGGATTTGACGCGCACGCCGGGCGGGTCGAGTGGCGGCGCCGCGGCGGCCGTCGCTGCCGGGATCGTGCCGATGGCGGCCGGGAACGATGGCGGTGGATCGCTGCGGATTCCGGCGGCTTGCTGTGGTTTGTTTGCATTGCGCCCTTCGCGGGGGCGGGTGTCGTCCGGACCGGGAATTGGCGAGGTGTGGTTCGGGGCGTCCAGCGAGGGCGTCATTTCGCGCAGTGTGCGGGATTCGGCGTTGGCGCTGGATGTCCTGCAAGGGGCCGAGCCGGGGGATCCGTTCGTGATTGCGCCGCCTTCCAAGCCGTATGCGCAGGCCATGCTGCGCGAGCCTGGGCGCTTGCGGATTGGTTTTACTTCTGTGTCGCCGATCGGGACCGAGGTGCATCCGGAGGCGGTTCGTGCTGTTTCGCAGGCGGCTTCGTTGCTGGAGCGTCTGGGGCACCATGTCGAGGAAGCGGCGCCGCAGATCGACGGGGCGGCGCTGGCGCAGAGTTATCTGCACATGTATTTCGGACAGATTCCGGCTGCGGTTGCGCGTGCCAAAACGCTTGGGGCACGGGAGCGGGATCTGGAGTTGATGAATCGGATTCTTGTTACGCTTGGGCGTAGTGTGTCGGCGGTGGAGATGACTTCGCAGTTGAATCGGTGGAATGCGTATTCGCGTTCGCTTGCTGCGTTTCATGCGCGGTATGACTTGCTGTTGACGCCGACGTTGGCTGCGCCGCCCATCAAGCACGGTACCGGCGATCCTTCTTCGTTTGAGAAGTCGGTGTTTGGCTTCTTGCTGAATACTGGTGTGCTGGGGATGCTGGCGCGGCTTGGCGTACTGGATTCGACGGTGCAGAAGATCGCTACCGAGAATCTGCGGTATGTGCCTTTTACGCAGCTTTCGAATTTGACGGGGACGCCTTCGATGAGTGTGCCCTTGTACTGGACGGCGGATGGGTTGCCGTTGGGGGTGCAGTTTGTTGGGCCATTCGGGAGTGAGGATCGGTTGCTTCAGTTGGCGCGGCAGCTCGAGGAGGCTCAGCCGTGGTTCGATCGTGTGTCGCCCCTGGCGCGATGATCCGTCATGGCAGCGCTCAGGGGTCCGTCACAGTGGGAAACGTCCATGCACGCCCCATCTCGGCGTCAACTTCCGTCCTGCTTCGCCTGTAGTTCACGCTCGATCTCTTCAAGCACCTGGATCGCACCGGCGATGCGCAGCCTGGTCTGCTCCAGCTCGCGCGTCCGCTGTTCGAGCAAACGTAATTGTTCTTCGCACGAGGCCGAGCTGACGCGGAGTTCCGCGAGCCTGTTCTGGATGTGGGCAATTTCCATGTTTTCCTTCCTTTTGTAAGTTACCGGCGAGGCGTTCCGGCAGCATGTTTGAACTCGTCCGCCGTGAGCGGTTTCAAGTTCAAATGGTCTCTGATGCCAGGGCCAGATTTGCCATTTTTCCTGGGTCCTGCTTTGAACTCTTCTGCTGTAACCGGCTCCAGGTTCAAATGCTCCCGAACGCCGGGAGCCGGTTTGGCCTTCGTCGGCGGCTTGGCTTTGAAATCGCCTTGCGTAAGGGGCTTCAGCGCCCTGGCGTGGCTTCCTGCAGGTTCGTTGGCAAGTACGCTGGCCGAGACTTGCGCCAACAATGCGATGGGTAACAGCGCAATCAATTTTTTCACGTTTTTCCTTTCACCGGTCATTCAGCGCTATCCCACATCGGCTCGTCCCCATGTTGATAGTCCATTCAGGACAGTTGACAAGCCAGGTCAAGCGCTCAAGCCCAGCAAGCGTCCCAGACGCGTCAAATCGCCTTCCTCGCGGATGATCTCGGCCATCAGCTCCGGCAACGGCATGCGCCCCCAGTTGACGGCGCGGCGCAGTAGGTACGGCGTCGGACTGTGCGGTTCGATCCGGGCCAGGTAGTCGGCGATCGCTTCCAGCGTCGCGTAAGCGTCGTCGCGGCTGGCCCAGTTCGACTGCGCTGGCGGGGGCAAGCCGGCCTTGGCATCGGGTACCTGAGGCATGCCATGTTGCGGCGTCGGCTCGCCCCGGTCGGATGGAGCCATCTGCAGCAGGACACGCTCCATTGCGTGCAGGGTGTCTCGGAGCCTGGACATGTTCGGCGCTTCCGCACCCAGGCGAGCGTCGATAAAAGTGTCGATGGACAGAAGCGTGGACAGGCAGGCACGCACCAGCCGCAGGCGGCGCGCTACGGCGCCGCCCAGGTTGGCGGCAACATGGGCGGCGATATCGCCGCGCGTATCAAGGATGTCAGCGCTTTCGGGCGACTCCGACGCGGCGCCGGGCGGGGTCCGAGCAAGTTCGCGCATTGTCATGCGCTCCCATTCCCCCAGGCTTAGTTCGGGCGGCAGCCGGTCGGCAGGCGGCAACAACGGCACGCTGAAGCGCAAGGTCGACGCCAGCGATGCGTTCATCCACTCCAGCGGCGCCACGCGCATGTCGGCGTCGCCGTCGTCGTCCAGGCGCGGGTGGACGGAGCCCCAGAAATCGGTCAGCAGGCGCTCGACCACCAGGAGACCGCGGAACAATCCTTCCACGCCAGTCTGGCGCATCCACGCTTCGGTCAGCCAGCCCGCAATCTGCAGGTCCTTGCTCTGCCTGGTCAGCGTGATCGAGCAGCGTTGCGCGATCATGGCCCAGTCTGCGCGTTTGAGCGTCCGCTCCCACACGCCCATCGGCAGGCTCGGGTCGTCTTCCTCGCGTGCAAGGCGTATCTCGGTGAAGATCGGGTCGAAGCGCAGCGAGGGGCCGCTAGGATCGTCGACGGCGAGCGGCGCCACGAGCGTTTCCAGCTCTTCCACCTGCGCGTCGCTCAGGAGCGCGACCGGCTGGTCGGCAGGCAGCTTGTTTGTTCTGTTGTCCATCGGCTTTTCCTGGTTGAGCGGCTTACGAACTGCAGCGAGACCCATACCATTACGCTCGTCATAGGCCTCGGCGTCGAGCAACACATTATACGCATCCGCTTCGCAACAACCCATCAGGCTGCCGCAATCCACGACGCGCGGCAGGATATCGAAGTCCAATCAGCGCAATTCATGCGGTGATTGCGTGGATTAATCGCCGCAACTGCCTGAGCGGGCGTTCTTTTGAGACGACGAAAAAAAGCCCCAGCGTGTGGGGCTCTTGTTCAGTATGCTTGGCGGAAGCGGTGAGATTCGAACTCACGAACGGGTTCCCCCGTCGGCAGTTTTCAAGACTGCTGCCTTCAACCACTCGGCCACGCTTCCTGGGGAACCGCATTATACATAAATCGTTGCTCGACCGGCAGGGTTGGAACCGTCGGCTGTGCACACCTGCTTGGATTCCCGCCTTCGCGGGAATGACGGCAAAAAGTGTGCGGGGATGACGGCTGCAGGTGCACGGGGATGACGGCAGGAAGTGCGCAGGTATGACGGAGATCGGCCTCAAGCCACCAGCAACCAATTCTCCCTGAGCGCCTTCTCGAACTCATACGCCGGCAGCGGCTTCCCATACAAATACCCCTGCACCTCGTCGCACCCCGCCTGCCGCAGGAACTCCATCTGCTCCAGGGTCTCCACGCCCTCGGCGATGACCCGGTGCCCCAGCTTGCGCCCCATGCTGATGATGGTGCTGGCGATCGCGCAGTCGCTCGTATCCGCAGGGATCCCGGTGGTGAACGACCGGTCGATCTTCAAGGTATCGATCGGGAAGCGCTTCAAATAACTCAGCGATGAATACCCGGTCCCGAAGTCATCCAGCGACAAAGCCACGCCCAGGGCACTGATGTGATCCATGATCCCGATGACGTAATCGATATCGTGCATCAGCGTGCTCTCGGTAATCTCCAGCTCCAGCCACGATGCATCGATGCGGTACCGCTTGAGGGTCTCCGCCACCCGCCCCGGCAGCGACGCCGTGAACTCGCGCGCCGACACGTTCACCGCCAGCCGGAACGGCGGCAGCCCGGCGCGCTGCCAGATCGCCGCCTGCGCGCAGGCTTGTTCCAGCACCCACTCGCCCACCTGCACGATCAGGCCTGTGCTCTCGGCCAGCGGGATGAATTCGATGGGGGGCACCATCCCGCGTTGCGGGTGCAGCCAGCGCACCAGCGCTTCCGCGCCCACCAGGCGCGCGCTGCCGATTTCGAATTTCGGCTGGTAGTGCAGCAGCAGTTCGCCGTGGCCGAGCGCGTGGCGCAGGCCGGATTCGATCTGCATGCGCTGCTGCATGCCTTCGTTCATGTCGCCGCGGTAGAAGGCGACGCTGTGGTCGGGGTTGTCGACTCTTTCCTTGGCGCGCTGCATGGCGATGTCGGCCACGCGCAGCAGGGTTTCGGCGTCATGCCCGTCCTGCGGATACACGCTGATGCCGACGCTGGCGCCCACGCGCAGGTCGTGGCCGCCGATCTGGAATGGGGCCTCCAGCACCGCCTGCAGTTTCTGCGCCACCGTGGTCGCTTCGAAGTGCTGGCGGACGTCGAACAGGCCGACCGCGAATTCGTCGGCGGCCAGGTGCGAGACCACGTCTTCGTCGCGCAGCGTGCTGCGGAAGCGCTGGGCGACCTGGCGCAGCAGTTCGTCGCCGACGGTGCGGCCGAGGGTGCCGTTGATCAGCTTGAAGCGGTTCAGGTCGAGGTAGAGCACGCAGGCCGTCCCCTCGTTGCGCTGGACCGAGGTCAGGCCCTGGTCGACCAGGCGCGCGAACAGCGTGCGGTTCGGCAGGCCGGTGAGTTCCTGGTAATAGGCCAGGTGGTGCAGGCGTTCCTCGGCCTGTTTGCGTTCGGTGATGTCGGTCAGGTAGGCGATCAGGCCGACCGGCTTGTCGTCGAGGTCGCGCAGCGGCGACAGCGACAGGCTGGCCCAGAAGATCTCGCCCGACTTCTTGCGGCGCCGGACTTCCATCATGCGCCCGCCCTGCTCCGCAAAGGCGTCCGGGAAGTCGGCGCCTTCCTGGTCCATCTCGTCGACGTAGAGGAACAGGATGTGGCGCCCCACCGCTTCGACCGCGCTGTAGCCGAACAGTTGCTCGGCGCCGCGGTTCCAGCTGGTGATGTAGCCCATGCGGTCGGTGGTCAGCACCGATTCGTGGATCTGGTCGAGGATTTGCGACTGGTGCGCCAGTTGCGCTTCGACCTGGGCATAGGCGTGGGTGGTGCGCTGGGCCAGGCCGTGCATCTGCAGCAGGGTCGCGGTGAGCGTGGCCAGGCCCTCGAGCTGGCGGCGGTCGCCGGCATCGAAGATGCGGCCGGCGATTTCGTAGCGCCCCAGGCACTCCGCATCGCGCATCACGTCGGCGGCCAGCGCATCGGCGGATGCCGCGCCGGTCGGCGATGCAGGCAGCGGCGCCGCCACGAAAGCCGCCCGCGGACAGGCCAGCAGCTCGCCGGCGATGCGCGCCAGTTCGGCATGCAGGGCATCGCCGCGCAGCCGCAGCACGGCCTGGCACACGGCAGCGCTGCTGCCGATCAGGTCCGGTGGCGCAGCGACTGGCGTGTCAGACATTGCGTGCCACCTGTATCGCCCAGTGATAGGCGTTGAGCTGGCTCTGCCACCAGGCCAGGCTATCGATGCCCGCGCCTTCCAGGACTTCGCGGGTCGGGCCGGGCATCTCGCACAGGCGCAGGCGCTGGCCGAGCTGCCCTTCGCGCGCCAGCAGGGCCGCTTCCACTTCGGCCGGCAGGTTCAGGTCGCGCAGCAGCTCGGGCATCGGCATGCCGAACAGGCGGTCCAGCAGGGAGAACACGCCGGTCATGAAGGCCAGGTCCTGCTCGTCGCGGTCGCAGCCGTCGTGCTTGCAGAGGGCTTCGAGCACCGCGCCGCGGCGGGCGGCAATCGGCAGCAGCAGGTTCGGCGGGCCGTCCGGGTGCTGGCGCGCATACAGCAGCAGCTGCAGCCAGCGCTGCAGCTGGCGCCGGCCGATGCGGCTGATGGCCTGGCCGAAGCTGGTGATCGGGGCGCCGACCGCGAAGGCCGCCGAGTTCACCAGCTTGAGCAGGTGATACGACAGCCCCGGGTCCTGCTTCAGCTGGGCTTCGAGCTCGCGCGAATCGGCGTCGCGGGCCAGCAGCGCCAGCATGGTCATCAGGCGGCGGCGCGTGGTGCCGTCGTCGGCGTGGCCTCCATCCGGGTCGTGCGGCGCGGCGCCGGCATCGTCGAGGGCGTAGGCGCCGGAAAACCAGCCGAATCCGGCGATTTCGCAGGCGCGCATGGCGGCCAGGCTGTCGACGCCGCGCGCCAGGTGCGGACCGAACAGCGCCGGCAGCGAGCCGGGAGCGAGCGTCGCGCATTCGCCGGCCGCGCCGGCATAGTCACGGGACACGCCGCGCAGGGCCATCGGCCGCTGCATGCCGGCGGGCAGTGGGCCGTCCAGCAGCACGCGGTAGCCGTCCAGCTGCAGGTGCGCGAGGCGCTTTTCCATCCCCTCGCCCGCCAGCGACCGGGCGGCGACGGCCAGCACCACACGGCCGGGCGGCAGCAGGCTCAATACGGGGGGTGTGAGGTCGGCCGGGGAATCCAGCAGCACGATGCAATCCAGCGGGGCCACCGCGGCCAGCAGGTCCGGCGTGCCGAACATGGCGCGCAGGGTGGCTTCGTCGAAACCGCCCTCCGCGGGCCGCAACAGGAGCGCCACCCATTCGTTCTGTGCGCTGGCGACGGAGCGGATCTCAACCAGCGGGAATGGGGCGGTGGGCATGTCTTGGCTTAGCGTCTATGCATGATTGCTTAATTCTTTCATAGTAGTGCAGGCCTTATCGGAAAGCAACTGAAGTGTTTCCGTATGGATACAAATTGTACATACATATTTAGTGCGCATGCTCTACTGCGAACTTGATCAGCTCCGCCTGCCCTTCGATCCCCAGCTTGCGCTTGATGTTCAGGCGGTGCGTCTCGACGGTCCGCACCGACAGATCCAGCGCCCGCGCGATCTGCTTGTTCGATTCGCCGTTGGCGATGTGGCGCAGGACTTCCTGCTCGCGCGTGGTGAGCTGGTTGTCCGGCACGGCCGGTCGCGCGAGCTGGCGCGCCACCGGGGCGCTGTAATAGATCCCGCCGGCCATCACGGTGTCGATCGCCAGCACGATGTCCTTGCCCGGCGCGTCCTTCAGCACGTAGCCGCGCGCGCCGGCCTGCATGGCCTGGGTCACGTATTCGAGCTTGTCGTGCATGGACAGGATCAGCACGGCGATGCCCGGATGGCTGCGTCCGAGTTCGGCGGTGGCGTCGATGCCGCTGCCGTCGCGCATGGTGATGTCCATCAGGACCAGGTCGACGCGGCTCGATGCCAGCATGGCCAGGGCTTCGGTACCCGAGCCGGCTTCGGCCACGACGCGGAAATGCGGCACCGCTTCCAGGCGCGCGCGCAGGCCGTCGCGCACCAGCGGGTGGTCGTCGACCAGCATGATGTGGACGGTATGTCGAATGGTGTCAGTCATGGTTCCAGTGGCTCAGGTCGACGCTCGCGTGCACCGTGGTGCCCGCCTTCGATGATGTGATCCGGAGGGCGCCGCCGATGGCGTCGAGGCGCTCCGTCATGTTGCGCAGGCCGATGCCGCGCTGCGGGTGGGCGGCGACGTCTTCGGTATCGAAACCGGCGCCGTCGTCCGCGATCGCCAGCACCAGGTCCTGGCGGCGCCGGCTCAGGCTCAGCGATATTTTGCTGGCGCCGGCGTGGCGCTCGATGTTCGTCAGCGCCTCCTGGGCGATGCGGAACAGCACCGTGCAGACCACTTGCGGCAGCCGGTCGACGCGGCCGGTGGCGGAAAACGCGACCGGCATGCCGCTGTGCTGGCTGAATTCCTCGGCCAGGTGCTCGAGCGCGGCGGCCAGGCCCAGATCGTCCAGCAAGGTCGGCCGCAGATCGTGCGAGATGCGCCGCACTTCGCCCAGCACCTGGTTGAGCTCCTCGGCGGTGCGCTCGAAGCTGGCGTGCGCCTGCCGCTGCTGTTCCGGGTTGCCGGCCAGGCGGATCACGCCGGCCTCGATCTGCAGCTTGATCGACACCAGCCACTGGCTGATGCCGTCGTGCAGGTCGCGCGACAGGCGCGCCCGCTCGGCCTCCTGCGAATCGACCACGCGCTGGGCCAGCACCTTCAGCTTGGCGTCGGCCACCCGCGATTCGCTGACGTTCAGCGCCAGCCCGGAAATCGCGACCGCCAGCGCCGACAGGATCGCCAGCCCGGCGATCCACCACATCGTGGTCTCGATGTTGCGCGACTGCTGGGCGTCGACTTTCTCGAGGGCGGCGTCGACGTCGTCCAGGTAGAGGCCGCTCCCCATCATCCAGCCCCAGTCCGGGATCAGGACCACGTAGCCGAGCTTCGGCGCGGACACGCCGCTCGAGGGCTTGGCCCAGTTGTAGCGCACCAGCCCGCCGCCCCCCTTCGCCACCGCGATCAGGTTCTGGATGGTCGGCGCGCCGAACTGATCGTGCAGGTTCCACAGATTGCGGCCGATCAGCTCAGGCTGACGTGGATGCATCAGGTTGCGTCCGTCGAGGTCATACACGAAGAAGTAGCCGTCGTTGCCGAAGCTGAGCGAGGCCAGCACACGCTTGGCTTCCTCGAGCGTGGCCGGGTCCTTGCGGCCCGAGCCGGTCAGGTGGGCGATGGCGTGCGAGGCGAGTTCCACGTAATGCTCGAGTTCGGCCTGCTTGGTGGCGATGTAGGCCTGCTGGATGGTGGCGCGCTGCTGCTGGGCCAGGGTGACGGCCTGCTGGCGGATGAACAAGGCGATGGCGCACAGGGCCACGATCAGCGGGGCGATCGCGAGAACAATGAACTTCTGCCGTAACTTCATTCCGTGCGCATGATTTTCGTCGTAACATGAAATTGTACGCCTGATCATGCAGCCTGCCCTACGTAGTTTTACGGACGAGGCTGCGTAATCATGCGCTTGTTGATTGCTTGGCGGTGCAAGATACTGACCCATAGCTTGCGAGTCATGTAAGCAAGAAAAGCAGCTACAGAACAAGCAGTCACTTGGAGGAGTCATCATGAATCGTCTTACGAGCCGGCTCGGTTGGGCCGCGCTTTCGCTGGCGGGCGCCATTGCGCTCGCCTATGTCGCCTTGAACCGCGGCGAATCCATCAACGCAGTCTGGGTCGTGGTCGCCGCCGTGTGCGTCTACCTGATCGCCTACCGTTTCTACAGCCTCTACATCGCCGACAAGGTGATGGGCCTGGACGCCCGCCGCCAGACCCCGGCCTACAAATTCAACGACGGCCTCGACTTCGTGCCGACCAACCGCTACGTGCTGTTCGGCCACCACTTCGCCGCGATCGCCGGCGCCGGTCCGCTTGTCGGCCCGGTCCTGGCCGCGCAGATGGGCTACCTGCCCGGCATGCTGTGGATCCTGGCCGGCGTCGTGTTCGCCGGCGCCGTGCAGGACTTCATGGTGCTGTTCCTGTCGATGCGCCGCGACGGCCGCTCGCTGGGCGACCTGATCAAATCCGAAATGGGCGAGATCCCGGGCGTCATTGCCCTGTTCGGCACCTTCATGATCATGGTGATCATCCTGGCCGTGCTGGCGCTGATCGTCGTGAAGGCCCTGACCGGCTCGCCCTGGGGTTCCTTCACCGTGATGGCGACCATCCCGATCGCCCTGTTCATGGGCGTGTACTCGCGCTTAATCCGCGTCGGCCGCATCGGCGAAGTCTCGCTGATCGGCTTCGTGCTGCTGATGGGAGCGATCATCGGCGGCCAGTACGTGCACGATTCGGCCACCCTGGCCCCGATGTTCACCTTCACCGGCACCCAGCTGACCTGGATGCTGATCGGCTACGGCTTCGTCGCTTCCGTGATCCCCGTGTGGCTGCTGCTGGCGCCGCGCGACTACCTGTCTACTTTTCTCAAGATCGGCACCATCGTCGCCCTGGCGCTGGGCATCGTGTTCGTCGCCCCGATGATGCAGATGCCGGCCCTGACCCGCTTCATCGACGGCACCGGTCCGGCCTGGTCGGGCAAGCTGTTCCCCTTCCTTTTCATCACCATCGCCTGCGGCGCCGTGTCCGGCTTCCACGCGCTGATCTCCTCGGGCACCACGCCGAAGATGATCGAGAACGAGACCCACGCCCGCTTCATCGGCTACGGCGGCATGCTGATGGAATCCTTCGTCGCCATCATGGCGCTCGTCGCCGCCTCGACCATCGATCCGGGCGTCTACTTCGCGATGAACAGCCCGGCCGCCCTGGTCGGCACCACCGCGCAGTCCGCCGCCGCCGCGGTGTCGAACCTCGGCTTCGTGATCACGCCGGAGATGCTGACCCAGATGGCCAAGGACGTCGGCGAGAACACCATCATCTCGCGAGCCGGCGGCGCCCCGACCCTGGCGGTCGGCATGGCCCACATCCTGTCGAACGTCATCGGCGGCAAGGCCATGATGGCCTTCTGGTACCACTTCGCGATCCTGTTCGAGGCCCTGTTCATCCTGACCGCGGTGGATGCGGGCACCCGCGCCGGCCGCTTCATGCTGCAGGACCTGCTGGGCGCCTTCGTGCCGTCCTTCAAGCGCACCGAGTCGCTGCCGGCCAACCTGATCGCCACCGGCCTGTGCGTGGCGGCCTGGGGCTACTTCCTCTACCAGGGCGTGGTCGATCCGCTGGGCGGCATCAACACCCTGTGGCCGCTGTTCGGCATCGCCAACCAGATGCTGGCCGGTATCGCACTGACCCTGGGCACCGTCGTGCTGTTCAAGATGAAGCGCGGCCAGTACGCCTGGGTCACCATCGTGCCGACCATCTGGCTGCTGATCTGCACCCTGACCGCCGGCTGGCAGAAGATCTTCGACGCCAACGTCAAGGTCGGCTTCCTGGCCCATGCGCAGAAATTCCAGACCGCCCTCGACCAGGGCCAGGTGCTGGCGCCGGCCAAGAGCCTGGACCAGATGGGCCGCGTGATCTTCAACGACTACCTGGACGCCACCCTGTGCGGCTTCTTCATGTTCGTGGTGGTGGCCGTGGTGCTGTTCGGCTTCCGTACCGCCCTGCGGGCGAACAAGGAAAGCCGTCCGAGCGCCAAGGAAACCCCGTACGTGCCGGTCGAACCGGCGGTCGAGGCCTGACATGTTCGGCACGCTCGCACAGGCCGGCAAGTACCTCGGGCAAAGCATGCGCCTGATGGTCGGCCTGCCGGAATACGACACCTACGTGGCGCACATGGAAAAGACCCACCCGGATCAGCCCATCATGAGCTACGAGGAATTCTTCCGCGAGCGCCAGCAGGCCAGGTACGGCAACGGCAAACGCGGCGGTTGCTGCTGAGCTTGTCGCGGATTGCCAGCACGATCGAAGGGACGCCTCTGTGGCGTCCCTTTTTATTTTGATCCACCACAAATGCGCCTGACATCCCCTCCCCTATAGTCCCTTCTTGCGGGAAAGCTTTTTCCCTCCGGATTGCTTCGACTATGCCGACATTCGCGCGTTCCAGCCTGAGCCAGAAACTGACGATCATGTGCCTGCTGTCGGCTGCCAGCGCGCTAGTGGTCGCCTATGCCGCCTTCGCCACCGCCACCGTGGCCGAGCACCGCCGCCATGAGAGCGCCGAACTGGCCGCGCTGGCCCAGGTGCTGGCGCGCAGCAGCCAGGATGCCCTGCAATTCAACGACCGCAAGCTGGCCGGCCAGATCCTGGCGGCGTCCTCGGCGCGCCCCGCCCTGATTGCCGCCGTCCTGTATGACCGCAAGGGCCGCCGCTTCGCCGCCTGGCACGCCGACGGCAGCGAGGCCGCCCAGCCGGACGAGCTGCCCGAGCTGGGCCCGGCCGCGCTGGATGCGGCGAGCCTCGCCGCCAGCCGGTTCTGGATGACGAGCATGCGCGTCTATCGTCCGGTCACGCTGGAGGCCGGCGGCCAGCCCTTCGGCGCGATCATGCTGGAAGCCGACCAGCGCCCGGTGTGGCTGCGCCTGGGCCGCGCGATCGGCGTGATGGCGGTCGCGCTGGCCTGCGCCATGCTGACCGCCTGGCTGCTGGCGCGGCGCGTGCGGCGCAGCATCGCCGAGCCGATCGCCAAGCTGATCGGCACCGCGCAGAAGGTCGCCGCCAGCCAGAACTACACGCTGCGCATCAGCCACCAGCGCAGCGACGAGCTGGGCGCCCTGATCGACAGCTTCAACAACATGCTGGCCCAGGTCGAGGGCCGCGGCCAGGCCCTGACCCACCACCGCGACGAGCTCGAACGGCAGGTCTCGGTGCGCACCGAGCAGCTGGAAAAGGCCAAGAACGCGGCCGAAGCGGCCAGCCGCGCCAAGAGCGCCTTCCTGGCCACCATGAGCCACGAGATCCGCACGCCGATGAACGGCGTGCTGGGCATGGCCGAGATGCTGTTGGGGACGGAATTGACCGACACCCAGCGCAACTACACCCAGCTGGTCAAGCAGTCCGGCGAGCACCTGCTGGTGATCATCAACGACATCCTCGACTTCTCGAAGATCGAAGCCGGCAAGCTCACCGTCGAGTACATCAACTTCAACCTGTGGGACCTGCTCGACGACATCCACACCGTCTACACGCCGCAGGCCGAAGCCAAGAGCATCCAGATGCACTTCGACATCGCCAACGACATCCCGGTGGCGATCTGCGGCGACCCGAACCGCCTGCGCCAGATCATGGCCAACCTGCTCGGCAATGCGATCAAGTTCACCAACCAGGGCCGGATCCTGGCGCGGGTGCGCATCGCCAGCGAGGATAACCAGGCCGTGATGCTGCGCTTCGAGGTGCACGACACCGGCGTCGGCATTTCGCGCGAGGCGCGCGGCCGCATCTTCGAAGCCTTTTCGCAGGCCGACGATTCGACCACCCGCAAGTACGGCGGCACCGGCCTCGGGCTGGCGATCTCGAAGCAGCTGGTCGAACTGATGGGCGGCTCGATCGGGGTCGACAATGCGCGCCCCCAGGGCTCGGTGTTCTGGTTCACGGTGGCCTTCGACAAACGCCGCGTCGACCCGGATGCGCCGGGCGACCACCAGCACACCCTCGACCGGCTGCGCGTGCTGGTGGTCGACGAGGTCGAGACCAGCCGCGTCGGCCTCGAGCGCCACCTGGCCGCCTGGCACGTCGAGTGCGATGGCGCCGACAGCGCCGACGAAGCGCTCGAACGCCTGATTGACGCGGCGCGCGAAGGCCGGCCCTACGACGCCGCGATCCTCGACATGGAGCTCGGTTCGGCCAGCGGCCTGCTGCTGGCGGCCGAGATGAAGTCCGACCCCGCCACCCGGGCGACCCGCCTGATCCTGCTCTCGCCCGACAAGCTGGCGGCCGATCCGGTGCAGCGGCGCGAGGCCGGCGTGGCCTACCAGCTGATCAAGCCGGCGCGCGCGGCCGACCTGTTCGCCTGCCTGGCGACGCGTCCACGCGGCCAGGTGGCGCCGGCGCCGCGCTTCGTGCCGCCGCAGCCGCTGCGTGCCGACTCGAACCGCGCGCGTCGGCGCCGCGTGCTGCTGGCCGAGGACAACCCGGTCAACGTCGAAGTCGCCAAGGCCATGCTGGAAAGCCTGGAGCTGGACGTGGCCTGCGCCCGCAACGGCGAAGAAGCCCTGCACATGGTGCGCGACGGGCAGGTCGACTGCGTGCTCATGGATTGCCAGATGCCGGTGATGGACGGCTTTGCCGGCACTGCCGCGATCCGCCGCGAAGAGCGCGAGGCCGGGCGCGGTCGGGTGCTGCCGATCATCGCCATCACCGCCAACGCGCTGCAGGGCGACCGTGAAGCCTGCCTGGCCGCCGGCATGGACGACTACCTGTCCAAGCCCTTCACCCAGCAGGAACTGGCGGCCGTGATCGGGCGCTGGATGGCGCTGCCGCTGGCCGCCACCGTGCACCACGACGACGAGCCGCCCTGCCTGCCGCCGGCGTCGCGCGAGGTGATCCAGCGCGACGTCGTCAACCGCGCGGCGCTGGAAAAGATCCGCATGCTGTCGCGCGAGCGCGGCGACGCCCTGGTGCAGAAGGTGATCGCCACGTATGTGGACGACACCCCGCAGCAGCTGGGCTCACTGCGCCGCGCGATCGACGAGGTCGACACCGGCAACGTGCGCCGCATCGCCCATACCCTGAAGTCCGCCAGCGCCAACGTCGGCGCCGACGCCCTCGCCGCCCTGTGCAAGGCGATGGAGCACCTCGGACGCGCCGACACCACCGAAGGCGCCGACTCCCTGCTGACCAATATGGAACAGGAGTTCCAGGCCGTCCGCGACTCGCTCACCGCTTTACTTGAGAAGGAAACCTGACATGCCAGCTCCCTGCTCGAAACAACGCGCGAATGGCCGCGGCGTGGTCCTGGTCGCCGATGACGACCCGGTGATGCGCCTGCTGATGCTCGAGATGCTGGAAGGCGTGAACCTCGCCGCGATCGAAGCCGAGGACGGCGTCCAGGCCGTGCAGCTCGCGCGCGAATGTTCGCCCGACCTGATCCTGATGGACGTCGAGATGCCGCGCATGGACGGCTTCGCGGCCTGCCGCGCGATCCGCGACCTCGAAAACGGCGCCAGCGTGCCGATCGTGATGGTGACCGGCGGCGACGACCTCGAAGCCGTCACCAACGCCTACGAAGCCGGCGCCACCGACTTCGTCTCCAAGCCGATCAACTGGCCGATCCTCGGGCACCGCGTGCTGTACGTGCTGCGCGCCTCGGACGCCATCGTCCGCCTGCGCATCGCCGACGCCCAGAACCGTGCCGTGCTGGCGGCCATTCCCGACACCTTCTTCCGCATGAACGGCGACGGCTTCTACCTCGACTATGAGCCCGGGCGCTCGGGCGAGCGCCGCCACGTGTTCCCGGCCGACGAATGCGTGGGCAAGCACGTCGGCGAAGTGCTGCCGCGCGATATCGCCGAGCGCATGCTGGAACAGGTCGAAGTCGCGCTGCGCATCCAGCAGGTGCGCTCCGTCGAATATGAGCTGATCCGCTTCGGCCAGGTCCAGCACTTCGAGGCGCGCTTGGTCGCCACCGGCGCCAGCGAGGTGCTCGGCCTGGTGCGCGACATCAGCGAGCGCAAGCGCGCCGAGGAACAGATCCGGCGCCTGGCCTACTGCGACAGCCTGACCGGCATCCCGAACCGCCAGGCCTTCCTCGAGATGCTGGAGCGCGAGCTGCAGCGCTCGAAGATCGGCAACAAGAAGTTCGCGGTGCTGTTCATGGACCTCGACGCCTTCAAGCGCATCAACGACACGCTCGGCCACAACGTCGGCGACCAATTGCTGCAGCAGGTCTCGGACCGCCTGCGCGACACGATCCGCCCGAGCGACCTGCTGTCGCGCGGCGACTCGCTCACCCGCGAGGGCGGCGACCCGCGCCCGGACACGAACCTGGCGCGCCTTGGCGGCGACGAATTCACGATCCTGATCCCGGACCTGGACCGGGTCGAGCATGCGCTGAACGTCGCCCACCGCGTCAAGGACGCGATGCGCCGGTCCTTCCTCATCGAGGGCAACGAGATTTTCGTGACCGCCTCGATCGGCATCTCGCTGTTCCCGGAAGACGGCGACGACTGCACCTCGCTGCTGAAGTACGCCGACACCGCGATGTACCACGCGAAGAACTGCGGCAAGAACAACGCCAAGCTGTATTCGTCCTCGCTGACGATGCAGATCATGAGCCACGTGAGGCTGGAAGTCGGCCTGCGCAAGGCCCTGCAGAACGACGAACTCTACCTGCTCTACCAGCCCCAGCTCGACGTACGCTCGTCCGAGATCGTCGGCGTCGAAGCGCTGGTGCGCTGGCGCCATGCGGAGCGCGGCATCATCTCGCCCACCGAGTTCATCCCGCTGGCCGAGGAGACCGGCCTGATCGTCCCGATCGGCGAATGGGTGCTGCGCACCGCCTGCAGCCAGGCGCGCGCCTGGCAGAAGCTGATGCGGCGCCCGGTGCGGATGGCGGTGAACCTGTCGGCCAAGCAGTTCAAGGACGAGAACCTGAGCCAGATCGTGCTGTCGGCCCTGCACGACACCGGCCTCGATCCGCGCCTGCTGGAACTCGAGCTGACCGAGGGCACGCTGATGGACGACGCCAAGGCGACCCTGGCCACACTCGAGCAGCTGCGCGCGATCGGCGTCTACCTGTCGATCGACGACTTCGGCACCGGCTATTCGTCGATGAACTATTTAAAACGCTTCGACGTGCGCGCCCTGAAGATCGACCGCAGCTTCATCAGCGGCCTGCCCCAGGACTCGGAGAATGCGGCGATCACGCGCGCCATCATCGCGATGGCGCACGGCCTCAAGATGATGGTGGTGGCTGAAGGCGTCGAGACCGGCGAGCAGCTGGTGCTGCTGGAGGAGTACGGCTGCGACCTGGTGCAGGGCTTTTATCTGGGGCGGCCGGCGCCGGCGGACACGGTCACCGGCATGCTGCAGTCGTTGTGGGTGCCGGTGGACGCCAAATAAGCCGCCCCTCATTTCGCGAATATCAGGGTATGCCGCGCCGGCCCCGGCAACAAGGGCGTCGGCTTCCCCGCCACCCAATCCGCATGCCCGCGCAGGAACCACGTCGACAGCGGATGCCCGCTCTGCCCGCCCGGCATGTCGAACAGGCCCTCTTCCTCCCGGCCCGGCGACACCGTCAGCCGCTCCGACTGCCCGAACTTCGGTCCCGCCACGCGCGGCATGTTGGCGTCGCCGGGGAGCTGGTCGGCCGGCGCGCCCAGCCAGCGCTTCAGGATCGGCAGCGCGTTCGCGATCGGATGCACGATCGCCGCCGTGTTGCGCGCGCCCCAGGTCGCCTTGTCGAGCGGGACGCCGTCCTTCGTCACTTCGAGAATGGCGCGGTCGATCGCGGCCAGCTGCAGGTCCTGCCAGCTCGCATGGCCGGCCGGCAGCCAGGCCGCCGGGCGCTCGTCCAGCAGGCGCGCCAGCACCGTCGGCCAGCGTGAGGTGGCCGCCATCATGCTGGCGCGCGGGTCGAGCTTCGCCATCTCGGCGTTGGCGGCGGCGAACACCAGTTCATACAGCGACCAGCGGAACTGCTGCGCCAGGCGGTAGCCGACCGAGCCGATGCTGGCGCGGCCGTCCCAGCTGTCCTTCAGCAGGCGCCGGAACGCGGCGCGCTGCGGATG
>CAJYXO010000033.1 GCA_913778765.1 uncultured Massilia sp. | reverse complement strand
TAGTTGCCCGGACGCTCGACGTCGCCCGAGATCGAGAAGATCTTGGTGCCGCCGTTGTTCGGCTTGCCGAGGCCCATGTAGTTTTCGGGTCCCATGTTCATGATGAACGGGACGGCCGCGAAGGTCTCGGTGTTGTTGATCGTGGTCGGCTTGCCGTACAGGCCGAACGAGGCCGGGAACGGCGGCTTGAAGCGCGGCTGGCCCTTCTTGCCTTCCAGCGATTCCAGCAGCGCGGTTTCTTCGCCGCAGATGTAGGCGCCGTAGCCGTGGTGGGCGTGCAGCTGGAACGAGAATTCCGAGCCCATGATCTTGTCGCCCAGGAAGCCGGCGGCGCGCGCCTCTTCCAGCGCCTCTTCGAAGCGCAGGTATTCCTGGAAGATCTCGCCGTGGATGTAGTTGTAACCCACCGTGATGCCCATCGCATAGGCGCCGATGGCCATGCCTTCGATCAGCGCGTGCGGGTTGTAGCGGATGATGTCGCGGTCCTTGAACGTGCCCGGCTCGCCTTCGTCGGTGTTGCAGACGAGGTATTTCTGGCCCGGGAACTGGCGCGGCATGAAGCTCCACTTCAGGCCGGTCGGGAAGCCGGCGCCGCCGCGGCCGCGCAGGCCGGATGCCTTCAGGTCGGCGATGACCTGCTCGGGCGTGACGCCGCCTTCGAGGATCTTGCGCAGGGCCGAGTAGCCGCCGCGCTTGACGTAGTCGGCCAGGCGCCAGTTGTCGCCGTCCAGGTCCTTCAGGATCAGCGGATTGATGTGACGATCGTGCAGGGAAGTCATTTCTTCAGCTCCTCGACAAGGGCGTCGATCTTCTCGTTGCTCATGAACGAGCACATGCGGTGGTTGTTCACCAGCATGACCGGCGCGTCGCCGCAGGCGCCCATGCACTCGCCTTCCATCAGCGTGAAGGCGCCGTCGTCGGTGGTGCCGCGGTAGTCGATCCCCAGCTTGTCCTTCAGGTACTGGGCGGCGCGCTCGCCGCCCGACAGGGCGCACGGCAGGTTGGTGCAGACCGTGATCTTGGCCTTGCCGACCGGCTTCAGGTTGTACATGTTGTAGAAGGTGGCCACTTCCTGCACGGCGATGGCGGGCATGCCGATGTAGTCGGCCACTTCCTGCATCGTTTCCGGCGACAGCCATCCCTGTTCGACCTGCGCGTGGGCCAGCGCGGCCATCACGGCGGATTGACGCTGGTCGGCCGGGTACTTGGCCAGCTCGCGGTCGATTTTTTGTAAGCACTGCTCAGATAACATTTTTCTCTTCCTTACGTCCGACTTAGCGGTCGATCGAACCGAACACGATGTCCTGCGTACCGATGATGGTCACGGCGTCGGCGATCATGTGGCCGCGCGCCATTTCGTCCAGGCTCTGCAGGTGCACGTAGTCCGGGGTGCGGATCTTCAGGCGGTAGGGCTTGTTGGCGCCGTCCGACACGATGTAGATGCCGAACTCGCCCTTCGGGTGCTCGACCGCGGCATACGCCTCGCCCGGCGGCACGTGGAAGCCTTCGGTAAACAGCTTGAAGTGGTGGATCAGCGATTCCATGTTCGACTTCATGTCGACGCGCGACGGCGGCGCGATCTTGTGGTTGTCGATCATGACCGGACCCGGATTCGCGCGCAGCCAGGCGATGCACTGCTTGATGATGCGGTTCGACTGGCGCAGCTCTTCCACGCGGACCAGGTAGCGGTCGTAGGAGTCGCCGTTGGTGCCGACCGGGATGTCGAACTCCAGCTTGTCGTACACCGCGTACGGCTGGGTCTTGCGCAGGTCCCAGGCGATGCCCGAGCCGCGCAGCATCGGGCCCGAGAAGCCCATGCCCTTCGCGTCTTCCGGGGTCACCACGCCGATGCCGACGGTACGCTGTTTCCAGATACGGTTGTCGGTCAGCAGGGTCTCGTATTCGTCGACGTAACCGTCGAAGCGCTTGGTGAAGCCGTCGATGAAGTCCAGCACCGAGCCCTGGCGGATTTCGTTCAGCTCGTCCACGGCCTTCTGGCTGCGCACCAGCGACGGCTTGTGCTGCGGCATGACGTCCGGCAGGTCGCGGTAGACGCCGCCCGGGCGGTAGTAGGCCGCGTGCATGCGCGCGCCCGACACGGCTTCATACACGTCGAACAGGTCTTCGCGGTCGCGGAAAGCGTACAGGAACGGACCCATGGCGCCGATGTCGAGCGCGTGCGCGCCCAGCCACATCAGGTGGTTCAGGATACGGGTGATCTCGTCGAACATCACGCGGATGTACTGCGCGCGGATCGGGGCTTCGATGCCCAGCAGCTTCTCGATCGCCAGCACGTAGCCGTGCTCGTTGCACATCATCGACACGTAGTCGAGGCGGTCCATGTACGGTACCGACTGCAGGTAGGTGCGGGTTTCCGCCAGCTTTTCGGTGCCGCGGTGCAGCAGGCCGATGTGCGGGTCGGCGCGCTGGATGACCTCGCCGTCCAGTTCCAGCACCAGACGCAGCACGCCGTGCGCTGCCGGGTGCTGCGGACCAAAGTTCAGGGTGTAATTCTTAAGCTCAGCCATTATTTCATCCCGTAGGTTTCTTCGCGGATCACGCGCGGAATGTTTTCACGCGGCTCGATCGTCACGGGTTGGTAGATCACGCGCTTCTGCTCGGGGTCGTAGCGCATCTCGACATAGCCCGAAATCGGGAAGTCCTTGCGGAACGGGTGGCCGATGAAGCCATAGTCGGTCAGGATGCGGCGCAGGTCGCCGTGGCC
>CAJYXO010000032.1 GCA_913778765.1 uncultured Massilia sp. | reverse complement strand
AGCGGCGCGGCGCCCTGCATATCCAGAACGTGAACGCCTATCACAGCCGGATGCGGACCTGGCTGCTGCCGTTCCGCGGCGTCGCCAGCCGCTACCTGTCGCATTATTTCGGCTGGCGCTGGGCGCTGGACGGCCGGCGCATTTCCAGCGCAGACGCTTTCTTGAGAGCCGCGCTGGGCCGATTCAACACTTAGCGCGAACAGCGCCAACCGAATCCCCTCGCATTCCTGCCGCTGGCACGGCCCGGTGCCGGACCGGCGTGCCGGCATGCTTCATGGTAAGGTTCGGTCATGCCTGCCGCCCCGTCCCTCCTGCTCTCCACTCCCCGCCTGCGTCTTGCTTGCCGCGCCGCCGCCATTTTCATGTATCTGGCGATCGTGATTGCCGGCAATATCCCCGGTGCACGCGCCGACATCGGGCACTATGCGCCCGGCGTCGTCCTGCACTCGGTGGCATATGCCATCCTCACCCTGCTGTGCTGGCTGGGCAGCACCGGCAGCCCGGCCGCGCGCGCCGTCAAGGCCGTGCTGGCGATCGCCCTGATGGGCGCCGGCGACGAGTTCATCCAGAGCTTCTTCCCCTACCGCGGCGCCGACGTGCGCGACTGGGCCGTCGATTGCGGCGCGGCCGTGCTGGTGTCCTTGCTGCTGACCCTGGTGGTGCCGAAAAGCGTGCCCGAACCGCGGCGCTGAGTCTCCGGTTGACACGAATTCTTTGAACCAGTCATGTCCTTGACGTGGCTCATGCCCAACCCGAGTCAACTGGAACGTCGATCCTGAACACCCCTCTTATCAGGGTGGCACGCGGCATCGTCACGCACAAACCCTGATAACGTTTCCCATCAGAAGGAGTGAATCATGAGGCAAAAACACCAGAGTGGTCTCCTGGCGGGCTTGCTGGCGCTGGCTTTCGGCCTGTCCGCGTGCAGTTCCATGCAAGGCAGCGATAGTAGCGGCAGCAGCGGCAGCGTCGGCAGTTCCGGCAGCAGCAGCGGCATGGACAGCGGCAGCGCCACCAGCAGCGGCGGCAGCGGCGGCATGTCCGGCACCGGCGCCGGCACCGGTTCCAGCGGTTCGGCCGGCTGGGGCGGCGGCAGCGGCAGCTCGGGCAGTTCCGGCAGTTCCGGTAGTTCGGGCAGTTCCGGCAGCTCCGGTACTTCGGGCACCTCCGGCAGCTCGGGCACCGCCACCGGTTCGGGCTACGACCAGTCCGGTTCCGGTACGTCCGGCAGCTCGGGCACGGCGGGCACCTCGGGCAGCTCCGGCACCAGCAGCGGCATGGACAGCGGCAGCGGTACCGGCACCACCACGACCGGCACCAGCGGCGGCACCGCCAGCGCCACCACCGGCCAGGGCGCCTGGGGTGCGTCGGGCGCCACCGGATCGACGGCCGCCGGCTCGAGCCCGAACGCCACCGTCCTGGCAGTCGAGGTGGTGCCGCGCACGGCCGGCGGTGTCGCCGGTGCGGGCGCGGTCGGTGCGGCGGCGGTGGGCGGCAGCGGCGCGGCCAGCACCACCGGCAGCTCCTCGACCGACCGCGTCTACCGCGTCACCCTGCGAATGGACGATGGCAGCACCCAGGTCATCACCCAGGAAACCACGCCGGACTTCCGCAGCGGAGACCGGGTCAACCATGCCGGCGGCGTCATTCAGCACTGAACAAAGGCCCCTCAATAGACCCGCTCCACCAGATAGCCCCGCTGTGCCAGCAGCTGGGGCAAACCATTCGCGCCAAGCAGGTGCAGCAAGCCCACGCCGACGAAGGTGACGCTGTCCTGGCGCATCAGGCGCTCGATGTGATCCGCCATGTCGGGATTGCGCCGTTCCAGCAGCACGCGGCGGGTGAACTCCGCCACCGCGCCTGGGCCGGCGGTGCTTTGCTGTAGCACCACGTCCAGGGCGCGCACGTCGCCCGACGCCCAGGCCTCGATCACGGCCTCGGCCGTTCGCAGCGCGCGCCCGTCGGCCAGGCCATCCAGCACGTCCTGCAGATAGCGTGCGGCGCTGGCCTCGTCCATGCTGTCGTACAAGGCCAGCTGGTATTCGGCGCTTTCCAGCTCGGCCACCTTGATCCTGCGGCGCTGCGCCTGGGCCAGCAGCGTCCGCTCGACGCCGTCGCTGCGGCGGTAGCCCTTGCCTTCCAGCTCCGCGCTCAGCAGCAGGTTGGCCACCAGCCAGGGTTTATAGCCGGCCATGCTGGCCAGGCTGATGCCGCGCGCATGCAGCACCGCGGTCAGCGTCCGCAGGGTCGGCGCCGGCAGGTGGCGGCGGATGTCGTCGCCGGCCGCATACCTGCCGTGCAGGGCGAGCGCGCGCAGCCAGGCGTCGTCGGCGCGCGTGTCGAGTTCGACCACGACCCGGTTGGCGCTGCCCAGCGCGCGGCTGACCTCGGGCGGCAAGGGATAGAAGCCGCGCGTGCCGACGTGCACGGTACCGAACAGATAGGCCACCCGCCCGCCATGGCTGATGCGGAACAGGCCGCCCTGGTGCGGCGCCGCCACCGGACGCGGGTTGTCCAGTACCGAACCGTAAGGCAGGTATTCCGCCGATGCCGAAGCCGATGGCGCAGCCGCGGCCGGCGAGGCTGCCGGCGCCTCCGGCAGCCAGGCCAGGGACAGCGCGAGCAGCGTGGCCGGCCAGGCGCACCGCCCCATCGCTTACTCCGCGCCGACTTTCTGTGCGCGCCTGCGCTTGGCCAGGACGCTGTCGGCGCCGCGCTTGCCGGCCAGCAGGGCGTGGTCGGCGTTGTAGTACTCCCACTCGCTGTAGCGGCCGACCAGGGTGATGTCGAACTGCTTCAGCCAGGCCTTGCAGGTTTCGACGTTGCGCGCGCGCTGGTGGTCGTACAGCACGTAGGCGTAAGGCAGGTCGACCTGGTTCGCGGTCAGGATGCGGTCGTCGTCGCGGATGAAGCCGGCCTTGCGGCAATCGTCGATCGCACGCGCGATCAGCGCCTCGCCGTCGAGCGGCAGCGGTTTCGTCGGCGAATACGAGATCTCGCAGGTGAAGCCGAAACCGCCCGGCGGATTGCATGCCGGCGCGGCATTTCCCTGCACGAAGATGCGGTGGAAGATCGTGTCTTCCGGGTAGTAGATCCAGTGCTTGTCGGTGGCCACCCGGTCGATCCCGACGTTGACGCAGCGGATCGACACATGGCGCAGTCCCTTCGCCGCCGTGCGCACGGCTTCCGGCGCTTCCTTGCCGATGGCCTTGATCAGCTCCGGCAGCGGCATCGTCGAAATCAGGTCGTCGTAGCGGAAGCGCCGGCCGTCGGCCAGGGCGACGATGTGCTCGCGCGGCAGCACCTGCACGACCTCGGCGCCGAGTTCGATCTTGCCCTTGATATGCGGCAGGAAACCATTCATGAGGGCCTGGAAGCCGCCCTGCAGCGGGTAGCCGAAGCGCGCGTTCGGCCCCACCGGCGCCGGCATTGGCTCGAGCGCACCCTGCACGATCTCTTCCAGGTTCGGCAGCGGCACGCGCCCGCCCAGCCAGGAGGTTTCCATGTCGGACAGCGGCACGGTCCAGAGCTTGCGGTTGTAGGGAATCGCGAAGTGCTTCGCAATGCCCTTGCCCCAGACCTTGTAGATGAACTGTTCGAAGTTCTTCACCTGCCCCTTGACGGCGCGGTCGGTGTTGCAGACGTCGGTGGTGCCGTCGGCGCAGCAGTCGTCGATGGCCTGCGCATCGGCGGCGTCGGATTCGCCGGAGCCGTAGCGCGCCTCGATCGCCCCCATCATGCATTCGGCGATGACCTTGGGCGGCAGGCCGTACAGCGCTCCCTGGAAGGGATAGCGCGTATACACACCCTTGCTGTAGACCCAGGCTTCGCGGTTCTGCCAGTGCACGTTATCGCCCAGCAGCAGCTCAACCATCCTGAGCACGTAGGGATCGTTCGAGAACATGATGTGGCCGGCGTGATCGAAGGTGAAGCCGTGGTCTTCGATCGAGCGGCACCAGCCGCCGACGCTGTCGTGCCGCTCCAGCAGCAGGGTGTCCGGGCCCAGGTGATAGGCCGCCGACAGGCCGGTCGGGCCGCCGCCCACGATCACGGCGCCGACATGGCGCGCGCCCTGGCCGCGCATCGGATTCACGTTCGGCGCGAAGGCCCCGGCGGCGGCCGCCGACGGTCCGGACGCCGCGGACGCGTGCAGGCCCCTGCCCTCGCCGCGCGCCGGCGTTGCTTCGAGCAGCGCGTGCATGCGCCGGGCGGTGTTGTCCCAGGAAGTCGCGGCGACCACCGCGTCCATGGCCGCCAGCATCCGCTGGCGCTGCTCGTCGGTCAGCGCCAGCGCCGCTTCGCAGGCGGCGGTGAATTCGTCCGCCCCGCTGGCGATCGCCACCACGTGGCCGTAGGGATTAACGACGTCGGCGATCGGCGTGCTGACGATCGGCAGCCGCGCCGCCATGTATTCCAGCACCTTGGTCGGGCTGATGAACCTGGTCGCCTCGTTGATCGCGAAGGGCATCAGGCAGACGTCCCAGCCGGCCAGCAGATCGGGCAAGGCGCCGTAGGGCTGCTGGCCCAGGTAATGGATGTTGGCGCGGCGCGGCAGGCGCTCCTCGTCGATCTTCACGACGGGGCCGGCCAGTACGATCTGCCATTCCGGATGCGCATCGGCGACGGCCCCCACCAGCTCGGGATCGAAGCGCTCGTCCAGCACGCCGTAGAAGCCCAGGCGCGGACGCGGGATCCCGGTTTGCTGGGGATGGACGCGGCCGCGGTCGAGGGCCTGCCGGAAATGCGCCACGTCGACGCTGCTGGAGAAGCAGTGCACGCTCGCGTGGCGGTGCTTCTTCGCTTCGTACAGGCTGGGGCCGCCGGCGAACACGAGGTCGGCGATGTTCAGCAGGGCGCTCTCGCGCTGCAGCAGCTGTTTCGGGGGATTCCTGAACGAGGCCAGCTCGTCCATGCAATCGTAGACCACCAGCGCCGGCGGCAAGGCCTGCAGCAGCGGCAGGGCCATCGGCGTGTAGAACCAGGCGATGAGCTGCTCTCCTGGCGGCGCCAGCCGGGCCACCATCGGCTGCAGCAGGCGCAGCTGGTCGTCGTGGAAGCCTTGGGCCTGGATCGGCGTGCGCGCGCGGCACACGGTCACGTTCGGCGCGGGGTGGGACCGCTGCATGAACGGCGCGCCGTCCTCGTATTCCGGCTCCTCGACGAACAGGACCGGATAATGCTGCGCCAGGCGCGACAACAGGTGCTGCGGCCGCTGGAACACGAAATCCCAGCGCAGATGGCTGAAAACGACGATGCTTGTCATGACCTCACTCCTTCAGCGCCCGCGGGATGCGGCGGGCGGGCGGTTGATCGAACAATCCAGTGCTGCGGACCGACCGCCTACGCCGAGAAGAGCGCCTTCACGAGCGCATGTCAGGCAGGTGGTCCTTCGCCCTCCTGCTCGGGGTCACGCGGCTGCAGCGGGACGTTGCGGGTGGCGGCGCTGATCACCTCGAAAGGCAGCTTGGGGGTGCGGTCGGCGTTGAGCAGGCCGTTGGCTTCCTGGAAGGTGTCGGCGAACTGGGTGTAGCAGAAGCCGCTGAACATGAAGGTCTCGTTGACCACTTTCAGCAGCCTTTCGTACAGCGCGTGATAACTCTCGGCCGTGCGGGAACGGGTATAGCCCCAGGTACCGTCCTCGGGGGTCGCGTTCGGGTCGTAGGCGATGCCGCCGAATTCGGTCAGCACGATGGGCTGGCCGCGGTGCGGGAAGCCGTCCAGCGTCAGGATGCGTCCGCCGGGACGCCTTTGGTCGAACAGGGTGCGCACCGGGTCGGACACCTCGTAGCGCGCCTTGATCTTTTCCGGATCGCTGTCGTAGTCGTGGATGCCCAGGATGTCGGTGGCCGAGGCTTCCCAGCCGTCGTTGCCGATCACCGGCCGCGTCGCATCCAGCGTGCGCGTCAGGTGGTACAGTGCCTCGACCGCGTTGCGGTGCGCCTGGGTCAGCGTCAGGTTCGGTACGCCCCAGGATTCGTTGAACGGCACCCACACGATGATGCAGGGGTGGCTGTAGTCGCGCTCGATCGCCTCGGTCCATTCCTTGACGATGCGCTTGATCGCATGCGGGCTGAAGCGGTAGGCCGAAGGCATCTCTTCCCACACCAGCAGGCCGAGCTTGTCCGCCCAGTACAGGTAGCGCGGGTCCTCGATCTTTTGGTGCTTGCGCACGCCGTTGAAGCCCATCAGCTTGGCCAGTTCGACGTCGCGCTTCAGGTGCTCGTCGGAAGGCGCGGTCATGAAGGACTCGTTCCAGTAGCCCTGGTCCAGCACCAGGCGCAGCGGATACGGGCGGCCGTTCAGCAGCAGGCGGTCGCGGTTGATGTGGAAGGCGCGCAAGGCCGTGTAGGACTTGATGTGGTCGACAACCTGGTCGCCGCAACGCAGGATCACCTCGGCGTCGAGCAGGGTCGGACGCTCCGGGCTCCACAGCAGCTCGTTGCGGGAATCGTCGATGCCGGGGTCGGACAGCGCGATCTTGCGGTTCGCTTCGCCCTGCAGCAGCTTGTAGTTGTCGTCCGCCAGCAGGTGCTCGCCGTGCCAGATCTTGACCTCGACGAACATGTTTTCCTGGATGTCGCCGCCGGCGAAGACTTCGCAGCCGATCTCGAAAGTCTCGAAGATCGGGGTCCAGCGCAGCGAGCGGATGAAGGTGCGCGACACCTGCTCGACCCAGACGGTCTGCCAGATGCCGGTGGTGCGCGGGTACCAGATCGAGTGCGGCTCGAGCAGCCAGTCCTGCTTGCCGCGCGGCTTGGCGAGATCCGCCGGATCGTCTTCGACGAACACGGTCACGGTCTGCTTGCCGTCGCCCTTCAGGGCTTCGGTGATGTCGGCCGAGAACGGCGTGTGGCCGCCCTCGTGCTCGGCCACCAATTGGCCGTTGACCCACACCTTGGCGGCGTAATCGACGGCGCCGAAGTGCAGGATCGTGCGCTGCTCGGACGGCATCAGCTCGAAGTCGCGCTCGTACCAGCAGAAGCGGTGGAAGCCGGTGTCCTGGATGCCGGACATCTCGGTCTCGGGCGCGAAGGGCACGTTGATCTCATGGGTCCAGCCGGTCACGCCTTGCGGCATCCGGCAGCTCACCTCGTCGTCGAAACGGAAGCGCCACTTGCCGTTCAGGTTGATCCAATTGTCGCGTACCAGCTGGGGGCGGGGGTACTCAAACTGGCTCATTGTTTTCCTTTCCTTGGGGCGGGACCGGGATCAGGATGCGTCCCTTGCGTCCCTCTTTGTTGTAATTGGAGAGTGCGGTCTGTGCTGCCTGCGCGGCCTGGCCGGCGCGGCACAGGGCCACGCAGGCGCCGCCGAAACCGGCGCCGGTCAGGCGTGCGCCGAGCACGCCGGGGGCGGCGCGCAAGGCCTCCACCAGCAGGTCGAGTTCGCGGATCGAGACTTCGTAGTCGTCGCGCAGGCTGTCGTGCGATGCGTTCATCAGTTCGCCGAAGCGTTCCGGCGACACGCCCTTCGCCGCTTCCAGCACGCGCAGGTCTTCCAGCACCACGTGGCGGGCGCGCCGGCGCAGCGGTTCGGGCAATTGCTCTACCAACTGCGGCGCGGTGACGTCGCGCAGGGCCTTCACGCCCAGCTTGCGCGAGGCTTCCTCGCATTCGGCGCGGCGCTCGTTGTACTTGCTGGCGGCCAGGGTGCGCGGCACGCCCGAATCGATCACGATCAGCTCGGTTCCTTCGGGCATCTGCACCAGCCGGTGCTCGAGCGAACGGGCGTCGATGAACAGCATGTGCTTTTCGTCGCACAGGCTGGACGCCATCTGGTCCATGATCCCGCAGTTCACATGGGCATAGTCGATCTCGGCGCGCTGCGCGATCTGCGCCAGCTTGACGTCGTCGAGCTTGAAACCGAGCAGCTGGCGCAGCGCGCGCAGGGTCGCGACTTCCAGCGCCGCCGACGACGACAGGCCGGAGCCGACCGGCAGGTCGGTCGTGACGAACACCCGCAGCGGCGGGATCTCGACACCCGTCGCCTCGACCAGCCGGATGCAGCCTTCGATGTAGCTGCCGAAACCCTGCGGCGCGCTGCCGCCCTTCGCGGCGAAGGTCACGTTGCCGTCCAGCGTGCCCGAATACAGGTGGTGCTGGTCGTCCTGGCTGCGGGCCAGCGCGACGCCGGTCTTCTGCGGGGTGGCGACCGGCAGCATGAAGCCGTCGTTGTAATCGGTGTGTTCGCCCAGCAGGTTGACCCGGCCGGGTGCCTGTGCGAACGCCTCCGGGGCGCCGCCGAAGAAGGTTTCTGCACTTGTCATGTCAGCTCCAGCCAAAGCGGCCGCACCCGGCCGCCGATGTTCGTCGCCGGCCACTGCGGGTCCAGCGTCAGGTTCTCGAGCCCGTCGGGGCCGAGCAAGAAGGTGTCTTCGACCTGGACGCCGTCGAAGCCGGGGTTGAAGGCGAAGGCCATGCCCGTCTCCAGCCCGGTGGCGGTGCTGGGGCTGGCGGCGAGCGCGCAGACCTCGTAGCCGGTGATGCCGCCCTGGCGCCGCTCGCGGATCGCATCCGGGCGGTTGGCGTGGCGGTAGGCGGCCTCGAAGGCGTGGTAGACCGCCGCCAGCGACTGGCCGGGACGCACCGCGTCGAGGCCGGTGGCCTCCAGGCGCAGCAGCTCGTCCTGCTCGCCGGGCGCGGCGCCGAAGCTGACCGAGCGCGACAGCCTGGCGACCAGGCCGTGGCGCCGCGCGCAGCACGACAGGGTCGCGCGGCCGCCCAGCGCCTCATGGGTCGGCGTCGGCCGGCGCCATTTGCCGGCGCGACGTTCGCCGGCGGCCAGCACCAGCGCCGGCTGGATGCCGCGCCGCAGCAGGGCGCGCGCACCCTCCCCGGCGAGCTGGTATTCGGTCCAGTCGGGACGGGCGGCGCGCAGCGCTTCGCCGATTGCCGCCGCCGCTTCATGCGCCAGCTGGCGGTAGCGTTCCTGTTCTTCCGCGCCCAGCACCATGCGGCGCAGCTTCAGGCTGGCCGGCAGCGGCTGTTCGCCGGGACCGGGGCGGTCGGACAGCACGGTCCGGCCGGCGGCCGCACCCAGCACATAGGTCTCATGCAGCTCGTGTTCGGTCCAGGGCGCGATGTGGAAGGTGAAACCCGGCGGCACCTCCTCCTGGCGCAGGCGCTCGGCCTCGACCTCGTCGGTGAGCACGCAGGCTTCGCCCGCGGTGACCAGCAGCCCGGCCATGCCGTTTTCGAGGCCGGCCGGCGCCATCGGCACGCCGCCGGCGGTGGCCCAGGCGAACCAGTCGTCGCCGCGCAGGCGGATGGCGCCGGCGCCCGCCTGGGCCAGCACCTCGCGCAGCAGGGCGAGCTTGGACGCGGCCTCCGCGCCGCGTACCGCCAGCGGATCGGCGCTGACGCTCATGCGCCGTCCTCCAGATTGACCTCGACCTGCTGCAGTTCGTAGGCCGTGGTTTCCGGCAGCACGTCCATCGCGAACATGCCGGCCGCCAGCTCGGTGCCGGCCAGGTACTTGAGGCGGTCGCGGGTGCGGTACGGCGGATAGAACTGGCAGTGCAGCTGGGTTTCCGGATGCTCGGCGCCGTCGGTGGGCGCCTGGTACCAGGCCATCAGGTAGGGGAAAGGACGGTCCCACAGGTTGTCGTACTTGAGCAGCACGGTCTTGAGGGCGCGCGCCAGGCTCTCGCGCTGCGGCGGCGTGAGCGCGGCGAAGTCCTTGCACGGACCGGTCGGCATCACCCACACCTCGTAGGGATAGCGCGCGCAGGCCGGCACGAAGGCGATCGCGTAATCGTCCTGGTACAGCACGCGCTTGCCGTCGGCGGCTTCGTCGCGCGCCATGTCGCACAGCAGGCTGGAGCCGTGCTGCAGGTAGTACTCGCGCTCCTGGGCCAGCTGGCGCGCCGGCACGCTGGGCACGAAGGGATAGCAGTAGATCTGGCCGTGCGGATGGTGCAGGGTCACGCCCACTTCGGCGCCGCGGTTCTCGAACGGCAGCACGTACTGGATGTGGTTCTTGCCGCCGATACGGGTGGTGCGGTCGCCCCACACCTGCAGCAGCAGCTCGATGCGCGACAGCGGCAGCCGGCTCAACGAGGCCTGCGGGTCCTGGGTGAACACCACCACCTCGCAATGGCCGTTGGCGGGCGCGGTCGGCACCGTCAGGGTCGGCGGGTCGTGCGATTCCAGCGCCAGCGAGGGAAAGCGGTTGTCGAACACGGCGATCTCGTAGTCGCCGGCCGGCATTTCGGTCGGGTGCTGCGGATCGCTGGTCGCCGCCAGCGGGTTGTACTGCGGCGGCGGCTGGTAAGTCCTGTTCTGGCGGAACGCCGCATAGGTCACCCACTCGCCGCGCAGCGGATGCCAGCGCAGGTGGGGGTTGGCGTTTTGCGGATCCGGAAACGGGCTCGGCGCAACGAGGCCGGCCGGGATCGGCTGGTTACTGTAGAGGGTGAGTTGTCGTCCGTCGGGCTTTACGAGTTCTTGGATGTGCATAGGTGTCGGCTAGTAGCGCAGTCGCAGTCAGGAACCGATCCTATCATGGCGTTTACGCCACATTTTCCGGGTGTCAGGGCAAGCTTTTCCGGCCATCAACAAGCTCATGCGGAGGCCTCGCAGCGGGGACAGGCAGGTAGGCCTGCTCTCCTAGGGAAGACGTAAAACAGGGATCATTCTCCCCTATGGCGCCGGCAGCTTTGTAGGCTCATACCTACGCAAGGATTAGAAAATGTCGCAGGTTTTGGCGAGACGGCGACCTACACATCGAAATGCGGTGCCGAAGGACGGCGGGGAAGAAAAGGGCCCGGACGAACGCCGGGCCCGGCGCTACTTACTGGGCCAGTTCGGCCAGGACGGCCGTGTACATCTCGAGGTTCAGCAGGAGCTGCTTGAGGGCGATGAACTCATGTTCGGAGTGGCCGGTGTACACCGTGTGCGGCATCGCCGGGCCGAAGCTGACGGCGCGCGGGAACATGCGCGAATTGGTGCCGCCGCCGACCGCGACCGGCTTCGGATCCTTGACGCCGGTGAAGTAGGAAAACACATTCATCAGCACCGGCAGCTGCGGTGCATCCTGCTGGATCCAGGGGTCGCCGACCATCACCTTGCTGTCCGCCAGCTGCAGCGCATGCCTGCCCTGCCATTGCGCCAGCGCGGCATTGATCTCGTTGGTCAGCTGCTGCCCGGTCTTGCCCTGCGGGCGGCGGATGTTGATCGACAGTGCCGGTCCCTGCCCGGTCTGCTTGATGACGGTGGGGGCGAAGGTCATCGGCCCCATGAAGGCGTCGCGGTAGGCGATGCTGCCGAACTTCTCGCCGTAGAAGCCGGTGCCGACCATCTCGTTGAGGAAGTTGACCAGGGCGCCGGACGGCGTGTCGGGCCAGGTGCTCACCGCCAGCGCGTCGGCCAGCATGCTGATCGCGTTCAGGCCGTCCTCGGGCTTGGACGAATGCGCGGACACACCCTTGGCGACAATCGCCAGGTCATTGCCCTTGCGTTCGAAGGTGTAGTGCATGTCGGCCTGCCTGGCGGCGCGCTGCTTGATGCGCGCTTCGAGGGCCGGCGTGGCGTTGGCGACCAGTGCCTGCGCATCCTCGGGGATCTGGCTGCCGAAGAAGCCGCCGCCGAACTGCGCGATGCTGGCTTCATCGGCGCCCAGGGCCGCGGCGGTCTTCGGGAACACGACGGTCACGGTGCCGTAGCCCTTTTCCGCCGTCACCGCCGGGTACTCGGCGTCGAGCGTGATGTTCACCTGCGGCAGCGTGTGGGTCTTCACGAACTGCTCGAGCGGCGCCCAGTCCGATTCCTCGGCCATGTAGACGTAGAGTTCGATGCGCTTCGACAGCGGCAGCTGCAGGTCCTTCAGCGACTTCATCGCGTACAGGGCGGTGGCGATCGGTCCCTTGTCGTCCTCGGCGCCGCGCGCCAGCAGCCGGCCCGGCTCGCTGGTGCGGTCGAGTTCGAACGGCGACTTCTTCCACTTGGCCGGGTCGACCGGCTGCACGTCGCCGTGGGCGATCATGCCGACCTTTTCCTGGGCGTCGGCCGCGCCGAGGCCGATCACGACCACATAGCCTTCGTCGGCGAAGTCGAGGCCGAGGCGCGCGGCCTCGCTCTTCAGGTAATTCTTGAAAGCGATGTGCTGGGGGTTGCGGTCCGCCGGCAGGTCCTTGTCGGCCACGGTGTTGTAGCTGACCATCTTGGCGAGGGTGTCGACGACGTCGTCGCGGTAGGCGGTGACGGCGTGCTTGGCGGCCTTGACGGCGGCCTCGCCGGGAACGGCCGGCGCGCCGTGTGCGGCGCCGGCGCAGGCCAGCAGCAGCGCGGCCAGGGTGATTCTTGTTTTCATGTGTCTCCTTATTGCATAAGCGCAAGGAGAATAGCATGGCGTGCCGACCGACGCGCGGGCGCACATTCCGGTATCGTGGAAGACCAGGCAAACAACACGAAAAGGACCCGCATGAGCCACAAGATCATCCAGCGGCTGCACCCCGCCATGCGCGACGACATCGGCGACCTGATCACCCAGCGTCCGGTGCCGGGCCCGCACATCGAGCAGATCGATCCCTTCCTCTTCCTGAATCACCACGGGCCGCAGGTCTATCCGCCGCACAACCGCGGCCTGCCTTTCGGTCCGCATCCGCACCGCGGCTTCGAAACCGTCACCTTCATCCTCGACGGCCTGCTGGCCCACCGCGACAGCGCCGGCCACGAAAGCGTGATCGGCCCGGGCGGCGTGCAGTGGATGACGGCGGGACGCGGGCTGGTGCATGCGGAGGTGTCGCCGCGCGAATTCATGCGGGACGGCGGCCCGCTCGAGATCCTGCAGCTGTGGGTGAACCTGCCGCCGTCGCTGAAGATGACGGAACCGCGCTACACCGGCCTGCAGCGCGACCGGATCCCGGTGGTGGAAAGCGCGGGAGGCGACGTGCGGGTGAACCTGGTGTCGGGCAGCTACGGCGGCGTGACCGGTCCGATCGAATCGCTGACCGGCGTGTTCATGAGCACCGTGGAGATGAAGGCCGGCAGCCGCTTCCGCATCGACGGCCTGTTCGAAAGGAACGTGTTCCTGTACGTCGTGCGCGGCGTGGTCCAGATCGCGCCGGACATCATCAGTCCCTTCCACCTGGCCGAATTCAGCATCGACGGCGACGAGATCGAGATCCTCGCCGAGCAGGATGCCGTGCTGCTGCTGGGCCATGCCTTCCCGATCCGCGAACCGGTGGTGTCGCACGGGCCGTTCGTGATGAACACGCGCGAAGAAATCAACCAGGCGATCGTGGACTATCAGGCAGGGCGTTTCGGCGCTCCTATTTGACGTCAAATAATGGGCCGGCCCGGTCCCAGCGGCCAGGCCGGCTGTCGTTCTGTTTTCCTGTCCTGTTACTTGGCCCTGGCGCGCAGCTGGGACAGGCTCACATTCTGTGCGAAGGCCTCCGCGTCGAGCGCGACGCGGTCGCCGCTGTTGCGCGCCACGAACTCGGTGCGCGACACGGGCAGCAGTTCTTCGCGCTTGCCGTCCACTTCCATGTAGACCTTGTTGCTCTGGTTGGTCAGGCGCAGCACGCGGCCATCCTGCAGCCGGAATGAACCGCTCAAGTCCTCGGCCTGGCCCGGCGACAGGCGCACCAGCGGGCTGCTGTCGCCGTACACGGTGACGGTGTTGCCATCGTCGCTGACGGACACCGGCGCCGGTGCGGCGAGGACGGCGGTGGAAGCGGCGGCGGCGCCGAGGAAGGCCAGCAGGTGTTTGATACGCATGATTGCTCCAATTCACTATTCGATATAAATAACGGACCGGCTGCGTCTCATCAAAACAATCGTCGAGTACGCGCATGGTCCACCGTTTTTCATATCGCCGCATCCCAGAATGTGCGGCGAGTGAAGCAAGTGTAGGCAGGCCCTTCGCAGGCGTCAGGCGGTATCCGCCGAAGTGTCGAAAACGCGGGATGAACCGTCGAAAACGTGCGCCGGAATGTTGGCAATACATATAGAAAACCGTGCGTGCACCGGGGCTTTCAAGCTTCCGCTAGACTGGCGGCATGCACCCCGTTCCGCTCGTCGCCACCACGCGTGGCTACCCCGAGGCCGGCTATCCGGTCGAGAATATCCACTTCGGTTCGATCGCCGTGGTCGATGCCGCCGGCCGCCTGCTGTATGCGAGCGGCGACCCCGATGCCATGGTGTTCACGCGCTCGGCGTTGAAACCCTTCCAGGCCCTGCCCTTCGTGCTGGCCGACGGCCCGGCGCGCTTCGGCCTCACGCTCGACGAACTGGCGCTGCTGTGCGCCAGCCATTCGGGCGAGGAAAAGCACCTGGCGGGCGTCGAGTCCATCCTCGGCAAGATCGGGCTGGACGAATCGCATCTGGAATGCGGCTGCGCGACGCCGTTGTATTACGACGCGGTCGGCCTGCCCGCGCCCGCGGGACGGCGCTGGCGCAGCGTGCACCACAACTGCTCGGGCAAGCACAGCGGCTTCCTGGCCTGGTGCCGCCTGCACGACGCCCCGACCCGCGGCTATGTCGACCCGGCGCATCCGCTGCAGCAGGCGATCCGCGCCACCTTGTCGGAGGCGGTGCAGATCGCCGAAAACAGTCTGCCGTTCGGCATCGACGGCTGTTCGGCCCCCAACTATGCGATGCCGCTGGCGCGCCTGGCCCACCTGTATGCGCGGCTGGCGCAGGGCGGCCGCGACGCCCGCCTGGGCAGCGCCCTGGGCGACCTGTTCGACGCGATGACCGGGCGCCCCGACCTGGTGTCCGGCGAAGCGCGCACCGACCTGGCTTGGATGGGCGCCGGCCAGGGCGACTGGGTGGCCAAGATCGGCGCCGACGCGGTGCAGGCGATCGGCATCCGATCGGCCGGCCTGGGCATCGCGATCAAGGTGGCGGACGGCGCCGTCCGCGCCCTGCACCCGGCCACCTTCAGCGCCCTCGAACAGCTCGGCCTGCTGGACGCCCGCCGCCGCGAACTCCTCGAACCCTACCGCGCCCCAGCCATCCGCAACGCCCGCGGCAACGTCGCCGGCGAAGTGCGGGCAGTGTTCACGCTCGATCCCGTTTAAATTCGGTTTCAGGCGACTTCGAGGCGCAGGCGCTGGGCCAGCAGGTCGAGGACCTGGGCGTCGCCCCAGTAGGCCGAGTGCGACAGCGGGTTCCAGCTTTTCAGGATCCACGTGACTGCGCCCTGCCCCGCGTTGATGGCGCGGTCGTCGACCAGCGCCGCGTAGCCCGGCGACAGCGGCTGCAGCGGCCAGCCCAGCGCGTCGTCGGGGTCGTACAGGTTGATCCACTCGAAGCGCTCGGTCGGGCGCGCGATCGGCTTGATGTCCATCTGCCTGTGCGCGGCGCAGAAGATCGGAATGTTGCAGCCGGTCGTGACAAAGGCGGCGCAGGTGGCGCCGGCCAGGAAGCGCTTCTCGGGTTCGCTCAGCCGCTCGCCCAGCGCACGCAGGGCCCAAGCGTCGATGTCCTTCCAGATCCCGGCCTGCACCAAGCCGCCGCCCAGCGCCTTCTGCGCATCGTAGATATAGCTCGACAGCACCTGGCAGCCCAGCGACTGCGCCAAGAATACGATCGAGGTCGACGGGTCGTGCCGGGCCACGCCCAGCAACTGGCGCGCGATCGCCTCCTGCGCCAGTTCGTACACCGAGCCGTCGATCTCCTTGCGGTTCTCCAGCCCGGCGGCGTCGCCGAAGCCGAACAGCAGGAAGCGGCGCAGGTCGGCGTAATGCAGGCGGGTCGTGTCGCTCACCTTCGCCCACACCGTTTCCTGGTTCGGCTTCAGGATGTCCTGGTAATAGACCGAGCGGAAGTCGACCTGGGCGACCAGCGCACCCAGCCGCCCCGCCACCGCCTCGAACAGCTTCTCGGCATAGTCGCGCGGCGTTTCTCCCATCCCATGGACGGTCAGCAGGGCGGTTTGCGACACGGGGGCCTCCTTCATGCAAAAACTGACAATCACTGAGCGTTAAGACAATTCTGACACGACCGACAACCCACGTCTGTCCTTTACAACTCGACTTGCATAATTTAAACTCGTTAGAATCCTATCGATTCGATGCCTAACAATGAGCGATCTACCTGAATCCCCGATCGGGGAACGCTTCTCCGCCGCCGTGCACAGCACCGCGCGCGGCTGGCGCCTCCTGATCGACAAGCAACTGAAGCACCTCGGCATCGGCCAGGCCGGCTGGATGACCATCGCGATGATCGCCAAATGCAGCGGCCCGCAGTCGCAGCGCGCGCTGGCCGATCTGGTGGGCGTGGAAGGTCCGTCGATGGTCTCGATGCTCGACCGCCTCGAGCGCGAAGGCCTGGTCACGCGCGCGCCCTCCCCCACCGACCGCCGCGTCAAGCTGGTCCACCTGACCGAGGCCGGCGCCACGCTGTACCAGCAGGTCAAGAAACAGGCGGGCGCCGTGCGCGCCTCCCTGCTCGGCGACATCGACCCGGCCCAGCTCGAAGCCGCCGCCGTGGTGCTGGAACTGCTGCGCACCCGCATCGAGGAGCAACTGTGAGCGCAGCCGCGGTGCATGCAACACCGGCGAATCCGCCGATCAACCGCACCATGATCACCGTCTCGATCATGCTGGCGACGATCATCCAGGCCCTCGACGGCACCATCGCCAACGTCGCCCTGCCGCACATGCAGGGCGCGCTGTCCGCCTCGCAGGACCAGATCACCTGGGTGCTGACCTCCTTCATCGTGGCCGCTGCCATCGCCACGCCGCTGAACGGCTGGCTGGTCGACCGCTTCGGCCTGAAGAAGGTATTCCTGTTTTCGGTGGCCGGCTTCACCATCGCCTCGGCCCTGTGCGGACTGTCGATGAACCTGACCGAGATCGTCGTCTCGCGCATGCTGCAGGGCGTGTTCGGCGCGGCCCTGGTGCCGCTGTCGCAGTCGGTGCTGCTGGACATCAATCCGAAGGAGAAGCACGGCTCGGCGATGGCGGTATGGGGCATGGGCGTGATGATCGGCCCGATCCTCGGCCCGACCCTGGGCGGCTGGCTGACCGACAGCTACAGCTGGCGCTGGGTCTTCTTCATCAACCTGCCGATCGGCGCCGTCGCCTTCTACGGCATCTGGCGCTACATCCATGCCGCCCCGGCCGCGCGCCGCGTGCGCTTCGACATGTTCGGCTTCGTCACGCTGTCGGTGGCGATCGGCGCGCTGCAGATGCTGCTCGACCGCGGCGAGCAGAACGACTGGTTCGCATCCCCTGAAACCTGGGTCGAGCTGGTGCTGACCACGCTGTCCTTCGCCTACTTCATCGGCCACTCGCTGACGCGCCCGGCCGGCCAGACCTTCGTCGACTTCCGCCTGCTGAAGAACTCGAACTACGTCACCGGCCTGCTGCTGATCTTCATTGTCGGCATGGTGCTGTTCGCGACCCGCGCGCTGATGCCGACCATGCTGCAGGGCCTGATGGGCTATCCGGCGGCGCTGGCCGGCCTGGTGACGGCGCCGTCCGGCCTGGGCACGATGGCGGCCATGCTGGTGGTCGGCAAGCTGACCGGCAAGGTCGACTTCCGCCTGCTGCTCGGCAGCGGCTTCGCCATCACCGCCTTCTCCTTGTGGCAGATGACCCAGTACACGCTGGTGCTGTCGACCTCGGACATCGTGTGGCCCGGCGTGATCCAGGGCGTCGGCCTGGGCCTGGTCTTCGTGCCGCTGTCGGCCGCCACCTTCGCGACCCTGTCGCCGCAGATGCGCGCCGAAGGCACGGCCCTGTACAGCCTGATCCGCAACATCGGTTCCTCGATCGGCATCGCGCTGGTGCAGGCCCTGCTGGTGCGGAACACCCAGATCGCCCACGCCTCGCTGACCACCCAGATCACGAACGCGAACTCGGCGATCAGCGATCCGGGCAGCGTCTACAACATGGGAAGCCAGCTCGGCGCCGCGATGATCAACAACGAGATCACGCGCCAGGCCTCGATGATCGCCTACGTCGACGACTACTGGCTGATGATGCTGCTCACCGCCGCCGTGATCCCGCTGCTGATCCTGATCCGTCCGCCGAAGGCGTCAACCGGCCCGGCCCCGGTCGAAGCTGCGCACCTCGATTAATCTGGAAAGTTGGAACAAGTGCGATACACATCCTTGAATCTGAAGAACGGCGCGCTCGCTGCGGCGGTGCTGGCCCTGCTGGCCGGCTGCATCAGCGTGCCGCTCGATACCAATAAAGCCGCCGCCATCGACCTGGCCGCGAAAGCCCAGCACGCGCCGGGCATCGTTCTGCCGGCGGACGCCTGGCCCGCCGAACAATGGTGGCAGGCCTACGGCGACCCGCAACTGAACGGCCTGATCGCCCGCGCCCTGCAGGACAACCCGAGCCTGGCCGTGGTGCAGGCGCGCGTGGCCGGCGCCCAGGCCATCGTGACCGCCGAGCGGGCCGACGAAGGCGCCAAGGTCGAACTGGCGACGGGCCTGAACCGCCAGCGCTATTCCTCGAACGGCTTCTTCCCGCCGCCGATCGGCGGCAACTACTTCAACGACGCCAACGTGCAGGTGCGCGCCACCTACGATGTCGACTGGTGGGGCAAGCACCGCTCGCTGGTGGCGGCAAGCCTGGGCGAAGAAAATGCGCGCAAGGCCGAAGCGGCCCAGGCAGCGCAGGCGATCGCCGCCAGCGTCGCCCAGAGCTACTTCCGTCTGCAGATGCTGTGGGTGCGCCAGGACAACGCCCAGGCCCTGGCCGGCGTGCAGCGCGAGATCGTGGCCGGCCGCAAGGCCCGCATCGCCCACGGCCTGGCCACCGATGAGCAGCTGCGCGGCGCGGAGCTGGACCTGAGCCTGCTGGAGGAACAGTCGGCGCGCCTGGCCACCCAGGCGCGGCGCGAACGGGAAGTGCTGCGCGCGCTGACGGGCGGCGACGCCGCCGCGCTGGCCGACCTGGCCCGCTTCAAACCGGCGCCCGCCGCGAATGCGCTGCCGCGCGAACTCGGCATGGCGCTGCTGGCGCGCCGTCCGGACCTGCAGGCTTCACGCTGGCGCGTCGAGGCCCAGCTCGGCCGCGTGGCCGCCAGCGAAGCCGCCTTCCGCCCCGACATCAACCTGGTCGGCGCGCTCGGCCTCGATGCGGTCTCGCTCGGCAAGCTGCTGCGCTGGCCGAGCCGCACGCCGCTGCTCGGCGCCACCCTCGACCTCCCGCTGTTCGACAGCGGCCGCCTGAAAGCGCAGCTAGCCGTGGCTCGCGGCAACCGCGACGAACTGGTGGCCGAATACAACGAAGCCGTGCTGGCCGCGGTGCGCGAAGTGGCGCAGGAAGGCGCGACCCTGCAGGGCCTGGAACAGGAAGCGACAACCCACCAGGCGACGCTGGACGCCAGCCGCAAGCTGGTCGGCAGCGCCGAGGCGCGCATGAAGCGCGGCCTGCTGGAACGCGCCGGCGTGCTGCAGGCGAAGATGACGCTATTGCGCCAGCAGGACACTGACCTGCAACTGACGGACGCCCGCCTGCAGACCCAGGTCGCGCTGGTGAAGGCGCTGGGCGGCGGCTATCACGCGACCAGTACCAGCGCAAACAAAACCAATTCATCCAAGACCCCAAGACCATGAGCACCGAAACCAACCAAGTCCCGAACAAAGGCAAGCGCCGCGCCGTCCTGGCCGGCATCACCGTCGCCTTCCTCGCCGCCGGCGTGGCCTATGGCGCCTATTACCTGCTGGTCGCGTCGAAGCGCGTCGAAACCGACAACGCCTATGTGGGCGGCAACCTCGTCAACGTGTCCTCGCAGGTGACCGGCAGCGTGGTCGAGATCCGCGCCGACGAAACCCAGCTGGTGAAGGCCGGCGCCGAGATCGTGCGCCTCGACCCGTCCGATGCGGAAGTGAACCTGGCCCAGGCCGAAGCGCGCCTCGGCAGCGCCGTGCGCCAGCAGCGCGAGCGTTATTCGAACGTCGAGCAGCTGAACGCCGTGGTCGAGCAGCGCCGCGTGTCGTTGAAGGCCGCGCAGGAAGACCTGGCGCGCCGCGCGCCGCTGGCGGCGGACAACGTGGTGTCGGGCGAAGACGTGGCGCATGCGCGCCGCGCCGTCGACGATGCCAAGGCCGCGCTGGACGTGGCGCTGAAGCAGGTGGCGGCCGCCCGCGTCGCCGTGGCCGGCGTCGACCCGGCGAATCACCCGACCGTGCTGGCGGCCAAGGCCGATTACCTGTCGGCCTGGCTGGCGGCGCGCCGCAACGCCATCGTCGCGCCGGTGAGCGGCTACGTGGCCAAACGCAGCGTGCAGGTGGGCAGCCGCATCGCGCCGGGCGCGCCGCTGCTGTCGATCGTGCCGCTCGACCAGTTGTGGATCGACGCCAATTTCAAGGAATCGGAACTGCGCGGCATCCGCGTCGGCCAGCCGGCCACCATCGAGGCCGACATCTACGGCGGCAAGGTGACCTACCACGGCAAGGTGGTCGGCCTGGCGGCCGGCACCGGCAGCGCCTTTTCGCTGCTGCCGGCGCAGAACGCCAGCGGCAACTGGATCAAGGTGGTGCAGCGCGTGCCGGTGCGGATCTCGCTCGACCCGAAGGAACTGGCCGCGCACCCGCTGCGCGTGGGCCTGTCGGCCACCGTCGACGTCGACATCGCCAACCAGGGCGGCAGCGCGCTGGGCACCGTGGCGGCGCCGGCGCCGACCTATGCGACCAGTGTGCTGAACCAGCCGCTGCAGCAGGCGCAGGCGGCGACGGATGCGATCGTGGCCAAGAACATGGCCAATTGAGTTACGTCGTTCCCGCGCAGGCGGGGACCCAGGTTTGTTCGAGCTGTCGAGACGCGCACAACTTGGATCCCCGCCTTCGCGGGGATGACGTTGGTGAAGGCGGGGACGACGTTTATTTACTCACCTGGGTGAGCACCCTGCCGCCCCTGAACCACCCCCGCAGATTATCCAGCATCAGCCGCGCCATCGCCGCCCGCGTCTCCACGGTGGCGCTGCCGATGTGCGGCATCAGGAGCACGTTCTCCAGCCCAAAGAAACGCGCATCGATGTCCGGCTCGCCGTCGAACACGTCGAGCGCCGCGCCGGCGATGCGGTTTTCCCGCAGGGCCGCCAGCAGCGCCTCTTCATCCACCAGCGAACCGCGCGCCACGTTCACCAGATAGCCCTGCGGCCCGAGCGCATCCAGCACGCGGGCGTCGACCATGCGCGCAGTCTCGGGTCCTCCGGGCGCCGCCACGATCAGGATGTCGGCGTCGCGCGCCAGCAGCGCCAGGTCGGGTTCGAAGCGCCAGGCCAGCTGCTGGTCGGTGCGGCCGTGGTACGCAAGATTGACGCCGAAGGGCGCCAGGCGCCGCGCGATGTCCTTGCCGATGCGTCCCAGGCCGGCGATGCCGACCTGCTTGCCGGCCAGGCTGGCGGTGAGTGAAAAATTGGCCTGGGCCCAGCGGCCTTCGCGCACGTAGCGGTCGGCCTGGGGCAGCTTGCGCAGCAGGGACAGCAGCGCGCCGACGGCCAGTTCGGCCACCGCGGCGTTCAGCACGTCCGGGGTGTTGGTGACGACGATACCGCGCCGCGCGGCCAGTTCGAGCGGGATCAGGTCGTAGCCGACGCCGTTGGTGGCGATGATCTCCAGCGCCGGCAGGCGTTCGACCAGCGCCGCCGGCACTTCCAGGTTGCTGCGCGTGACGATGGCGCGGATCGCCGCGGCGCGCGCAGGGTCGCGTTCGACGTCGTCGATGCCGATCCGTTCGAACTCGGCGTCGATCTGCGACTGCACCTCGGGCGGGAAGCTGCCGATCTGCAGCAGCCCCGGCTTCATCGGCTGCCGATGGTGAGTTCGAAGGTCGTCACCTCGTCGACGCCGCCGCGCAGCCGGTCGCCCGGCTTGAGGGCGTCGACGCCAGCCGGCGTGCCGGTGAAGATCAGGTCGCCCGGCGCCAGGGTGACGAAGCGCGACAGGTAGGCGATCACGTCGGCCACCGGCCAGATCATTTCGTTCAGGTTGCCTTCCTGCTTGAGCTGGCCGTTCACTTCGAGCCAGATGCGGCCCTGCTGCGGATGGCCGGTGCAGGACACCGGCTGCAGCGGGCTGCAGGGCGCCGAGGCGTCGAAGCCTTTCGACATGTCCCAGGGCCGGCCCTCTTTCTTGGCGACAACCTGCAGATCGCGGCGGGTCAGGTCGAGGCCGACCGCATAGCCCCACACCTTGTCCAGCGCCTGGTCCGGCGCGATGTCGGCGCCGCCCTCTTTCAGCGCCACCACCAGTTCGACTTCATGGTGCAGCTCCTTCGTCGCCGGCGGATACGGCAGCGTGCCGCTGGCCGGCACCACCGCGTCGGCGGGCTTGGTGAAGAAGAACGGCGGTTCGCGGTCCGGGTCGGCGCCCATCTCGCGCGCGTGGGAGGCGTAGTTGCGGCCGACGCAGAACACGCGGCGCAGCGGGAAGGTCTGGTCGGAGCCGAAGATCGCGAGCGCGGGGACGTCGGGCGGGGTGATAGCGAAGCCAGTCATGCTGATCCTTGTAAAGACGGTTGCCGAGACGCGCCTGCGGGAGGCGCGTCGGACAGCCTAACATAATCAGCGGGGGCGCATGAACGTCATCCCCGCGCAGGCGGGGATCCAGCAACCGTCATCCCCGCGCAGGCGGGGATCGAAGTTTTGCTTGCGCTGTCGAGATGCGTGCAACTTGGATTCCCGCCTGCGCGGGAATGACGTGCCAGAGCTGGCGGGAATGGCCAGGGATCAGAACTCTTCCCAATCGCTCTCCGCCGGCGCAGCCGGCGAAGGACGGGAAGCGCGCGCCGCTTTCGCGGCCGGCTTCACCGGAGCGGCCCGCTTCGCAGGCGCGGGACGCGCCGCCGGCAAGGCCGCACGCGCCGGCGCCGGCGACTGTGCGGCAAGGGCAGCGGCTGGCGCCGCGCCGTGATCGAGCTTGAACACCGCCACCGCCGCCGACAGGCGCGCGGCTTCGTCCTGCATGGATTGCGAGGCCGCGGCGGCCTGTTCGACCAGGGCGGCGTTCTGCTGGGTCACGGTGTCCATCTGGGTGATGGCTTCGTTGATCTGCTCGATGCCGGCGCTCTGCTCCTGGCTGGCCGAGGTGATCTCGTTGAGGATGTCGGTCACGCGGCGCACGCTGTCGACGATGTCGCCCATGGTGCTGCCGGCTTCCTTCACCAGGCGGCTGCCGGTGCCGACCTTCTCGCTGGAGTCGTCGATCAGGGTCTTGATTTCCTTGGCGGCGGCGGCGCTGCGCTGGGCCAGCGAACGCACTTCGCCGGCGACGACCGCGAAGCCGCGGCCCTGCTCGCCGGCACGCGCCGCTTCGACGGCGGCATTCAGGGCCAGGATGTTGGTCTGGAAGGCGATGCCGTCGATGACCGCGATGATGTCGGTGATCTTGCCCGAGGCTTCATGGATCTGCTCCATGGTGGCCACGACTTCATGGATCACCTGGCCGCCGCGGGCGGCGACACCGGATGCCGCCTCGGCCAGGGTGTTGGCCTGGCGCGCGTTGTCGGCGTTCTGCTTGACCGTCGAAGTCAGTTCTTCCATCGACGACGCCGTCTCTTCCAGCGAGCTGGCCTGCTGCTCGGTGCGGCTCGACAGATCCTGGTTGCCGGCCGCGACTTCGGTAGACGCGGTGCCGATCGCCTCGGTGCCGTTGCGCACGGTGGTGACGGTCTTCACCAGGTTGGCGTTCATGGTCTTCAGGGCCTGCAGCAGCTGGCCGGTCTCGTCGCGGCTGTCGGCCTCGACGCGGGTGGTCAGGTCGCCGGCGGCGACGGCGTTCGCGACGTCCAGCGCGCGGCGCATCGGGCGCACGATCGAGGCGCTGATCCACCAGGCCAGCGCGCCGGCGACGGCCAGCGCCAGCACGCCCAGTCCCAGCATCAGGTTGCGCGCAAAGAGATAGGTGTCGGTGGCCTGGTCCGAGTCCTGGTTGGCCAGATCCTTCTGCGCCTGGATCTGGTCGGCGATGACTTTCTTGTACTCCACCAGCAGCGGCCGCACGGCCTTCAGGCGGGCCTTGGCGCCCTCGACGTCGTTGGCTTTGAGCAGGCCGAGAAGCTCGTCCTGCGCCTTCGCATACCGTGCGTTCAGGTCCTGCTGCCGGCGCAGCAGGGCGCGCCCTTTTTCGCTTTCCAGGACCTTGTCGAGGCTGGCGAGGATGGTTTCGGCGTCTTTGCGCGAAGACATGATTTCCTCGACTTGGCTCGCGCGGTCGGCAGGATCCTCGCTCATCATCGCATTCCGCAAGGCGATGGCGATGTCGTTCACCTCGGCCAGCAGGCGGTTGGCGTCGTCGAGGCGTGGAATGCGCTTGTCGACGATCGTGTCGCTGGCGTCGTTGACGCGGCTGAGACTCACCACGCTCTGTCCCACGACGAACACCAGCGCCAGGCAGACCGCGCCAAAGCCGATGCCCAGGCGGGTGCCGATCTTCAAATCCTTGAATGTCATTTTCTCTCCAAACTTTAACGCGATCGGACGTATTTATTGTGCCTACGGCACTGAGGTTACGGCCGAATTCGACGGGAGTCGATGGAGAAAAATTAACACAGAGCAAAATTTTTGAGACGATGGGTGTCCTGCGCAACACCCATCTATACAGGCTTGCCTAGTTTTCTACGGAAAACCGGAAGCGCGACTCGGTCGCATAGGTCTGGCCGGGCTGCAGGATGGTATTTGGAAATGCAGGCTGGTTGGGGGAGTCCGGAAAGTGCTCGGGCTCGATGGCGAAGCCGCCGCGGAACGGATAGGCGCAGCCCTTGCCCGCCAGCTTTCCGTCGAGGAAATTCCCGCTGTAGAACTGCACGCCCGGCTCCTGGGTCAGCAGTTCCAGCACGCGTCCGCTGCCCGGATCGCGTACCCGCACCGCGCGCCGCAGCGCGCGGCTGCCGGCCGGCCGGTCGAGCACGAAGCAGTGGTCGTAGCCCTGGCCGTTGGCCAGTTGCCGGTCCTGCGCGCCGATCTGCGAACCGATCGTGCGCGCCCGGCGGAAGTCGAAGGGCGTGCCCTCGACCGGCTGCACATGGCCGAGCGGGATCGATTCGGCATCGATGGGGATGAAGCCGGCGGCATCGATGACGAGTTCGTGACCGAGGATGTCGCCGCAGCCTTCGATGCCCGCCAGGTTGAAGTAGCTGTGCTGGGTCAGGTTCACCGGGGTCGGCTGGTCGGTGGTGGCGCTGAAGCGCACCGCGATCTCGTTGTCGTTCGTGAGGCTGTAGACAACGTCGGCCTGCAGGTTGCCCGGATAGCCTTCCTCGCCGTCCTTGCTGAAGTAGCGCAGGCGCAGGTCCCGCCCTTCCACGCTGGCCTGCCACAGGACCTTGTCGAAGCCGCGGTTGCCGCCGTGGAGGTGATTGTTGCCGTTGTTGGTGGCCAGTTCGTATTTGTGACTGCCGATCACAAATCGTCCCTTGGCGATGCGGTTGCCGTAGCGGCCGATCAGGGCGCCGAAATACGGGCTCTCGCCCAGATAAGGCGCCAGTTCGTCGAAGCCGAGGGCGACGTCGGCAAAGCGGCCGTCGCGGTCGGGCACGTGGATCTGGGTGATGATGCCGCCGAAGTCGAGGATCTTCACCGTCATGCCATGACGGTTGACGAGGGTGAATTGCGTGACCTGCGCGCCGTCGGGCAAAGTGCCGAAGGGCGCCTGGGTGATGCCTGGGGTTGAGTCGGTTTGCGCGTGCACGGTTATGCGTCCTGTGAGAGCGTGATGACGGGATGCTAGCACGAGCCCCCGCCGCTTCGGCGCGCCATGGCACAATGCGGCCATGCCTGCCCAGCTTGCCCAGTTCTCCCGGTTCGCCGACCTGATCGCCGCCCTTGATCTCGCCGCGATCGCCGCGCCCGCCCAGATTCCCGATGCCTTCCTGCTCGCGCGCGAAGGCCGCGTCACGGCCCACTACATTCCCTTCGACTACGTGAATCCCGCGGCCCGCGTGGTGGTGGTCGGGATCTCGCCGGGCTTCGTGCAATGGAAGAACGCGGTGCGCGCCGCCCAGCAGGGCTTGCGCGAAGGCCTGGACCTGCAGGCGCTGCTGCGCGCCGCCAAGTACACGGGCGCCTTCAGCGGCGCGATCCGTCCCAATCTGGTGGCCCTGCTCGATCACGTGGGCCTGCAGCGCTGGCTCGGGATCGACAGCTGCGCCTCGCTGTTCGGCCTTGACGCCGGCCTGATGCACGTGACCGGGGCGCTGCGCCAGCCGGTCTTCGTCGACGGCATCAACTACAACGGCGCCAGTCCGAACATGCTCACCACACCGCTATTGCAGTCGCAATTAATCGACTACTTCGGACAGGAAGCGGCGCAGCTGCGCGACGCCGTGTTCGTGCCGCTCGGTCCGAAGGTGAGCCTGGCGCTGTCGTGGCTGGCGCGCCGCGGCATGCTCGACGAAGGGCGCATCCTGCACGGTCTTCCCCACCCTTCCGGGGCAAACGCGGAACGCATCGCCTACTTCCTTGGCCGTAAAGAGAAGAGCGCCTTGTCGAGCCGCACGAACGGCAGCCGGATCGACGCCGACCGCGCAGCCCTGCGCGTCAAGATGGCGGCGCTCGGCATGGCCTCCTGATCTGCCGACGGGCCCGCTCGCGTGCTCCGCCAAGTCCTTGCAAGGATTACACTGGCGGCGTGCAGTGTTCAGTCCCTCAAGCCTGAAACAGGAGCGCCATGTCGAATCTCTCGTGGGAGTACAGCCAGCTCACCCTCGTCAACCTCGAGGACAAGCCTGCAGCGTTTTTCAAAGGACTGATCCGCGCCAGCAGCACGGCCATCATCATCACGGATGCGGAGCAGGACGACAATCCGATCGTGTGGGTGAACCCGGCCTTCGAGGCCGTCTCGGGCTATGCGCTCGACGAAGTCGTCGGCCGCAACCCGCGCTTCCTGCAGAACGGCGACCGCAGCCAGCCGGCGCTGGCCGCCCTGCGCGAAGCCGTCGAAGCCGGCCGCGGCAACACCTGCACGCTGCGCAACTACCGCAAGGACGGCACGCTGTTCTGGAGCCGTATGCATGTGTTCCCGGTGCACGACGGCGACGGCGCCGTCCTCAATTTTGCCGCCTTCCTGGAAGACGTCAGCGCCGCCATCCAGGCGCAGGACGAGGTGGCGCGCGCGCGCGAGCGCCTCAGCACCGTCCTGGAAAGCATTTCCGATGGCTGCTTCTCGCTCGACCACGCATGGCGCTTCACCTACATCAACAGCAAGGGCGCGGCCTGGCTCCAGCGCATCCCGCAGGACTTGCTGGGCAAGGTGATCTGGGAGGCCTTTCCCGAAGCGGTCGGCGGTCCTTTTCACCGGACCTATTACCACGCGGTGGAGCGGCAGGAAGCCGCCAGTTGCGAGAGCTACTACGAACCCCTGGGCATCTGGGTCGAGGCGCGCGCCTATCCCTCGAAGGACGGCCTGACGGTGTTCTATGCGAACATCACCGAGCGCAAGGAGGCGGAGGCGCGCCTGATGCACCTGGCCACCCACGACAGCCTGACCGGCCTGCACAACCGCTTCAGCTGCCTGCGCGCGCTCGACGACCGCCTGGCCAGCGACAGCATGGTCGGCGTGCTGTTCATCGACCTCGACCACTTCAAGGAAGTCAACGACGCCCACGGCCACCAGTCCGGCGACCTGGCGCTGCAGGAGATCGGCCGCCGCCTGGCCGCCTTCGGCGATGCCGACACCACCGTGGCGCGCATCAGCGGCGACGAATTCGTGTTCGTGATGGCCAACGCCGACGTCGACCGTGCGCGTCGGCTCGCGGCCGTTGTGCTGCAGCGGATGGCCGAGCCGATCGCGGTCGACCACCTGAAGGTGACGGTCGGCGCCAGCATCGGGATCGCGCTCGGCAAGGCTGGCCAGCACACGCCGGACGAACTGCTGAACAACGCCGACGCCGCCATGTACGCGGCCAAGGACAACGGCCGCCATACCTTCAGCGTGTTCTCGCCGGAGTCGGCGCAGATGATCAAGCAGCGCCTGCAGCTGCGCCAGGACGTCTTTTCGGCCCTCGAGCGGCGCCAGTTCGTGCTGTTCTACCAGCCGCAGATCAGCGCCGCCAACGGCGCGGTGGTCGGCGCCGAAGCCCTGCTGCGCTGGGAGCATCCGCGCCTGGGCACGATCGCGCCGGGCGCCTTCCTGCCGATGCTCGAGGACTCGCCGGCCATCACCGCGGTCGGGGCCTGGGTCTGCGAGGAAGCCTGCCGCCAGGCGCGCGAATGGGAGCTGCTGGGCTACCGGCTGCAGATGGCGGTGAACGTGTCGGCGCGCCAGCTCAGCGACGAGAACCTGCCGACGCTGCTGAAGAACCTGGTGGCGCACTACGGCCTGGACACCGGCTGCATCAAGCTGGAAGTCACGGAAAGCATGCTGACCCAGGACATCGACAAGGCCGCCGCCGTGCTGCGCTCGCTGCAGGAAGAAGGCTTCCGCATCGCGCTCGACGATTTCGGCACCGGCTATTCGAACCTGTCCTACCTGCGCCAGTTCCCGATCACGGCGATCAAGATCGACCGCTCCTTCGTGCAGGAGATCGAGGAAGACCGGCGCTGCCTGGACATCGTCAACGGCGTGATCGCCTTCGCCAAGTCGCTCAAGCTGGCGGTGATCTGCGAAGGCATCGAGACCGAAGCCCAGGCCTGCGCGATCCGCTCCACCGAGTGCGACGTCCTGCAGGGCTACCTGATCGGCAAGCCGATGCGCGCCGCCGACTTCCAGGCCTTGCTGCTGGCCCAGCGCGCCACGCCGCAGCAGGCCGATCCCGGCTGCACCCAGCCGGACACGGAGATCGGCTAGGCGGCCTTGTCGCCCCGATCGGCCTCGCCGGTGTGATCGGCCAGCGCGCCGCGCAGCGACTCCAGCTGGCGCTTGAGCAGCGGCAGGTCGGCGGGCACGCAGGCGGCGGCGCAGATCACGCCTTCCTGGACCGCGGCGGCATCGGCACGCATCGCGCGGCCGGCCCCGGTCAGGCTGACCAGCACCTGGCGCTCGTCCTGCGCCGCACGTTTGCGCGCCACCAGGCCGGCAGCCTCCAGCCGCTTGAGCAGGGGCGTCAGGGTGGCCGAATCGAGGAACAGGCGCGCGCCGATGTCGGACACGGTCACGCCGTCGCGCTCCCACAGCACCAGCATGACCAGGTATTGCGGATAGGTCAGGCCGAGCTTGCGCAACAGCTTGCGGTACACCTTGTTCATCGCCAGCCCGGCCGAGTACAGGGCAAAGCAGAGCTGGTCGTCGAGCAGGGGCGTGGTCTTGGCAGTCATGGAAGGATAGTAGATCGCGCGCTAGGTACTTGCAAGCATGGCCCGCGCCGCGACCCGGTCGCGCCCAGCGGCCTTGGCTTCGTACAGCAGGCGGTCGGCGGCCTCGATCCAGGCGCTGTCAGGCTCGCCGCCGGCGGCGCCGGCCACCACGCCCAGGCTGATCGACACCCAGCCGTCGCGGCTGTCGGCATGTGCGATTCCCTGCTTCTTCACCGCCGCGCGGATCGCCTCGGCCACCGTTGCCGCGCCATCCAAGTCGGTGTCCGGAAGGATCACCGCGAATTCCTCGCCGCCGTAGCGCGCCGCCAGGTCGCCCGGACGGCGCGCGCCGCCCGCGATCGCCGCCGCCACCTGGCGCAGGCAATCGTCGCCGGCCACGTGGCCGTAGCGGTCGTTGTACTTCTTGAAGAAGTCGACGTCGGTCAGGATCAGCGCGAAGCGGCTGCCGTTGCGGCGCGCCCGCGCCAGTTCGCCGGCCAGCGCTTCTTCGAACAGGCGGCGGTTGGCCAGGCCGGTCAGGCCGTCGCTCTCGGCCAGCGTCTTCAGGGCCTGGTTGTGCTGGGCCAGGCTATCGCCGGCGCGGCGCAATTCGCCCTCGAGCTTTTCGCGGATGCGGACCTGGTGGACCATGCGCGCGCCGCCCCAGCCCAGCACCGCGATCGCGAACGCCACCACGCTGCTGGTCTTGATCGCCGTGCGCCACCAGTTATCGAGGATTTCCTCCCTCGCCTGGGCGCTGGCCACCACCAGCGGATAGCCGTCCAGGTGGCGATAGCTGTACAGCCGGACGACGCCGTCGATCTTCGATTTCAGCATCGCACTGCCGACCGGACCGGCGCTTTTCATCATCGTGAAGATCGGCCCCTTGCGGATGTCGGTGCCGACCAGGCTGTCCTTGTAAGGCCGCCGGCAGATCAGGGTGCCGTCATCGAGCGCCAGCAGGATGGTGCCGGCGCTGCCGATGTCGAAGCTGTCGTAGAAACGGCCAAAGTAAGCGAGATTCAGGGTCACCAGCGCGACGCCGCCGAAGCTGCCGTCCGGACGGTCGATGCGGCGCGATACCGGGATCACCATCACGCCGGTCGAGCGGCTGCGAACCGGCTTGCCGATGCGGGTAGCGCGGCCTGAATTAGCCCGATGATACTGGAAGTAGTCGCGGTCGGCGTTGTTGTACTTGACCCCGTCCGGCAGCGCCGTCACCTGCCAGCTGCCGTCGGCGCCATACACGAACAGCCCCTGGACTTCGGCCGACTGGCCGGCGATGTGCAGGAAGCGCTCGTGCAGGCGGTCGCCCGCTGCGCCGGCGACGCCGTCGTGCTCGACGCGTTCGACCGTCTCGGCCAGGATCGCATCGGCGACCTTGAACGAGGTCTGGGCCTGGGCCGCCAGCGCGCGCGCCATGTTCGAGGTGCTGGCCGTGCTTTCCTCGAGCTGGCCCTGGTGCGACGCCCACAGGCTCCAGCCCTGGATGCCGAGCAGCAGAGCGCAAAAGCAGGCGAGAAAAACAATCAGGCGCCCGATGACGGGGCGGCGTAACTTGTTCAAGTGTTTCAGGCGGGGCGCGGAACTGGGCGGCATCGGCTAAGGGTGGGCTTGGCTTATCGCCGCAGCATAAATGCCCTGGCCAAATCTGTCCATCGCCGTCACGGAAGCTGGAACCGGTAGCCGACGCCGGTTTCCGTCATCATGTAGCGCGGCTGCGCGGGATTGTCTTCCAGCTTATGGCGCAAATGCCCCATGTAGACGCGCAGATAATGGGCATTGTCCGCCTGGTGCGGCCCCCATACCGCGCGCAGCAGCTGCGGCGTGGTCATCACTTTGCCGGGGTTGGCCACCAGTACCGCCAGCAGGCGGTGTTCGGTCGGCGTCAGCCGGACCGGCCGGCCCGCCTTGACGACGGCCCGGTTCTGCACATCCACTTCGACGTCACCGAAGCGCACCTTGCCATCGCCCCCGGTGGCCGGCCCGCGCTGACGCCGCCGCGATGCGCGCACCCGCGCCAGCAGTTCGCCGACGCCGAACGGCTTGGTCAGGTAGTCGTCGGCGCCCTGGTCGAGCGCACGGATCTTCTCGTCTTCGTTGACGCGCGCCGACAGCACGATGACGGGCACCGCCGACCATTTGCGCAGGTCGCCGATGAAATCGACGCCGTCGCCGTCGGGCAGTCCCAGGTCGAGGATGACGAGGTCCGGCTTGCGGGTTCCCGCTTCCACCAGGCCGCGCTGGAGCGTCGCCGCTTCGTGCACCTGCCAACCTTCCTGCTCCAGCGCGCCGCGCACGAAGCGGCGAATATGCGGTTCGTCCTCCACCAGCAGGGCAATGCCGACAAAATCACTCATCATGTTCCTCGATTTCCAGTTCATCGTCCAGGGCGGGCATCGCCGGCGGCGTCCCCAGCGGCAGCGTGAAGACGAAGGATGCCCCGCCGCCGGGCAGGTTGGCCGCCCGGATCGTTCCGCCATGCGCGCCGACGATCGCGCGGCAGATCGCCAGCCCCAGGCCGACGCCGGGCTTGGCCGATTCGCGCTCGCCGCGCATGAATTTCTCGAACACCGCCTCTTCCTGGCCCGGCGGCAGGCCAGGCCCGTCGTCGGTGACCGCCATCTCGAGCCATGCGCCGCGGCGCTCGGCCGACACGGTCACGCTGGCGCCCGGCGGCGTGTACTTGCCGGCATTCTCGAGAAGGTTGCAGAGTACCCGTTCGATCAGGACGGCGTCGTACTGCACCAGCGGCAGGTCGGCCGGCGCCCGCGTCTGCACCACGCGCCCGGCCAACGCCGCGCGGCTTGCGCGCAAGGCGCTGCCGATGACCTCCTCGGCCGGCAGCCACTGCAGCCTGAGCTTGACCTCGCCGGTTTCGATGCGCGCCATGTCGAGCAGGTTCGTCACCAGCATGCTCATCCTCACCATCTCCTCGTGCAGCGCTTCCGCCATGGCGCGCTGCGCAGGCGCCAGCGGCGGCGCCGACGCCGCCAGCGACTCGGCCTGCGCCATCAGCGACGTGAGCGGCGTCCGCAAGTCGTGCGACAAGGCCGCCAGCAGCGAATTGCGCAGGCGCTCCGATTCGATCTTCACCAAGGCTTCCTGCGCGACCTCGATGTAGTGCACGCGTTCCAGCGCGATCGCGGCCAGCGCTGCGAAGGTGTCGAGCTGCTGGCGCTGTTCCGGCGCCAGCAGCCAGCCCGGCGTGCGCGGCATGATCGCCAGCACGCCCCTGGTGCGCATCGGCGCCACCAGCGGCATGTAGAACAGTGGGCTGCCGGGCAAGGTATCGGTGCCCAGGCCGGCGCTGGCGCCGTGATCGAATGCCCATTGCGCGACACCGACATCGAGGCCAGCGACAGCGCCGGCTTCCTCGTCCGCCGCCGGATGCAGGCGCCCGCCGGCGTCCGGCAGCAGGAGAACGGTGCGCGCACCGAAGGCGGGGCCGACGGCGTCGCGCGTGGCTTCCTGGATCTGCTCGGTCTGGAGCACGCCGGACAGCGCGCGCGCGAACTCGTACAGCGCGCGCGTACGGCTTTCGCGCCGGGCCGCGACCCGCGCCTGGAAGCGCAGGCCGGCCGTCAGCTGCCCGGTGATCAGGCCGACCGCCAGCATCACGCCAAAGGTGACCAGGTACTGGAAATCCGAGATCGCCAGGGTGAAGCGCGGCGGTACGAAGAAGAAGTCGAAACAGGCCACGCCGACGCAGGTCGCGGTGACCGACGGCCCGCGGCCGAGGCGCACCGCCACCAGCAGCACGACCAGCAGGAACAGCATGGCGATGTTGGCCAGGTCGAGCCAGGCGGTGGTGGCGTTGGCCGCCAGCGCCATGCCGAGGCTGGCCAGCACCGCCACCCCGTGGGGGGCCACGGCTTGGCGCGCCGCGCTTCCGGCCGCCGCCGGCTCATCCAGCCGGCCCGCCGACGCTGCGTCCTGCGCCACGGCGACTTCGAGCAGTTCGACGTCGGGCGCGAGGCCTGCGATCTGCCGGCTTCCCGCCAGCTGCCACGGCCAGTTGGTCCGGCCGCGGCCGAGCGCGATCCGCGACAGGTTGTGGCTGCGCGCATAATCCACCACCGCCGGCGCCATGCGGTCGCCCGACAGCACGGCGGTGACGGCGCCCAGGTCGCGCGCCAGCTTCAGCGCCGCCAGGATCCGCTCGCGGCGGCCGGCATCCAGCCGTTGCAGAGCCGGCGTTTCGACGTAGACCGCATGCCATTCCGCGCCCAGTTGGGCCGCCAGACGGGCCGCGCTGCGCACCACGCCTTCCGCGCCGGCGCCCGGTCCGACGCAGGCCAGCAGCGCCGTGCCCGTGCGCCAGACGGGATCGATCGATTTCTCGACCCGGTAGGCACGCACGTCGTCGCCGATCCGCTCGGCGGTGCGGCGCAGCGCCAGCTCACGCAGCGCGATCAGGTTCCCCTTGCGGAAGAAGTTCCGTCCTGCCCGTTCGGCCTGCGCCGCCTGGTACACCTTGCCGAGCTTCAGGCGCGCCAGCAGTTCGTCGGCAGGCAGGTCCACCAAAATGACCTCGTCGGCTTCGTCGAACACCTTGTCCGGCACCGTTTCCGCCACGCGCACGCCGGTAATCCCGCCGACGACGTCGTTCAGGCTTTCCAGGTGCTGCACGTTGACTGTCGTGAAGACGTCGATGCCGGACGCCAGCAGCTCTTCGATATCCTGCCAGCGCTTCGGGTGGCGCGAACCGGCCACGTTCGAGTGCGCCAGTTCGTCGACCAGCACCAGGTCCGGCCGCCTGGCCAACGCGCCGTCGATGTCGAATTCGGACAAGGCCTTGCCGCGGTAGTCGATACGCTTGCGCGGCAGCTGCTCGAGCCCCTCCAGCAAGGCTTCGGTCTCGGCGCGGCCATGGGTCTCGACGATCCCGACCACCACCGTGCGGGCGGCCGCCAGCTGGCGTGCGGCGGACAGCATCGCAAAGGTCTTGCCGACCCCCGCCGAGGCGCCGAAATAGATGCGCAGGCGGCCGCGCGCCGCGCGCCGCTCCTGCTCCTGCACCTGGGCCAGCAGCGCGTCCGGATCGCGCCGGGTGTCCTCGCCGGAAAAGCTCATGCGGTCCGCCTCATCGCATGCGCGGCGCCTGGCCGTCCAGCGCCAGGTTCAGCGCCAGCACGTTGACGCGCGGCTCGCCGAGGAAGCCCAGCACCGGCTCCTTGCGCTGCGCCGCGATCAGCGCGCGCACCTGGGCCTCCGGCAGCTTGCGCGCCGCCGCGACGCGCGCCGCCTGGTACTCGGCGGCGGCGATGCTGATGTCCGGGTCGACGCCGCTGGCCGACGCCGTGACCAGGTCGACCGGCACCGGCGCGCGGTTGCCGGGGTCGGCCTGTTTCAGGGCTTCGACGCGCGCCTTGACGGCGTCGAGCAAAGCCGGATTGGTCGGCCCCTGGTTCGAGCCGCCGGAGCCGGCGCCGTTGTTCGCCATCGGCGCGGTGGCCGACGGCCGGCCCCAGAAGTAGCGCGGCGCCGAGAATGGCTGGCCGATCAGGGTCGAGCCGACCGTCTTGCCGCCGGCGTCCAGCAGGCTGCCGCCGGCCTGGTGGGCGAAGGCCGCGCGGCCGATGCCGGCAACCGCGGCCGGGTACAGCAGGCCGCACAACAGGCTGAGGGCGCCAAGCAGGACCAGCGCGGGACGAATGAGGGAAAACATGGGCGACTCCTTGTTCAGACGAGCTTGAATGCTGCGAGCAGCATGTCGATCAACTTGATGCCGATGAACGGCAGAATGATACCGCCGATACCGTAAACCAGCAGGTTGCGGCGCAGCAGGGCCGTGGCGCCGATCGCGCGGTAGCGTACCCCGCGCAGCGCCAGCGGGATCAGGAACACGATGATCAGCGCATTGAAGATCAGGGCCGACATGATCGCCGAGGCCGGGCTGGCGAGGTGCATGACGTCGAGCGCCTTCAGCTGCGGATAGGCGCCGACGAAGGCCGCCGGAATGATCGCGAAGTACTTGGCGACGTCGTTGGCGATCGAGAAGGTGGTCAGCGAACCGCGGGTCATCAGCATCTGCTTGCCGATTTCGACGATCTCCAGCAGCTTGGTCGGATTCGAATCGAGGTCGACCATGTTGCCGGCTTCCTTGGCGGCCTGGGTGCCGGAGTTCATCGCCACCGCGACGTCGGCCTGGGCCAGCGCCGGGGCGTCGTTGGTGCCGTCGCCGGTCATCGCCACCATCCGGCCTTCGTCCTGGTAGCGGCGGATCAGCTTGAGCTTGTCCTCCGGCGTGGCCTCGGCCAGGAAGTCGTCGACGCCGGCCTCGGCCGCGATGGCGGCGGCGGTCAGGCTGTTGTCGCCGGTGATCATGACGGTCTTGATGCCCATCCGGCGCAGCTCGGCGAAGCGCTCCTTGATGCCGCCCTTGACGATGTCCTTCAGCTCGACCACGCCCATTACGCGGGCGCCGTCGGCCACCACCAGCGGGGTGCTGCCGCGGCGCGCGGCTTCTTCGACCGCGTGCGTCACTTCGGGCGGGAACGGCATGCCCTGCGCCTCGACGTGCCGGCGCACCGCGTCGGCCGCGCCCTTGCGGACCTGGCGCTCGCCGGCATCGACGCCGCTCATGCGGGTGTTGGCGGAGAACGGCAGGAACACCGCCTGCAGGCTTTCCAGCGCGCGCTCGCGGATGTTGAACTTCTGCTTGGCCAGCACCACGATGCTGCGCCCTTCCGGCGTCTCGTCGGCCAGCGACGCCAGCTGGGCCACGTCGGCCAGCTCGCGTTCGCTCACGCCGGGCGCCGGCAGGAAGGCGGACGCCTGGCGGTTGCCGAGGGTGATGGTGCCGGTCTTGTCGAGCAGGAGCACGTCGACGTCGCCGGCGGCTTCCACCGCGCGGCCCGAGGTGGCGATCACGTTGGCGCGCATCATGCGGCTCATGCCGGCCACGCCGATCGCCGACAACAGCCCGCCGATGGTGGTCGGGATCAGGCAGACCAGCAGCGCGATCAGGACCGTGATCGTGACGGGCGCCCCCGCTTTCGCCATCTCGACCGAATACAGCGAGAATGGCAGCAGGGTCACGGTCACGACCAGGAACACGATGCTCAAGGCCACCAGCAGGATGGTCAGGGCAATCTCGTTGGGCGTCTTCTTGCGCTTCGCGCCCTCTACCATCGCGATCATGCGGTCGAGGAAGGTCTCGCCCGGGTTGGCGCTGACCTTCACGATCAGCCAGTCGGACAGGACGCGGGTGCCGCCGGTGACGCTGGAAAAGTCGCCACCGGATTCGCGGATCACGGGCGCCGATTCCCCGGTGATGGCGCTCTCGTCGACCGAGGCGACGCCTTCGACGACCTCGCCGTCGATCGGCACCACGTCGCCAGCTTCGATCAGGACGTGATTCCCCTTGCGCAGGTCGGTGGCGGGGCAAGGCAGCCAGCCGCTGCCGTGCTTGGGCGTGGCCATCTTCTTGGCCATCACGCTCTGCTTCAGGCCGCGCAGAGAGGCCGCCTGGGCCTTGCTGCGGCCTTCGGCCAGCGCTTCGGCAAAGTTCGCGAACAGCACCGTGAACCACAGCCACACGGCGCAGGCGAGGATGAAGCCGGCGGGGGCCTCGCCCTTGCCCAGCAGGGCCTGCACGTACAGCAGGGTGGTGACGATGCTGCCGACGTAGACCACGAACATGACCGGGCTGCGCAGCTGGGTGCGCACGCCGAGTTTCTTGAAGGCGTCGAGCAGCGCCGGACCGGCCAGGGAAGTGTCGAACATGCTCAGGCGCTTGCCGCCGCCCTGCGGGCCGACCGGCAGTTGCGCCGTCGAAGTAGGTTGTTGGGACATGGGGTACTCCAATTCTTATTTTGCGAAGAGCTGCAGGTGTTCGGCGACCGGGCCGAGGGCAAGCGCCGGCACGTAGTTCAGCACGCCGACCAGCACGACCACGCCGGCCAGCAGGCCCACGAACATCGGTCCATGGGTGGGCATGGTGCCCGCCGTGGTCTGCAGGCGCTGCTTGGCCGCCAGCGAGCCCGCGATCGCCAGCACGGGCACGATCACGCCAAAGCGGCCGAACCACATGGCGATCGCCAGCATCCAGTTGTAGAACGGCGTGTTGGCGGACAGGCCGGCGAAGGCGCTGCCGTTGTTGTTGGCGGCCGAGCTGAACGCGTACAGGATCTCCGCGAAGCCGTGGGCGCCCGGGTTGGCGACGCCGACCTTGCCGGCGTCGAGCATCACGGCGATCGCGGTGCCGGCCAGTACCAGCACCGGCGTCACCAGGATCGCGATCGAGGTCATTTTCATCTCGTAGGCCTGGATCTTCTTGCCCAGGTATTCCGGGGTGCGGCCGATCATCAGGCCGGCGATGAACACCGCCATGATCGCGAACACCAGCATGCCGTACAGGCCGGAGCCGACGCCGCCGAACACCACCTCGCCGAACTGCATCAGCACCAGCGGCACCGCGCCGCCGAGCGGGGTGAAGGAATCATGCATCGCGTTCACCGCGCCGCAGGAGGCGGCGGTGGTGACGGCGGCAAACAGCGCGGAAGCGTCGATGCCGAAGCGGGTTTCCTTGCCTTCCATGTTGCCGCCCGACTGCAGGCTGCTGGCCGCCTGGTCGACGCCCATGGCCTGCAAGGCCGGATGCGCCTGGTGTTCGGCGAGCATGACGCCGCCCGCCATGACCACGAACAGCAGCGTCATCGCGGCCAGGATGGTCCAGCCCTGGCGGGCATCGCCCACCATCCGTCCGAAGGCGAAGCACAGGCCGGCCGGGATCAGGAAGATCGACACCATCTGGAACAGGTTCGACAGCGCGGTCGGGTTCTCGTAGGGATGGGCCGAGTTGGCGTTGAAGAAGCCGCCGCCGTTCGTGCCCAGCATCTTGATCGCTTCCTGGGACGCCACCGGGCCCATCGCGAGGGTCTGGGTTGCGGTCGTGACGCTCTCGGTAAGCGGCTGGCCTTGCGCGTCGAGCACGGGCTGGCCGTCGGCGCCGGACTTCGGCTGGGTATAGGTCAGCGGCTCGAGCAGCGCGACCTGCTGGTAGCCGGCGAAGTTCTGGATCACGCCCTGCCCCATCAGAAACACCGCGAATACCAGCGACAACGGCAGCAGCACGTACAGGGTGCTGCGCGTCAGGTCGGTCCAGAAGTTGCCGATCGATTTGGCGGACCTGGCGCTGAAGCCCCGGATCAGCGCGAACACCACGGCGATGCCGGTGGCGGCCGAGAAGAAGTTCTGGCAGGTCAGCGCCAGCATCTGGGTCAGGTAGCTCATGGTCTGCTCGCCGCCGTAGCCCTGCCAGTTGGTATTGCTGACGAAGCTGACCGCGGTGTTGAAGGCGGAGTCGGGGCTGACGTTGCCGAGCCCCTGGGGATTCAGGGGCAGCCAGGCCTGGACCCGCTGCAACAGGTAGACCACCAGGGTGCCGGCCGCATTGAAGACCAGCAGCGCGGCGGCGTAGGCCTTCCAGCCCATGCCCTGCTCCGGGTCGACGCCGGCGGCGCGGTACAGTGCCGACTCGACGCCTCGCAGCCAGCCGAGGCCGCGCACGCGGCCGCTCCCGGCCACGCGGGCCAGCAGGATGCCCAGCGGCCAGGACAAGGCCAGCAGGATCACGAAAAACACGGCCGGCAGCGCCAGCGAACGAATGTCCATCACAGTTCCTCCGCATTGAACATGGCGTACAGCAGGTACACCAGCAGGCCGCCCGCAGCGAGCGTGCCGATCAGGTAGAAGAGCGTCATTTGCGCGCTCCCAGTCGTGCGCAGCCGCTTGCCATGCCCAGGATCAGGGCGGCGAACAGCACGATCGCACCGATGAAGACGAAATCCATGGTTTCCTCCTTGCGCCGGTTGGTCAGAACGTCTTGGCGGCGCTGACGACCAGCGCCTTCTTGCCGAGGAACTTGCCGTTGGCCGGCGAGGCGTAGGCGGCTTCGCCGGCGTTGGTGCCGACGAAGGCGACCGCCAGGGTGGCGACGCCGAAGTCCTTGGCCAGGCCGAGCTTGTAGTCGGTATAGCTGGCGGCATCGTGGTGGCGCACGTCCTGGCGGCCGGCATGCAGGTTCAGGGTCAATCCCTGGCCCAGGTCGATGTTGGCGCCGAGGTCCAGGTAGCCGCTGCGGCGGCTGTCGACGAAGCCGAACAGGTTGGTCAGCGCCAGCGAATACTTGGCGTAGGCGGGGCCGAAGCCCAGCTGGCCGTAGAGTTCCGCCGTATCGGCGTCGGCGAAGCCCGCCACGTGCTTCAGGCCGTTCGACGGGTACACATAGCCCAGCACGCCCACGTCGTAGCTGGCATCGGCGCCCAGCTTGCCGCGCTTGCCCGCATACAGGTCCCATTCGATGTCGCCGCCGCCGCCCGCATCCTTGGTCCACTTGATGGTGGACAGCCAGGTGCCGGCATACAGGCCACTGGGATTGTGGGTGTAGTCGGCGCCGCCCTGCAGGGCCGGCTGCAGGCGGGTCTGCGAGATGCCGCGGTAGCGGTAGTCCGAGGTCACGGCGGCGTTGAAGCTGACGCTGTGCTCCGGCTGGGCTTCCTGGGTTTCCTGGGCTTCCTGCGCGTACAGCGGCGTCGCCAGGAAGGCGAAGGTGGCCAGGGTGAGAACGGTTTTGCTCATGTTGAACTCTGCTTCCTTATTGTTGTAAACAGGCGGCCTGGAAGACCTCCTCATACAGCGCCGCCATCTCGGCGGCGCCGGTACTGCTTTCGATGTCGCTGGCGCAGCGGCCGGGCCGGCTGGCTCCCCACAGCAGCGCAGGCAAATGCAGGATGGTGCCGGCCACGCCGCCCGCCATGACCTGCGCCGCGTAAGCGCGCATGGCGCGCAGCTCGCGCGGCGCCGGATCGCACTCGCTTCCAGCGGTGACGAACAGCACCCGCAGGCGCGGATTGAACATGCGGGCGCTGTTGAGCCGGGCGATCAGGTCGTAGCGGTTGCCGACGTCGGCCTGGTCCGGCGCCAGCGGCACCACCGCGATCTGCGCCATGATCAGGGCGGCGCGGCACTCGTGGCCGCTGCCGCCATCGGTGTCGATGACGACGTCGCCGAAATGCGGGTACAGCTGCTCCAGTTCGTCGGACAGGCCGAAACCGCGCACGGTCCGCGCCGTCAGCCTTGGACCGAGGCGCAGGCGTTCGCGCTCCGTGGCCCATTGGCGGCAGGACTGGCGCGAGGTGGCGTCCAGCAGCAGCACCTTGCGGCCGCTGCGGGCGCGCAGCAGCGCCAGGTTTTCCGCCACCAGTCCGGCGGCGTCGGTGGGCGCATGGGTGGCGATGGTGACGATCATGGCCGCTGCACTCCTTGCATGTTGCGATGCAGGGCAGTGTAGGCGGCGGGGCATCAAGATTTTCTAAAAAGATGCCAGGGCCGGATAAACGATTTATTTACAAAATTTTTATGCGGCGGCCGCTAGGATGGGCGCCTCGGTATCATGCGGAGTTCCGTATTGGCTTCACCACATCGCAACAGCAGGAAGACGGCCGGCCTGGCCCTGGCGGCCATCGGCGTCGTTTACGGCGACATCGGCACCAGTCCGCTGTATTCGCTCAAGACCGTGTTCGACCCGGCGCACGGCCTGGCGCTCACGCCCGCCAACCTGGTGGGCGTCGTGTCGCTGATTTTTTGGGGTTTGAGCGTCATCGTCTCGTTCAAGTACGTGACGCTGGTGCTGCGGGCCGACAATCGCGGCGAAGGCGGGATCATGGCGCTGCTGGCGCTGGCGCTGGGCGCCGTCGGCGGGCGCCAGAAGCTGCACCGCGCCCTGCTCCTGATCGGCGTCTTCGGTGCGGCCTTGTTCTACGGCGACAGCGTGATCACGCCGGCCATCTCGGTGCTGTCGGCGGTGGAAGGCCTGGAAGTCGCGACGCCGGCGCTGCAGCCCTACGTGGCGCCGCTGACCATCGTCATCCTGGTCGCGATCAACCCGTGGCACGCGGTGCGCTTCTTCAGCGACAACCGCGGCGCCGCCTTTCTCGCGCTGGGCGCGGCGAAACCGACGGCGTGCCGTATGCGATGCTGCACAACCTGTCGCACAACAAGGTCTTGCACGAGCGGATCGTGTTCCTGACAGTGCACATCGGCGACACCCCCTTCGTCGAGGACGATGCGCGGGTGCGGGTGACGCCGCTCGGGCATGGCTGCCACCAGCTCGACGTCACGTTCGGTTTCAAGGACGAACCGGACATTCCGGCGATGCTGGCGCTGTGCGGCGCCCAGGCACTGCCGTTCGAGATGATGCAGACCTCGTTCTTCATCGCGCGCCAGACCGTGATCTCGACGCCCGGTGAGGGCATGGCGCCCTGGCGCGAGCACCTGTTCGTGGCGATGCAACGCAATGCGCGCGATGCCGCCGACTATTACCGCATTCCGACCAACCGGGTGATCGAACTGGGCACCCAGATCGAGATCTAGGCGGCGCCGGCTCAGTGTCCCGCGGCGGTCAGCACCGCCGCCGTATTGCGCCCTGCCCGCTTGGCCTCGTACAGGGCTTCGTCGGCGGCATGGGACAGCGCCGCCTGCTCCGGATAGGCCGACCAGGCGATGCCGATGCTGGCCGTGACCTGGCGCGGCTGGCCGTCGACCAGGAAATCGGCGCGCAGGGCGTCCAGCAGCTTGTCGGCGATGCGCGCGCACTCGCGGGCCGAGCCGACCTGCTCGAGCACGATCACGAACTCGTCGCCGGCCAGGCGCGCCACGGTGTCGGTCGCGCGCACGGTGCTCGAGAGGCGCTTGGCGAACTCGCGCAGCACGGTGTCGCCGGCGGCGTGGCCGAGGCTGTCGTTGATCTGCTTGAAGTGGTCGACGTCGAGGTAGACCAGGGCCATCGCCATCGCGCTGCGGCGCGAACGTGCGATCGCCTGCACCAGGCGCTCTTCGAAGCTGCGGCGGTTCGGCAGGCCGGTCAGGTGGTCGGAGTGGGCCAGCGCGTGCAGCTGGCGCTCGTATTCGCGCGCCGAGGTGGCGTCGGTCGACAGCACATAGATGCCTTGCACCATCCCGCCGCGCAGGTGCGGCAGATAGGTGGTGCTGATCACGCGGCGCCGTCCGCGGCGCTCTTCCTCGATCTCGAGGGCCGCCGCATGGCCGGCCAGGCAGCGCTCCAGGGCCGCCTGGCGTGGCGCGTAGAAGGCTTCGCCCATCGCTTCCGGCACGGTCTTGCCCAGCATGTCGGCGCTCTTCACGCCAAACCATTCCTGGTAGCGCTGGTTGGCGAAGGCATAGCGCATATTGGTGTCGATGTAGGCGATCAGGGCCGGCACGTTGTCGGCGATGGTGCGCAGGCGCTCCTCGCTTTCGATCACGCGGGCGCGCGATTCGGCCAGTTCGGTGACGTCCTTCATCGCCACCACGGCGCCGAGCGGCTCGCCGTTCGCGCCTTTCAGCGCGCGGCCGCTGGCCAGCACCCGGGACGTGCGCAGGCTGTCGTCGTCGAGTTCGCGCGCGATCACCATCGGCGCATCCTCAACGCTCTCGCCGCGCAGCGCGCGCGCCAGCGGGATCCTGGCTTCGGTCAGCGGGGTGATGCCGTCTTCTTCGAACAGGTGGTAGTGCGCGGCCCATTCCGAGGGCTGAAGTCCGGCCACGTCCAGGCCATGCAGGTCGCGGGCCGCGCGGTTGAACAGGGTCAGGGCGCCGTCGGCGGCGCAGGCGACCACGCCGACGTCCACCGATTCGAGCACCGCGTCGAGCAGCGCCTGCTTCTGCACCAGGGCCTGCTGGACCGCCGTGCGCTGCTGCGCTTCCTGTTCGAGCTGGCGGTTCTTCGCGTGCAGTTCGCGGGTGCGGTCTTCGACACGGCGTTCGAGCTGCACGTTCAGTTCGCGCAGCGCGAGCTGGGCGGCGTCGCGCGCGGCCACGACCACGCTGCGGTTCAGTTCATCCTGCACCATCTGCGCGAGGTCGCGCAGCATGCGCTTGTCGGCGTCGCCGAACTGGCGCGGCGCGCGGTCGATGATGCAGAGGGTGCCGAGCGGCTGGCCGTCGACGCTGTGCACCGGCTGGCCGGCGTAGAAACGGATGAAGGGCTCGCCCGCCACCAGGGGATTGTCGGCAAAGCGCTCGTCGAGATGGGTGTCCGGCACCACCAGCAGGTCGTCCAGCGCGACGGCATGGCTGCAGAAGGACATCGAACGCGGGGTCTCGCAGGTCTGGAAACCGGTGCGCGACTTGAACCACTGGCGGTCGGCATCGACCAGGGACACCAGCGCGATCGGCGCCCCGAAGGCGGCGGCGGCAATCCGGGTGAAGCGGTCGAAGCGGTCTTCCTGGGGCGTGTCCAGCACGCCCAGTGCGCGCAATGCCTTGACGCGCTCCTGTTCTACGAGTTCTTGTTGACTGAGCATAAGCAAGCATGCCGCGTCGCGGCCAAAGAAAGGTCCGGCAGGATCCAGCCGGCGGATCGGTAGCGTCCTAGATAAACGCTTACCAAGAGAATGATTCTAGTGGATTTCAAACGGGCTGTGCAGTATACCCACTATGATTTCCAATGAGCAATTATTATCGATGAGACAATAACCCCCCCGCTGCCGTGAGAGCGGCAGGCAGGGAAATCGCCCACGAACCCGGCAGATTTGCGTGTTCCGCATCCACGCCCTGCGCCGGGCAGACGAGTTGGCTGCACACAACATCCGAGTTGACGAAGGCGCCGGCGCCGCGCAAAGATTATCTCGATAACAACACGCGCGATTATGCTGAATAAGCGAAACGTCAAGCCGGTCCATCGTCAAAGTAATCAAACAGTATGTGTGTCATCTAACCGAGCCGGAAGGACGGTCCCCGTAAGGTGAGCGCTTCACCGACGAAAGGACGGCCATGGACCCTCACCAGCAGCACCCGATCCACCTGCGCATCAACGGGCAAGAGCGGGAATTCGACGTCGAATCCTGGGTTACCCTGCTCGACCTCCTGCGCGAACGCGCCGGCCTGACCGGCACCAAGAAAGGCTGCGACCACGGCCAGTGCGGCGCCTGCACCGTGCTGATCGACGGCCGCCGCGTGAACGCCTGCCTGACCCTCGCCGCCATGCAGGACGGCCACGAGATCACCACGGTCGAAGGCCTCGCCAAAGGCGAACAGCTGCACCCGCTGCAGCAGGCCTTCATCGATTGCGACGCCTTCCAGTGCGGCTACTGCACGCCCGGCCAGATCTGCTCGGCCGCCGGCTTGGTCAAGGAAGGCCAGGCGAAGACCATCGCCGACGTGCGCGAGCTCATGAGCGGCAACCTGTGCCGCTGCGGCGCCTACCCGCAGATCGTGCGCGCGGTGGCGAGCGTGCTGGAGCTCGACGCCGGCGCCCTCGACGAAGGCAAGCCCTTCACGACCGGATCGGTGCTCGTATGAAGCCGTTTACCCTGACCCGACCACAGGACCTCGACGGCGTCCTGGCCGGCCTGGCCGGCGGTGCGCGTCCGATCGCGGGCGGCACGAATTTACTTGACCTCATGAAGGAGGGGGTCATGTCGCCGCCGCAGGTGGTCGACATCAACCTGATCGCGCAAGCGGGCCTGGACCGCATCGAGGAAGCCGGCAATGGCGGCCTGCGCCTGGGCGCGCTGGCCCGCAACGCCGATACCGCCTACCACCCGCTGGTGCGCGACCGTTATCCCCTGCTCTCCAGCGCGATCCTGGCCGGCGCCTCGCCCCAGCTGCGCAACATGGCGACCAACGGCGGCAACCTGCTGCAGCGCACCCGCTGCGTCTATTTCTACGACGTCGGCGTGCCCTGCAACAAGCGCGATCCAGGCACCGGCTGTCCGGCCAAGCACGGCATCAACCGCCAGCTGGCGATCCTCGGCACCAGCGAGCAGTGCATCGCGACCCACCCGTCCGACATGTGCGTGGCCCTGCGCGCGCTCGACGCCGTCGTCCATGTGCGCTCCAGCAGCGGCGAACGCGCGATCCCTTTCGCCGAATTCCACCGCCTGCCCGGCGACCGTCCTGACCTCGACAGCACCCTGCAGCCGGGCGAACTGATCGTCCACATCGACCTGCCGGATGCCAAACGCTTCGTCGATCACTCGGCCTACATCAAGGTGCGCGAGCGCCTGTCGTATGCGTTCGCGCTGGTGTCGGTGGCGGCCGCGCTGGACATGGACGGCGACACCATCCGCGCGGCCCGCATCGCGCTGGGCGGCGTGGCCCACAAGCCCTGGCGCGTCGAGGAAGCCGAGCGCGAACTCGAAGGCAAGCCGGCCAGCGAAGCCGCGTTCACGCAGGCGGCCGAACGCATCCTGCAAGGCGCGCGCGGCTGGGGCGAGAACGACTTCAAGCTGCCGCTGGCGAAGAACGCCATCGTCCAGGCCTTACAGACCGCCGTGCGCGGCACCGAATACGCCAGGGGAGAACGAGAATGACGGATCTGATTCCGGAACTGCGCACGCCGAGCGCACCGGCAGGCACGGGCCGCGTGCGCAGCGGCATGCATGTGTCGCGCGTGGACGGCATCGCCAAGGTGACCGGCGCCGCCAAATATGCGGCCGAACACGAAGCGCCCGACCTGGCCTATGGCGTGGTCGTCAGCGGCACCGTGGCCAAGGGCCGCATCAAGACCATCGATGCGAGCGAGGCCGAGGCCGTGCCCGGCGTGATCGCCGTGATCACGCACGAGAACCGCAGCGTCAAGATGCGCGGCAACGACCTCGCCTACAAGGACATGACGGCGCCCTCCGGATCGCCGTTCCGGGTCCTGTACAGCGACCGCATCTTCTACAGCGGCCAGCCGGTGGCGCTGGTGGTGGCCGAGACCTTCGAGGCCGCGCGCTGCGCCGCCGGCCTGGTGCGCCTGACCTACGAGGTCGAGGAGCACGACACCAACCTGCTCGCCAGCCTGGACCGCGCCTACGAGCCGCGCAAGATGAAGGCCGGTTTCGTCCCGCCCAGTTCGAAAGGCGATGCCGATAAAGCGTTCGAGACCGCGCCGATCAAGATCGAGGCCGAGTTCCACCACGGCGTCGAGCACCACAACCCGATGGAGATGTTCGCGTCCACCGTGGTGCGCGGCGAGGACGGCCATCTCACCATCTACGACAAGAACCAGAGCTCGCAGAACTGCCGATGGTATGTCTCGCACGTGTTCGGCCTGTCGAAGGACAAGGTCACGGTGCGCAATCCGTATGTGGGCGGCGCCTTCGGCTCCGGCCTGCGACCGCAGTACCAGCTGCCGCTGGCGGTGATGGCGGCCCTGCAGCTGAAACGCTCGGTGCGCGTGGTGCTGACGCGCCAGCAGATGTTCAGTTTCGGCCACCGGCCGGAAACCTGGCAGCGCGTGAAGCTGGCGGCGAATCCGGACGGCCGGCTGCAGGCCATCGTCCACGAAGCCGTGCACGAAACCTCGCGCCTCGAGGATTACGTCGAGGTGGTGGTCAACTGGTCCGGACAGATGTACGCCTGCGACAACATCAAGCTGGGCTACAAGCTGGTCGGCCAGGACCGCTATTCGCCGATCGACATGCGCGCGCCCGGCGCCGCCCACGGCGTGCATGCGCTCGAAGTGGCGATGGACGAACTGGCCTACGCGCTGCACATGGATCCGCTGGCGTTCCGCCTGAAGAACTACGCCGAGGTCAATCCGCTCGACGACAAGCCCTACTCCACCAAGGAGCTGCGCCAGTGCTACCAGCTCGGTTCCGAGCGCTTCGGCTGGAAGGACAGGCCGCTCGAGCCGCGTTCGATGCGCGATGGCGAGGAACTGATCGGCTGGGGCATGGCGACCGGCATGTGGGACTCGCTGGTGATGGTGGCGCGGGTTTCGGCGGTGCTGCACGCGGACGGCCGCCTGGTCGTCTCCAGCGCCGCCTCCGACATCGGCACCGGCACCTACACCGTGATGTCGATGATCGCGGCCGAAGCCATGGGCCTGCCGCTGGAACAGGTCATCTTCCAACTGGGCGACTCGACCCTGCCGGTGGCACCGATCGAAGGCGGCTCCTCGCACGTGGCGACGGTCGGCTCGGGCGTGGCCGGCGCCTGCGAGAAGCTGCAGAAGTCCCTGCTGAAGATGGCCCAGGCCATGCCGGCCTCGATCTTCAAGAAGCTGCAGCTGCGCCAGGTGGAATTCAACGACGGCCGCATCCATTTGCGCGGGCAGCCGGACAACGGCATCGATCTACGCGAGGTGCTGGCGCATGCGGGCAAGGACAGGGTCGAGGAAAAATTCCTGATGACGCCGCAGATGCTCAAGCAGCGCAAGTACACGCGCGCCGTGCACTCGGCCGTGTTCTGCGAAGTGCGGGTGAACGAGAAACTCGGCATCGTGCGCGTGACGCGCGTGGTGAACGCGGTGGCGGCCGGACGCATCATCAGCGGCAAGACCGCCGAAAGCCAGGTCGTCGGCGGCACCGTGTGGGGTATCAGCCAGGCGCTGCACGAAGAAACCCACACCGACCACCGGCTGGGCCGCTTCATGAACCACAACTACGCCGAGTACCACGTGGCCGCGAACGCCGACATCCACGACATCCAGGTCATCTTCGCCGACGAGGACGACCGCATCGTCAGCAAGCAGCTGGGCGCCAAGGGCGTCGGCGAGATCGGCCTGGTGGGCGTGTCGGCCGCGGTGTCGAATGCGATCTTCCACGCCACCGGCAAGCGCCTGCGCAGCACGCCGATGTCGCCGGACAAGCTGCTGATGGGAGACCGCGAACTGCCGGTGCAGTCGCCGCCGAAGTTCGACTAGGCGTCACGACTGTGGCAGCATCGGCGTCTCCCAGGCTGGACAGGAGACGCCGATGCAAGGCTTCCTGCTTGCAACCAGGCCGCTATGTTCGCTTGCGCACTGTCGGCGGTTTTTACATGCAGGGTGGCTGCTGAACCCTGGAAATGTTAAATATCTTTAGGAATCAAAGACATAAAAAACCAGGCCCACTCCTTGCTTGCCTATTCGAATCATTTGTCGGAGGAACGAATATGTTGCGCAAGACCCTGAGCAAGACCCTGGCCCTGGCCGCCGCCGCCCTCTTCAGCCACGCCGCCTCGGCCAACGTGCTCTATACCTGGCAGCAGACGAGCCACTCGGCGTCGACGCCGGACGGCCTGCGCCTCGAACTCGAATTCAGCGACGCCGCGGTCGCCCAGGGCGCCTTCGAGCTGAACCTGGTGAACATGTGCGGCTACGGTAACTGCGACCAGCAGCAGGACGGCCTGCTGGGGCTGCGCTACTGGTATGCCGGCGACGACGGCAGCCAGCAATGGAACCGCATCGACTATGCCATCGGCGACGAAACCCGCTGGGGCCTCGACCGCCTGTCGCTGTCGCTGTCCTTCCTGGCGAACGGGCAGCTGAGCGGCTCGATCTTCGCCACCGACGGCTTCTCGGATTTCAGCATGCAGAGCGACGGCAGCCTGTTCACGCTCATGTCAGCCCACAGCGACGAAGAGTTTGGCTGCGGCTTCGCCTATCCTTCCTGCGGCGGCGACCAGGGCACCCTGCATGCCACCGGGACCATGGCGCATTCCCAGGCCCAGGCCGTGCCGGAACCGGCCGGCCTGGCTACACTGGCGATCGGCGCGCTGGCCGGGCTGGCGGCGCGCCGCCGCCGCAACAAGGCTGCGTAAATCATCCGTACGGACCGGCAGTCACCTGCCGCTCCGTCTACGGATGAGATAAATTGTTACAACTCCACGCTTGCAATCCTTGCAACCGTCGTCATCCCTCCATCAGGAGGATAGACGATGCGATGTGCACTACTCATAGAACATGACCCGGTGGCCCGCGGCGACATCGCCGCCCTGCTGACATCGCTCGGCTATATCGTGGCGACCACGGACAGCCCGCGCGCAGCCCTGAACACGGCCCAGGCCGTGCGCTTCGACCTGATCCTGACCTACACCACCTTCAATGCGGACGACCGCCGCTCCGTCGTCGGCGAGATGACCCGCCTGGCGCCGCAGGCCCCGGTGATCCTGCTGCTGGACGAGAAAAGCCACGTCGCCAGCCACTACACCGGCTGCAGCGCGGTGCTCTACAAGCCGGTCACGCTGCGCTCGCTGCGCCGCGTGATCGAATTCGGCATCGACGGCAATGGCGCCATGCCCTCGTTCGCCACCCACGGCCTGCCGCGCGAGGAGCGCCGGCGCCAGGGGCAGCGGCGGCTGCGTCCGCGCTAGCACCGGCTCAACGCCGATCGATGCCGGCCACCAGTCCGCGCCGGCCGTTGCGGTCGAAGGCCGCTACCCTGATCACGCCTGTTTCGGTAATCGGTCCCGTCACCGGCTTGCTGGTGGCCGTGGGATCGCTGCCGTCGGTCGTGTAGCGCAGGTCGATGCCGGGCAGGACGTGGTTGACCAGCACCTGCCCGCCATCCAGCATCAGGCCGGGTGGTGCGATGCGATAGGCCACGCTGCTGCCGTCCAGGTCGAGGCGCGGCAGCACCCGCTGGCCCAGCGCATTCACGAAGCCCGACCACGCCTTGCGGTGCAGCGCGGCCGCCTTGTCCGCATCCGCTTCGCGCGCCCAGTCGGGGTCCGCGGCCCAGGCCCGCTCGGCCAGTGCGACCAGGCGCGGCATGACCAGGTAGTCGATGCGGCCGGCGTCGCGCACGGTCTCGGTGAACAGCGTGGCCTCCAGCCCACGCACGTGGCGCTTGCCGTAGTCGGTCAGGCCGTCCTTGCCGATGCGCGCCTTCTCATCGGCGTCCTTCAGCATGTCGAAGGGAGTGAAGTCGTAGACCCTGTCCAGCTCGACGTAATCGTTCCAGTTGACGCCCGGCTCTTCCGGATTCGGGTTCGCCGCCATGTCCAGGTACATGGCGGACACCGGCGCCAGCACGACGTCATAGCCGCCGTTCGCGAGGCGATTCGCGAAGTCCTCGGCGCCGCGCGTGTTGTTCCACACCCAGGCCGTGAAGCCGCGCTGGGTGAAGCGCGGATTCGGAATCAGCTTGCTGCGCCCGGCCAGCGTGGTCTTGCGCGCCGCCAGCTCTTCCCAGCCCGAGGTCGACAAGCCGTGCTTGCGCAGGATGCCATCGACGCGGTCGTAAAAGTAGTCCCACAGGTCGGCGCTGCTCTCCAGCTTTTCCCTGCGCATGCGCGAGAGCGCAGCCGGCGACTTCTCCCAGGCGCCGTTCGCGAGTTCGTCGCCGCCCATGTGGATGGTGTGCAGCGGCACGCCGGCCTGCTTGTGCATGGCGACGATCTGCGCCACCACGTGGTCGATGAAGCGGAAGGTGGAATCGAGGCCGGGATTGATGACGTTGTCGGTGAAGTACTGGGCCGAGCGGTAGGTCGAGCGGTCGTCAAAATCGTTCAGCAAATACCTGGCCGCGCTCCTGTCCCCGGCCGCTTGCAGGCGACGGTAGCGCGCTTCCATCGCCTGCACGGCGGCGCGCATGTGGCCGGGCATCTCGATTTCGGGGATCACCTCGATGTGGCGCGCCTGGGCGTAGCGCAGGATGTCGATGTAGTCGGCGCGGCTGAAGTAGCCGCTGCCGCTGGGGTCGCGCGGATCGGGCCCCGAGCCGTAGGCCGGCTGCAGGCGCACACCGGGCCTGGCGCTGTGGCCGCGCACCGCGCCGATGCCGGTCAGCTCCGGCAGGCCGGCGATCTCGAGGCGCCAGCCCTCGTCGTCGGTCAGGTGGAAGTGGAACCGGTTCAGCTTGTAGCGCGCCATCAGGTCGAGCCACTTGAACACCGTCTGCTTGCCGTGGAAGTTGCGGGCGACGTCGAGCTGGAAGCCGCGGTAGCCGAAGCGCGGGGCGTCGACGATCGTCACTTCTTTCAATGCGAGGTCCGCGGCGCCCGGCAGCGGCAGCAGGTCGCGCAGGGTCTGCAGGCCGTAGAACACGCCGGCGGGGCTGGCGCCGGTGATGGCGATGCCGGTCCTGGCATCGACGCTCAAGCGGTAGGCTTCGGACGAGGCCTGGCCTGGTATGGCGCCGATTCCCAGCTTGAGGGCTGGTCCGCCCGTCGCCAGGCTTGACGGGAACAGCGAGCGCGCCAGCGCGGCCTCGTTTTTCAAGCCGGCAGGCGCCTGGATGACGGGCATGTCCGTCAGCAGCAGCCTGCCTTGTCCCGGCTGCAGCTGCAGCGGTGTCGGCAGCACCGGCGGCACCTCGGATGGCGGCAGCAGGTCGGCGCGGGCGTTGCGGCGCCAGGTGTCGGCTGGCGTCACGACCGGTTTGGCGCCGCTGCCGCCGCGGTCGAGCTGCTCTGGCCTGTCGGTGGGCAGCAATGCGAAGTCGCCGATCGCCACGCCGACATCGGGCGCGCTGTCGTAGACCAGGTAGGGCCCGGTGGGCGCCTTCGCCAGCTTGATCACCAGGTCGGGATAGAAGTAGACGATGTCCAGCGTCTGTCCCGGCGCCACGCCTGCGAAGCCGGGTCCCGGGCGCAGGCGGAACAGGCTGCCGGCGACCTGTTCGAGGACCAGGCCGGTCGGCAGCGGGCCGGGTTCCAGCCGGTCCAGGCAGTTGAAGTAGAGCGACCAGCCCTGCGCCGGCAAGGGCCGGCTGTCGCGGTTGGTGAGGATCAGGCGGGCCTGAGAGCGGCCGTGCGGCGGCTGTGCGCTGAACAGGTTGCGCTGCAGCTCCCAGCGCAGCTGGAGCCTGGTGGCGCTGGCGCCTTGTGTCGCGGCCGGCGCTTCCTTTGCCGGGGCTGCCGGCGCTTCGGCGTTGGCAAACGGCGCAGCCAGAAAAACCAGCGCGCATGCGGCGAATAAGTGGTGACGCAAGCTTCCCTCCCCTTCAGCGCCAGCGGCGGATCGTGTGACCGCTGGCCGCGTACCAGAAGATCAGCGCATAGCAAGGCAGCAGCAGCCAGTAGGCGCTGCGCGGCGTGACGATGTCCGACAGGTGGCCGTACAGCAGCGGCAGCAGCGCGCCGCCGGCGATCGCCATCACCAGCACGGCCGAACCGCTGGCGGTGTAGCGGCCCAATCCCTGCAGGGCCAACGGCCAGATCGCCGGCCATACCATCGCATTGGCGAGGCCCAGCAGCGCCAGGCACATCACGGTATCCGGCACCAGCGGCGCGCCGCTCCAGCCGACCAGCACCGCCGACAGGCCGGTGTCCTGCGTCGAGCCGAGCGCCACGCCGGCGGTCAGCAGCAGGCCGGCGAGTCCGGACAGCATCAGCGCGCGCGGCTGCGACAGCCAGCGCGGAATCGCCGCCACGCCGATCAGGTAGCCGAGCACCATGCACACCATCGTGTACGAGGTCAGCACACCGAAGTTCGCGACCTTGAGTTCGTGGCCATACAGGCCGATGGTGTCGCCGGCGATCACTTCCACGCCGACGTAGCCGAACAGCGCCAGCGCGCCCAGCACCAGCTGCGGGAACTGCAGGACCGAGGTGGCGTCGATGCGGCTGTCGGCATCCTCCGCGTCCAGGGGAATCTCGCGCAGCTTCGAGAAGTGGATGAAGGCCATGATGGCGAACAGCAGCGCGGCCATGCAGGCGTACGGGAAGACCAGGCGCTGCGCCAGCACCGCCTGGGAGGCGGTGTCGATATCCTTCAGCATCAGGGAGGTGAAGACCAGCGGCACGACCACGCCGGCGCCCTTGTTGAAGAGGCCCATGATACTGATCCGCATGGCGGCGCTGTCGCGCGGGCCGAGGCAGACGATGTAGGGATTGATGGCGGTCTGCATCAGCGTCATGCCGGTGGCCAGCGTGAACAGGGCGGCCAGGAACAGGCCGTACTGGGTGGTCTGCGCGGCCGGGATGAACAGCAAGGCGCCGATGCCCATGATGCCCAGGCCCAGCGTCATCCCGCGCTTGTAGCCGGTGCGCTTCAGCACTGCGGCCGACGGCAGGGCCATGACGGTGTAGGCGATGTAGAAGGCGAAGGTGACCCACAGGGCCTGGAAATTATTCAGGCCGCAGACGATCTTCAGGAAGGGAATCAGCGAGCCGTTCAGCCAGGTGACGAAGCCGAGGATGAAGAACAGCAGGCCGACGAAGAGCATGCCGGTGACGACCTCGCGGGCGGCGTCTTGCGTGGGCTGCTGCTCTGGTGGACTTGCGCTTAGTTCCATGCTGCGGCACCTCGAGGCATTGTCGATGTGGCATGGTAGCAATGGCCTAAATGCAAGTCCAGCGCTGGCCTTCGTCAGAGGCTTTGTTTAGTTGAAATCCGGTCGAGCAAGGCGTTCACCGTGACCATGCGGTCGAAGGGACTGTCCGGCAGGACGATGTCCGGGTGGACCAGCGCCGGTTCCCGCTCGCCCGACGGACGGTCGACCACGAAGCGCGGGATCGTGACGCCGAGCCGCGTGTTCGGCAGGACGATGGACACGACGCCGCCGGTCTGGCGGGTCCGCGCATAGCCGCCGGCCCCCACCAGCCGGGCGAAGCCGAAGTCCTGCGCCACATTGCTGAACAGGACAGCGGACGAATAGGTGATGCGGCCGACCAGCACATAGGTCTTGCCAGAAAAGCGCAGCGGATTCGCGGGCTCGGGCTCGATCCAGGTGTCGCCGAAACCGTGGACGACGTCGCCGACCTTCTCGGCGCCGCTCTGGCGCCCGGCAATGACCTTCTTGACGTAGCTGGACGCGTTGCGGAAGGGCTTGTCGGCGATGTAGGGCAGGATGCCCTTCTTCCACATGTCGTCGTCGCCGCCGGTGTTTTCGCGGACATCGATGATCAGGGTCTTGACCTGCGCATCGCGAATTTTCGTGAACGCGTCCCTGGTGAAGGCATAGAAGGCCTGCTGGTTCGGCCAGGCGAACTGGTTGACCGTCAGCAGCGCGGCCCCGCCGGGCAACAGTGCGAAGCGGTAGGTTTTGTCGAAGCCTTCATTTCCGCTGGCCGGCAAGGAGGCCGGTATCGCGTTGCTGGCTGCGACCTTCAACTGCCTCGGTCCATCTGGTCCGGCGACGACCAGGTCGAACTGGCGCGGCGCGCCATAGGTCTTCCAGTAATAGAACCACAGGCGGCGCGACAGCAGATTGGCGCGCAGCGCCGGCGTGTCGCCCGCCATCAGCGCCAGCAGTTCCTTCGCCACCTGGGAAGCCGGCACGCCGTTAATGGTTTCGATGCGCGTACCGGCCAGCGCGCCGGCGCTGCCATCGAGCCCGCTGCGGATGAGCATGCCGCCGGCCGCATCGACCTGCACTTCGTAAGGGAACAGCAGGCCGCCCGCGGCCAGATGCTGCCGTGTCTGGGCGTCCCAGTCCGGCTGCACCACGAACATGTGGCCATCGGCGAACACCGGATTCAATGTGGAGAAGGCGCGCCAGGCCTGGTCGCGATTCATCGGCTGCTGCAGCTGCTCCTCCAACCTGGCGTAGGCCTTGCGCAGCGTTTCGCGGCTGACGAACAGGCCGGGCTCGGGATGGATCCTGTCGATCTCCTCGCGCAGGAAGCGCAGGTCCTGTTGCAGCGCCGCCGGGGCGTAGACTGCTTCGGTCTGGGCCAGCGCGGATTGCATGGCGCCCAGCAGGCACAGTATTGCTACGGCAGACTTCCATCGTCTCGGCATCGTCTCGGTCCTCTTCGCTTTTTGATAAGGATGCAGTCTAGCAAGGCTAAATATGGATTAGGATAAACATTTCTAATTCATTCATTAAGGCTGAACTGAATGATCAACAGCGACGATCTGCGCTTCTTTTGCGTGCTGGCCAGCCAGCCCTCGCTCGCCGGCACCGCGCGCATGCTCAACGTCACGCCCTCGTCGGTGACCCAGCGCCTGCAGGGGATCGAAGACAAGCTGAAGCTGAAACTGCTCAACCGCCAGGGAAGAACGACGACGCTGACCGACGAAGGCCAATTGCTGGCCGAGCGCGCCCGCCTGATCCTGGCCGACATGGACGAGCTGCAGGAATCCCTGCACGACCGCAAGAACGAGCTGGTCGGCCGCTTGCGCATCCTGGCGCCGCTGGGCTTCGGCAATGAATACGTGGCGGAACTCGCCGCGCAATTCCAGGCCCAGCACAGGAACGTATCGGTGGAACTGGTGCTGTCGGACAGCCCGAACCGCCAAAGCCTCGACGCCTGGGACATCGTGATCCACATCGGCGCCCTGCGCGATTCCTCGATGCTGCAGACGGTGCTGGCGAAGAACCGCCGCTTCCTGTGCGGCTCGCCGGATTACGTCGCGCGGCATGGGCAACCAAGCTGTATCGACGATTTGCGGCATCACACCTGCATCTCGCTGCAGGAAAACGCCGAGGACGTGACGATGTGGCGGCTGCAGGCGCCGGGCTCTTCCGACTTCACGTCGATCCGGATCAGGCCGCGCCTGACCAGCAACGATGGCCGGGTTGTCAAGCAGTGGGCGCTGAAGGGTTACGGGATCATGATGCGCTCGGAGTGGGATGTGGCGCGCGAGATCCAGAGCGGGGCCTTGCTGCGGCTGTTGCCGGATCATGCGCTGCCCGGGGCGGATATCGTGGCGCTGCTGGGGTCGGACCGGCGGCAGCGGTCGGCGCGGACCATGCGGTTTCTGGAGTTGCTGCAAGGGGCGCTGGGGTTGCGGCCTTGGGAGCAGGTGGACGGGCCGCGGGAATGAAAAAGGCCGCTTGAGGGCGGCCTTGGGGATTCTGGCGGAGAGAGGGGGATTCCCATCGGGGCCGGCAGCCCGCATGGATGCTGGGGTTTCCTCCATTCTGGAGTTCGTTGTACCCCCAAACATGCCCCTAGGCGTCTGACTCTGACCGATTGCTGACCTACCTGGTCGGTAAATTTTGACGTAGAGCTAACGTTAACGCATACCTTAACAGGTTTCCTAAAAGGCAGAATTGATTACGCCGACGCCCCAAGGCAATTTGAAGAGATTCTGCCCGCAGGCAACGAAAAGGCATTGAAGACGGCATAGAAACTGAACAGTATCAAGGCTCGATCTTTCTGTTAGCGGTCCTTCTCAAAGATGGGTAACACTACATTGCTATGATGGCAAGCGGCGAAGAGTATTGCTTCGCCACTTTTACCTTGAAGGAGCCCAGCAATGGAAACCCATCTGTCGCCAGCCGACCGTCTCATTCGAATTGACGAGGTGCTCCACATTTCCGGCATGTCGCGGAGCGCTCTGTATGCAAGCATTCAGAAGGGCGAGTTTCCGACCCAGGTCAAGCTTTCGAAGAAATCGTCGGCTTGGGTCTACAGTGAAGTCCTTGCTTGGATAAGGGCCAAGGCTGCGCAACGGCAGCCAAAGGACGACTGAGTAGCCAAGCCATACTGTCGGCCTGACCCACGTAGACTAGCCTCATCTAGGGAAACGACAGACTTATTAGCTCTACTTGCCGGCTACGTCTTTTGCGCCAGTGACTCACCCAATCCTGCACAGACCCCATAGGGCACTACCTAACGGAACATACTACGCAGCATGCGAGATTAGGCTCGCTTGACGATCTAAGCCGCCCCTTCGTCTCGGATTCGCGTTGGTCTAGTCCGCCGAGGTAGACCGTGAACAGGCCTGTAGCAGCGATTACGTAGTTCCAACTATCGCCCCTACACGGGGTGCTCAAAATCGCTTCGTTGTGCTGCACGCTTTCTTATGCCCTTGTAGCCCCCCCCTTCCGCTCAGTTTCTCGTTGCCTTGCTGTTGACGTCTACGAAGATTCGTACAGTCCTTGCGGGCGATGGCAGCCAGCATATTAGAGATTGCAGAGGTTTTTGAACAGCCAATCAAACCTAGCGTAAAATTCGCTATCTTACCTCTGATCCTGCTTAATATGCCGCGCTCGCCAAAGCTATTCACTATCGCCGACCTCTATCTCGCCTACCGAAAAGCCAAAGCCGAGGCCTTTTATGAAAATACCCATTTTCACGCGATCGCTTTTACAAGATACGAACAAAATCTACACACCAATTTAACGACACTGCTTTCCCGTCTAAATACGGCGAACCCCGACTGGCCACTTGATATAAATTTCATCGGAGACCACGCGTATCTACCAAAATCAATTGACGAAACATTGTGGGATGACACAGCTGACGGACATTTCCGCGCACTTGATCCATTAGAAGACTGGGACAGAAGATTCACGAAAAATAACCGTCGGGCCACCGCCAGCTTACGATTAGTCATTCGCCCAACCGTTGACTTCCAAATCATTTCGGCATTGTGGATCGTAAAAGTCGGACAAAAATTTGACGCAGTTTTGAATCAAGACGTCTCATTCGGCAATAGACTTCGGAGGACATCTTCCGCTGACACTGAAACATTTGGCGAAACAGAATTAAACTTGCTTCCGCCTAGCCTCTTCGCCCCATATTTTTCCGCCTACCAGGATTGGCGGGAACGGGGCTTATCGGCTATGGAGCGAAGCCTAGAAAAAGGAAGAAACGTTCTGGCGATAACGATGGACATAGAGAAGTTCTACCATCGCGTCACACCTGAATTTATACTTCGCCGTGGTTTTCTAAAGGCGATCAATCTTACTTTAACCGCATCTGAAAGAAGGTTTACCCAATGGCTGCTTGATGCCATAGGAACTTGGTATCGCAAGACGCCAGACTATAAAGTTAGACCAACCGGAGCTATCCCCGTAGGACTTTCTGCATCCAAAATTATTGCCAACGTATTACTTGCAAAATTTGATGAAGCAGTTCTTGATCAAGTTCGCCCAGTCTATTACGGGCGTTACGTCGACGACATCTTCTTAGTATTGGATGCAGATAGCCAAGACCTTAGCGCATTCAGTGTAGCTCAGCGCCTTTCTAGTACGCTATCACCAATGTTAAAAAGCGAGGTTAACGGCGATGGGCCAAATTCGCTAAAGCTAAATCTACCGTACGCAAAGGATTCAGAACTTCGCTTTGCTGGAACGAAGCAAAAAATATTCTCGTTATCGTCAGAGCATGGCGCGGATCTAATCCACTATATCCGCGCACAAATACGGGCACAATCTAGTGAATACCGCCTTTTACCAGCAGTTCCTCACAAGGCAAATGAAATGGCTTCTCGTGCTCTGTTAGCGACACCTGATGCAACACTTCAGGTAGACGCGTTGCGAAAAGCCGACGTAGTGTCCGTTCGAAGACTGGGATTTTCTCTGCTTTTAAGCGACATCGAAACATATGCGACCGATCTTGCACCCGACACTTGGGCCTCATTACGCCAAGAGTTCTATTCCCTTTCGCGTCGACATATCGTTACCCCAGCCGGCTTTTTCCAGTTTTTTAGCTATATACCGAGAATTTTTGGGTTGATGCTTGCCAGTGGTGATCACGCTGAAGCAAGATCATTAGTTAAGTCTCTCTCAACCACTGTCGAAATGTTGAAGAAAACGACGAGCTTGGGTTTGCGTAAAGAAAAGCGCCAGTTCGACTTATGTCTAGAGCAATATAGTCATGCACTCTTGCAAGCGGGGATGCGAGCAGCTAGCGTGCGCACGACAGACGTGAATCAGAAATACTTCCGAGCTATTCGAGACTTGAAAAAGCTAAGTGCCACTGTACGATTACCAAGCACCTTGGAAAGCTTACAACGCCAAGCGAAGCAAATCTTGCTTGCGGACTGGGGGCGCCGTCCGTACAAGGATTACTGGTACAGTGACCAACAAGAAGACGAAAACGGTCCACCTGTCCCACGTCAGTTTTCGATTCGACGCCAAATTCGCTTAGGGGCGATTCGTAAATTTCGCGAAGAAGCTGCCAAGCTGAAAGTTCCCCACTGGCCGGCATTAGCCTTTCCAACCCGTCCGTTAACATTCGACGAGATTGCATTAATTGCGCCAAGGTTGCTACATGACCGCGCATTATTTGAGCAGGCAATTGGTGCGTTACGCGGGGCTCGTGTTCGCTCTATCGATCCCATTGGGTTTTTACCGCCCGCGGAAGATGATAGGCACGTAGAGTTCCTCGCCCCTGGCAAAGGTAAGCCATCAGTACGTATCGCGGCCACAAGCCGCGAAACAACTGAGCAGCAATGGACGGCAGCAGCGCAGAATCGGCATGACCGATCCTTAGAACGCTATGAAATATTCAATGGCTTACTTAATCGCATATTAGGAGAAACATTACGTCCAGACTATATTGTCATGCCAGAACTAACGATACCTATACGTTGGGCGTTACGTGCCGCGAAGAAATTATCATCTAACGGAGTATCTTTTCTTGCAGGTGTTGAATATCATAAAGATCGCACCTCTCGAAATATCAGGAACGACTGCCTGATATCGTTGACAACACGTTGGACCGGGTATGCAAGTCATATTATTATTCTTCAGCCGAAATTCGAGCCGGCTCATGGCGAGCGCGCAAACCTAAAAAAATTAGGTCGCAAAAGCAGGCCAATGTTTATTCCAAGTGGCCATGGGGCGTTACCAACGGTTTATCAACACAATAATTTCTTCTTTTCCGTTTTAATATGCAGCGACCTTACGAATATTAGTCATCGAAATGAATTACGCGGACGTGTCGACGCACTTTTTGCATTGGAATGGAACCCCGATACAAAAACTTTCGCTTCTCTTGTCGAAGCAACGGCGTCAGATCTCCACGCTTATGTTGTGCAGATCAACAATCGCCTTTATGGGGATAGTCGAATACGTGCCCCTATGATTCAGGACTACTCTCGTGATGTGGTGCAGGTAAAGGGCGGGATTAGTGACTATTATGTTCTAGGAAACATCGAACATAGCCAACTAAGAAAAGAGCAGCGAAGAAAAGGGGGCGATAGGAAGTTCAAACCCGCACCTATCGGCTATAGTATGTCCAGTAAGAGAAGAGCAGAGAAATAGCTCCACAGGAAAACTAAGTTGCGGTGAGCACTGTAAGGTTAGGCAAGTGCAGGACTACATCGCCTGGTGCGATCACTAACGTGTTGAATGAACGGGGCATCCGCACCCCACGTGACGGCGTTTGGTATGAGACTTCTGCATGGAACCTACCGGCAAGGCTTGGATTATCGCAACCGGGGCTAAGAAGCGTTAGCAAAGCCCCATAGTGATTACATGGCGTGCCCCATCCGCTACCCCCAAAACGGTACTTCAACAGGGTATCCTAGTCCTCTATCCTATCGTCGAGGCGCACCTTCGAATGATCGACCAGGGCTTTGCTACTAATGCAATTCAAAGCGCTATACTGCTGATACTGAATTGCAACGAAGGAACGTCGACATGGAATCAACGAAGCCAAGCGTGTTCATTGCGTCATCGAAGGAAGGGTTGAAGGTTGCCGACGCGATCAACCTAAACCTCGACCACGATACCTTCCCCACCCTTTGGCGGACTGGGACGTTCAGGCCGGGGTCAAGTGCTCTCGATGACCTCGTGAAAAAGTCTTCGGCAGTTGACTTCGCAGTGTTTGTGTTCACCCCCGATGATGTGGCTGTCATTAGGGAGCAAGAAGCTCACGTCGTACGTGACAATGTTCTATTCGAGCTTGGCCTCTTCATCGGCGCGCTCGGAAAGGAGCGGTGCTACATTGTTCGCCCGCGAAACGTGGACATGCACTTACCGTCGGATCTCTTGGGCGTGACTCATGCGGATTACGTTCCGGACCGGCCGGACGGCGAACTTGCCTCGGCACTAAACGCTGCGTGCAAGCAGATACGAGATGAAATAGCTCGCCACGGCCCGATTCAGCGTGGCTTGCACGCACGGGGAGACGGAGCACCTAGACATGTCGCCAACCCGCCCGAGTACAGTCTTTCAAGCACTGACCTGATGTTCCTGGGCGAATGTGCAGCGAGCCATACTGAGTATCCGCGGCGCCTTTCACTGTTCAGTATTTCTTCGCACATGGGACGTCAGGCCCCAAGCGCGGTTCGGCTCAGCGCAATCAAATTAGGTCGCTTGGGGTATGTCGAAAGAAACGTTGAAGTCGACAACGATGGCGATGAGTTCTATGCGTACTCAATCACCGAGGACGGTCTGGACGTGTTTTTGCAGAACGAGTCTGCATACAGCACAGCGCCGGCCCCTAAGCCGCTCGCCCGCCCAGCTCCAAACTTCGCTGACATGGATGACGATGTGCCGTTCTAGAGAGACACCGCCTGTGATTAACGACTGTCGCTGAGCGATAACTTTTTGTTAGGGTGGTAGTTTGATTAAGCGCGACAATCATTATGTACCGGACAGTTATCTGAAGCGTTGGGCCAATGTGCAAGGGAAAGTATTGACCTATCGCGTTCTGGTGCCGCACCAAAACACGTACGAGTGGAAGCCGCATTCGCCTAAAGGCATTGGTTACCATGAGCACCTCTACACGCGAATGGCAGTAGGTGGCGAGACCGATGATATTGAAACATGGTTCGAAACGGAATTTGAGACGCCAGCGGCAAGACCACTTCAACAGGCGGTGACTGATCGACAACTTAGTGCAGAAGATTGGAGGCGGTTAATTCGCTTTCTTGCTGCTCAGGATGTTAGGACTCCTGCCCAGCTGGTGGGGCAGTTGAAACGATGGAACGAGACATTGCCTTCCCTTATCAATGAAGTTGCGGCTGAAGCGGTGCAAAAGCTAGAGGTAGCCAAGCGCACAGGCATTGCTTTCCCAACGGCCGATCCCCTTGAGAACGCCGAGCTTTTCCCTGTACGTACAGTCATTGAGACCAATGCGGATAAAGATGGCGGAATGCTTCGTGTCGAAGCGACGATAGGACGCAGCATGTGGCTATGGAGCCTCAAGCACGTGCTGAACAGAACTCTCGATGTACTAAACAATCACCGCTGGACTATTTTGCTCAGCCCGCCCGGAATCGAATGGCTCACGAGCGATAACCCTGTTGTACGCCTCAACTACAGGGACGCGGAAGATTACGACTTTAGAGGTGGTTGGGCCAGCCCAGGTACTGTGATCTTTATGCCGCTAAGCCCTGCCCACCTCATGTACACGCAGATCGGGGCCAAACGACAGCTACCAAGAGGAACCGTCGCACCGGTGGAGCTGGCCGCTCAGATACAGCAGTTCACGGTTGAGCATGCCCATCGGTATGTTTTCGGTCGAACCGCTAACCCCGAGGTAGCATTGTGGAGACCTCGAACCGTCGATAGCCAAGCGTTTCACGCCGAGGCCGAGCAATGGAAAACATGGAATCCAGAGCAGTCCGAGGCCGAGCAATCCCTAATACAACACCGGGCGCAATCCCTGCGATGAACGCGCGCCATACGCCTCCCCGGCCAATCAGAACCAATCTCCGTTGCGCGCGACGCCGTGCTGGGTGCGGTCCGTCCCCACCAAATTCCTGGCGCACTGCCTGCGTTGCGCTTCCGAACTCGTGCGCCAACTTCAGTCCAGTTCGCTATCCGTCAAAAGTTGACCGGTCGATGCTGGAGCAACTCAGGTCGTCGGCACTTGAGTACGTGGCGGTAGCCCAAAGAGGGCCCGGTCGTCCGCACGAGTGAGGAACCTGTCCAGGCGCGCCATGAAGCGTGCCCTCACGCCTTCGTCGCGATCCATCATCTCGAGCGCGAGCGCTCCTGCGAGGATTTTTCGTCGCGTCTCCTCTGCCCGCTTTTGCTTGGCTTCAGCCCCCCTCTGCCGCGCTTCGATCCGGCTTTTCAGGGCCCTCGCCTGTTTCAGCTTTTGCTGTAGCTCGTCGATTCGCTGCTGCGCCTTGTCGATGGGATTGCTCATGTCCGCTCCAAAGCAAGTTCAGGCTCTAGTGTTCACCTCGCTTATGCCATTCGGGTTGCGCTAGATCTGGACCACGCGATGCCGGTTGAGCCCGCCTGAGATAGCTCACGCCGATGAGCCCGGCCAGCTGAGACAGTGGTAGCGCCTGCCGCGTCCCGAGCACGAGCGAAGCGAGACCAAGGGCGCACTTAATGCAAACCTGTCGGTTTGCGTGCGCGCCTGCGGCGGGCCAAGGACAACCCCAACGTCAACAGCGAGCGCGCCATGGCGATCTATCACCTGTCGGCAAAGATCATCAGCCGCAAGGCCGGGCGCAGCTCGACCGCGGCGGCGGCCTATCGCGCTTGCGAGCAGATCGTCGACCAGCGTACAGGCGAGGTCCACGACTTCACGAGAAAGCGCGGCCTGCAGTCCGCCGATCTCGTGATGCCATCCGGCTCAACGTGGCAGCCGACGCGCACCGAACTTTGGAACGCTGTCGAGGCGAAGAACAAGCGCGCCGACGCCCAGGTCGCGCGCGAGTTCCTGGTGGCCCTGCCCGAAGAACTGGACGCCGGCCAGCGGCGCCGGCTGGCGGTGGACTTCGCCCAGGAGCTGGCCGACCGCTACGGGATCGCGGCCGACGTCGCGATCCACGCGCCAGACCAGGCGGGGGACAACCGGAACCACCATGCGCACATCCTGACCACCTCCAACCGCATCGAGAGCGATGGCCTGGGTAACAAGGTGCGCGAGCTGGACCTGGTGGCGCATAACATGGGCGGTGGCGTGGGCAAGGCCAACGAGATCAATCGAATTCGCACCAGATGGGCCGAGCTGACGAACGAGCGGCTACAGGCACTGGGTCACGACGCAAGGATCGATCACCGGACGTTGGAGGCGCAGGGCATCGAGCGGACACCGACCCAGCACATGGGCCCAACCGCGACTGCCATCGAGCGAAGAACCGGTAAGCCGTGCCGCAAGCGGCTGGACTTCGAATGCGAGATTGTCGAAAGGCTCGCGGCGGCCAAGGTGGCGGGCCACTTGGAGCGGCAGGGCCAGGCCGCTGACCGATCGATCCTGGACCTGTCAGGCGACCTGGCGGCTGCGATCGCGCAGCGCGACGCTCAAGAAGTGCAGAAGCGGCAGGCATTCCAGGCACACCTGGACAGCGGGCGGGCCGACTTCCGAGCCAAGTACGAGGCGTACAAGGCCGAAAAAGACTGGCAACGGCTGGCCCAACTAAGGCTAGCCAAAAAGGAGCGGCAACGCCCTCCCGAGACAGAGGGACGCCATCCGCATCTCGAGCGCGAGCCAGAACTCAAGCCTCAGCGAAGCAAAGACCGAGATCTGGGTTTCTCGAGATAATACTTTTATGCTTGAGCTTAGGTTCATACGAGACCTAGGCGATGCAGCTCCGTGACTATAATTGGACTAAGGTTTGCGCTTTCGACATTCAACTCTCGAAGAAGCTGACGTGCAGCCTCGACTGTGAGGGGGCCGTCATTAGGCGACAGGCGTTCGAGCGCAGACGCGGCAATTCTCGAGAGGCCGAGTTCAACATAGGCTGTGCCAGTCTTTGATGAAACCCCAAGTTCCAAAGCCAGTGCAAAGTCGAATATCTTTGGCACGAGATCAGTGTTTCCTGTTTGTCGCAGTGCATGTATTAATAGGTCTCGATATGCTTTCCCAAGCTGCACAAATTGAAAGCGTACGGTTTCTTCAATAAGGTCGAAGGGTAATCCCCCCATTTTTAGAGCGCGCTAAAAGTAGAGGTTAAGCGGCAAGTGCCAATTTCTGTTTTGGCGTGATACCGCCGAGCGCCATGTTGGGCCGGTCGTGATTGTAGGTCCACAACCAGTTA
>CAJYXO010000031.1 GCA_913778765.1 uncultured Massilia sp. | reverse complement strand
GCGCTCGGCGAAGTACGGGATGTGGGCGATCACGTACCAGCGGCCCATGAAGCGCTGCAGGTCGATCGGCGGCTGCGCGGGTTCCTGCTCCGGGTCCGGCGCCTTGGCGCGGGCCGTCGGCAACGGGACGGCCATGCCCAGCAGCAGCACGGAAGCGAACAGGGAGAGCAGGCGCATAGGAGATTCCGGGGCGAAGGGCGAACGCCGGTGAAGTCTGCGCGTGCGCCATGTCAATGGTGCGTCGCAGCCCCTGAGATGTCGTGGCGGCAACCTGCGCGCCTCGACTTCCAGGAGCTGCCGTCATGCCGATCGTTCCGTCCTCCCCGCGCACCCACGTCCCGCACCCGGGCCTGCGCCGCCTGCTGCGCCAGGCGATCCTGGCCGGGCTGGCCCTGGTCCTGGTGTGGCCGGCCGCGCGCGGCCACAGCGAATGGCTGGGCTGGCGGCCCCTGTGGCTGTTGGGCATGCCGTTGAGTGCCTGGTGGGCTCTGCATCGTTTCCCGCTGCCGCCGCTGCGGCGTCTGTGGGGGCAGTGGCGGGCCAGGCCGCGGGCGCAGGCGCGGCGGCGCCGGCCGGCGCTGCGGACCGCGCGCCCGGCCTGACCTTCGGCAGGGGAGGGCGGCGATGCTGCGTGCTACGGTGCGGCGCTGTCCTTCCACGGATCCGAACATGTCCTCACTCGCACACGCCTGCCTGATCGCCGGCCTGCTCGCCGCCGGCACCGCCGCGGCCAAGGAAACCGCGATGCCCCAAGACCCCTACGCCTGGCTCGAAGACGTCACCGGCACCAAGGCGCTGGACTGGGTCAAGGCGCAGAACGCCAAGACCGAGGCGCGGCTGGCCGAGACCCCCGCCTTCAAGGCCCGCGAGGCCGGCATCCGCGAGGTGCTGGATTCCGACGCCAAGATCCCGGCCGTGCAGAAGATCGGCCCGTACTACTACAACCTGTGGAAGGACCGCGCCCACGAGCGCGGCCTGTGGCGCCGCACCACGCTCGATGAGTACCGCAAGCCCGAGCCGAAGTGGGAGACGGTGCTGGACCTGGACGCGCTGAACAAGGCCGAGGGCGAGAACTGGGTGTGGCATGGCGCCAACTGCCTGCGCCCGGAGTACCGCCGCTGCCTGATCGCGCTCTCGCGCGGCGGCGCCGACGCCGACGTCACCCGCGAGTTCGACCTGAGCACCAAGCAGTGGATCAAGGACGGCTTCTTCCGTCCCGAGGCCAAGGGCGGGCTGAGCTGGATCGATGCCGACACCGTCTACCTGTACACCGACTTCGGCCCCGGCTCGCTGACCAGCTCCGGCTACCCGCGCATCGTCAAGCAGTGGAAGCGCGGCACCCCGATGACCAGCGCCACCCTGGTCTACGAGGGCAAGCCGGACGACATGTACATCGCCGCGATGCACGACGACACGCCCGGCTACGAGCGCGATTTCGTCAGCCGCACGCTGGCCTTCTACAATGACGAGATGTACCTGCGCGGCGCCGACGGCCGCCTGACCAAGATCGACGTGCCCAACTCGGCCAACAAGGGCGTGCACCGCCAGTGGCTGACCCTGGAGCTGCGCGATCCGTGGACGGTGGGCGGCACGACCTACCCGGCCGGTGCGCTGCTGGTGACCAAGTTCGACGACTTCATGGCCGGCAAGCGCGACTTCCAGGTGCTGTTCACGCCCACCGAGACCGCGTCGCTGGCGTCCTTCGCCTGGACCAAGTCGCGGCTGGTGCTGAACGTGCTCGACGACGTCAAGAGCCGCCTGTGGGTGCTGACCCCGGGCGAGGGCGAATGGGCGCGTGCAGCGTTCCCGGTCGGCGACCTGGCCTTCGGCAGCACCAGCGTCGATGCGGTCGATGCCGACGAGAACGACCAGGTGTGGCTGACCTCCACCGACTTCCTGACCCCGACCACGCTGATGCTGGCCGACGTGCAGCGCGGGCCGAAGAGCATCGAGACGCTGAAGGCGATGCCGAGCTTCTTCGATGCGTCCAAGGACGAGATCGAGCAGCACTTCGCGGTGTCCAAGGACGGCACCAAGGTGCCGTACTTCCTGGTCCGGCCCAAGCAGCTCAAGGCCGACGGCAGCGCGCCGACCCTGCTGTACGCCTACGGCGGCTTCGAGATCTCGATGACCCCGTTCTACTCCGGCAGCCTCGGCCGCGCCTGGCTCGACCAAGGCGGCGTGTACGCGCTGGCCAACATCCGAGGCGGCGGCGAGTACGGTCCGCGCTGGCACCAGGCGGCGCTGAAGCAGAACCGGCACAAGGCCTACGAGGACATGGCGGCAGTGGCGCAGGACCTGGTCGCGCGCAAGATCACCTCGGCCAAGCACCTGGGCGTGCAGGGCGGCAGCAACGGCGGGCTGATGGCCGGCAACATGCTGATGCAGTACCCGCAGCTGTTCGGCGCGGTGGTGGTGCAGGTGCCGCTGCTGGACATGAAGCGCTACAGCCACCTGCTGGCCGGCGCCTCGTGGATGGCCGAGTACGGCAACCCGGACACCGACGACTGGAAGTTCATCCAGACCTTCTCGCCGTATCACCTGTTCGATCCGAAGAAGACCTATCCGCCGGTGATCTTCCTGACCTCGACCCGCGACGACCGCGTGCACCCGGGCCATGCGCGGAAGATGGCGGCGAAGATGATCGATGCCGGCAAGGACGTGACCTACTACGAGAACATCGAAGGCGGTCATGGCGGCGCGGCCAACAATGCGCAGGCGGCGCACATGCAGGCGCTGGCGTACAGCTTCCTGTGGGAGCGGCTGTCCAAGTGAGTGGTGTGGTCCGCGTCCCGGCTGGGGCGCGGACCATCTCCTGGCCTGGCGCGCCATCCAATGAGCGGTCGAGCCTGCGCGCAATGCGTCGCGTTGCGTCACGATCGAGCCGG
>CAJYXO010000030.1 GCA_913778765.1 uncultured Massilia sp. | reverse complement strand
ACCTGGAGCGCGCGCTGGGTGCTTGTCCAGGTCCGGCGTTGCCGGCCCTGGACAAGCCGTTCGAGATCCTGGTCCGCCAGCGACAGCTGCTGGGCGGCGGGCTTGCGCAGCGCGCCGCCCAGCACCGAGACGAAGCTCGGGCAGAAGCCTTCGACGCAGGAGTAATCCTTGTTGCAGGACGACTGCTCGATCTGGCGCTTGCGTCCCAGCTCGGTCTCGAGCGGCAGGATCGACAGGCAGTTCGACTGCACGCCGCAATCTCCGCAGCCTTCGCAGACGGCCGGGTTGATCACCATGCGGCGCGCCGGATCGGGGAAGACGATGTTGTCCGGCTTGTTCTTCTTGCGACGGCGGCGCTTCTCGGCGGCGCAGGTCTGGTCGTACACCAGCACCGTCACGCCGGCGATTTCGCGCAGCTGGCGCTGGATCGCATCGAGTTCGCCGCGGTGGTGCACCGTCACGCCCTCCGGCAGGGTCACGCCTTCGTAGTTGTCCGGGTAATCGGTGACCACCACCGCCTTCTTCACCCCTTCGCTGACGACCTGCTGCAGGATCTGCGGCACCGACAGGGCGCCGTCCACCGGCTGGCCGCCGGTCATCGCCACCGCATCGTTGTACAGGATCTTGTAGGTGATGTCGATGCCGGCCGCGACCGCCTGGCGGATGGCGAGCGAGCCGGAATGGTAGAAGGTGCCGTCGCCCAGGTTCTGGAAGATGTGCGGCTCCTCGACGAAGCGCGACGTACCGGCCCAGCTGACGCCTTCGCCGCCCATCTGCGACAGGTAATGGGTGTCGCGCTGCATCCAGGTGGCCATGAAGTGGCAGCCGATGCCGGCCAGCGCGCGGCTGCCTTCCGGCACGCGGGTCGAGGTGTTGTGCGGGCAGCCGGAGCAGAAGTAAGGGGTGCGGCGCACGCCATCCGCCGGATTGAACGGCAGTTCGGCGGCGCAGAAGTCCGGCAGGAAGCGGTGCAGGTCCAGCGCCGGGAACTTCGCACCGAGCCACTGCACCAGGACCGGCGCGATGCGCGAAGGACGCAGCTCGCCGAGCGCCGACAGTAAAGGCGCGCCGTCGCGGTCGGTCTTGCCGATCACGGTGGGGCGGCGCCCGGGCGCCAGGTTGTAGAACAGGTTCTTGACCTGCTGCTCGATCACCGGGCCTTTTTCCTCGACCACCAGGATTTCCTGCAGGCCGTCGGCGAAGCTTGCCAGGCGGGTGCGCTCCAGCGGATAGGTCAGGCCCGGCTTGTACAGGCGCACGCCGAGTTCGGCCAGCCTGTCGACCGTGATGCCCATGCGCTCCAGCGCTTCGATCAGGTCGAGGTAAGCCTTGCCGGCGCCGATGATGCCGATCGCGGCGCCGGCCGCCGGCACCACCAGGCGGTCGATCGAATTCGCGCGCGCGAAGGCCTGCACGGCTTCCAGCTTGGCGGCCACGCGCTGTTCCAGCGCCAGCCCCGGCAGGTCCGGCCAGCGGTTGTGCAAGCCGTCCGGCGGCGGGGTGTAATCGCCGGGCGCGTCGAAGGCCGGCTTCGAAGGCAGCTCGACCACCGCGCCGCCCTCCACCGTTTCGGAGATGGCCTTGAAGCCGCACCAGGCGCCCGAAAAGCGCGACAGCGCCCAGCCGTACAGGCCGAACGCCAGGTACTCCTGGATGTTGGCCGGATTGATGACCGGCATACCCCAGGCGATCAGCGCCTGCTCGCTCTGGTGCGGCATCGACGAGGACACGCAGCCGTGGTCGTCGCCGAGGATGGCCAGCACGCCGCCATGTGGCGAGGAACCGTAGACGTGGCCATGCTTGAGGGCGTCGCCGGCGCGGTCCACGCCCGGCCCTTTGCCGTACCACATGGCGAACACGCCGTCGACCTTGCGGGTCGGGTTGGCTTCCACATGCTGGGAACCCATCACGGCGGTCGCGCCGAGTTCTTCGTTGATCGCCGGGAGGAATTCGATCCGGCGTTCGCCCAGCAGCTTCCTGGCGCGCCACAGCTCCTGGTCGACCGCGCCGAGCGGCGACCCGCGGTAGCCGCTGACGAAGCCGGCGGTCCGCAGGCCGTTCGCTTCGTCGAGCTGCTTCTGCATGCACAGCAGGCGCACCAGGGCCTGGGTACCGGTGAGGAAGACCCGGCCTTCGGTGCGGGTCAGGTTGTCGTCGAGTGCATAGTCGGGGTCTGCCAGCCCGACTGCCGCCGGAAGCGTCATGTCGTTCATCTTCTTATAGTGTGTCAATGATGAGACAGGATAGGCCGGCCGGCGCGAAAGATTTTTTCTATCTTTGCAACCATCGACGCTAGAATCGAAAGAATCTGTCTATTTTTGGTCCAAAAGATGAAAAATCATTCGATCGATGCGGCATCCATGAAAATCCTTGCCGAGCTGCAGAAAGACGGCCGGATCTCCTCGAACGAGCTGGCGGAGAAGATCGGCATGTCGGCCAGTCCCTGCTGGCGGCGCCAGAAGGAGCTCGAGGAGAACGGCGTGATCCTGCGTTACACCGCCCTGCTCGACCGCCGCAAGCTCGGGCTTTCGGTGGTCTGCCTGCTGCACGTCTCCCTGCTGCGCCATGCCGAAGGCGTGGTCGAGCAGTTCGAGCAGGCGATGCGTTTGCGGCCGGAGGTGGTGGAGTGCTACGAGACCACCGGCACCTCGGATTACCTGGTCAAGGTGGTGGTGGCGGACATGGATGCCTACCATGACTTCCTGCACAACGTGCTGGTGAAGCTGAACGGGGTGTCGCAGGTGAATACCAGCGTGGCGCTGCGGGAGGTGAAGTACGAGACGGCCCTGCCGCTCTAAGTACTTCGCGTTCCACGCCGCCCGTGCAGCGGCAGGCGGACCAGCACGCGCAGGCCGGCCCCGTGCGGCGGCGCCGCGAATGTCACCGTCGCGCCGGTCTTGTTCGCGATCGCGCTGACGATCGCGAGACCCAGCCCCGAACCGGGTTCGGGCCGGTTGCCCAGGATGCGGTAGAAGGCGTCGAACACGCGCGCGCGCTCGGCCTCGGGAATGCCGGGGCCGGTGTCGTCGACGATGAAATCGACGGCCGCCGCGCCCGGCCGCACCGAAAGGTCGACCCGCCCGCCGGCCGGCGAATAGCGGATCGCATTGTCGACCAGGTTCTTGAGCATGATGTGCAGGTCGAGCGCCGCCGCCGCCACGCAGGCATCGTCGGTGCCGATCACGCCCAGGTCGACCTCCTTCTCCTCCGCCAGCGGATACAGCTCCTCGATCACCAGGCGGAGGGTATGCTGCAGCGAAACCGGCGCAGCGGGGCTGGCGCCGCCCTGCTGGGAACGCGCCAGCGCCAGCAGCTGGTCGAGCATGGCGCGGGTGCGTTTCAGGCCGTCCACCAGCGCCAGCATGCGCCGCCGCGCTTCTTCCGGCATCTCGGCGGCGGACAGGCGTTCGGTCTGCAGGGTCAGCGCGGTGAGGGGCGAACGCAGCTCGTGCGCGGCATCGGCGACGAAGCGCCGCTGCGCCTGGAGCGCGTTGTCGACGCGGTTCAGGAGCCGGTTGATCTCGGTGACGAAAGGCCGGACCTCGTCCGGCAGGCCGTCCGGATCGAGCTGGCTCAGGTCGCCGTCGGCGCGCTTGCCGAGATCCACGGCCAGGTCGAGCACGGGGCTGAACAGCGTGCGGATCAGGAGGCGCACCAGCACCAGCAGGACCAGGGCCAGGAAGGCGAAGGGTATCAGCGAGCGCAGCGCGCTGCGGATCGCCACCGCCTCGCGCACCGCGGTCTGCTGCGCCACCGCTATCCGCACGCCGTCGTCGTCGGTATGCACGAACACGCGCCAAGACTCGTCGCCGATCGACACGGTCTGGGCGCCGTCGGCCAGCGAATTCGAAAACGCCGGCGCCTGCTCCTGTCCGGCCGGCGGCTCGGCGCCGGGGTCGCGCAGGAAGCGCACGACGATCCGTTCCTCGAGCCGGATGCCGTCCACGCGCTTGCGGGCGGCCAGCGTGACCGGGCCGTTTTCGAAGCGGCTGACCAGGTAGGCCGTCTGGCGCAGCTGCTTGTCCTGGGCGATATGCGCATCGTTCAGCGAGGCGAAGAAGGTGAACACCGCCGCGCTGCCGGCGATCACCAGGACGGCGCCGGAGATGAATGCCGAAAGGCGGTGCTGCAGCGAGGTCTTCATGCCGGGCGCGACACCGTCCAGCCGACGCCGCGCACGTTCTTGATGGCCTTGCTGCCCAGCTTCTTGCGGATCGCATGGATCAGGAATTCGACGGCGTTGCTCTCCACTTCCTCGTTCCAGCCGTAGATCCGGTTTTCGAGTTCGGCGCGCGACAGGATCGCGCCGGGGCGCACCATCAGCGCCTGCAGCAGCGCGAACTCGCGTCCGGTCAGGCGCACCGGCCCGCCGTCCATGGCCGCTTCGTGGGTGGCCGGGTTCAGGGTCAGCACGCCGTTCGACAGCACCGGACCGGCGGCCGGCCCCTGGCGCCGCGTGACGGCGCGCATGCGCGCCAGCAGTTCGCTCATCTCGAAGGGCTTGACGAGATAGTCGTCGGCGCCCGCGTCGAGGCCGGCCACCCGGTCTTCGGTGGCGTCGCGGGCGGTCAGGACCACCACCGGCATCCGGTGGTCGTTGGCGCGGATCGAACGCAGCACCGCCATCCCGTCGGTCTTCGGCAGGCCGAGGTCGAGCAGCACGATTTCGTAGCTCAGGCAGGCCAGCGCATTCAGCGCCGCATCGCCGTCCGTGACCCAGTCGGTCGCGTAGCTGGCGTCGCGCAGCGCCTGCTGCACCACGTTGCCGATCATGTAGTCGTCTTCGACCAGGAGTACCCGCATTCTCAACCCTGCCTGCTGTTCTTCGGTTCGTCCACGATCTCGCCGAGTGGATGCCCGAACACTTCGCTGGCGGCGCGCGCGACGTCGTTCATGCCGGCGCCTTCCACGATATGCGAAGTCATCCAGCGCGCCTGTCCGCCGTTGCGCATCAGGTGTTCCAGCACCCGGCAGGCTTCGCCGAAGTCCGGATCGCGCGAGCGCAGCGCCAGGCGCCGCAGGTCCGACGATACCGCATCCTGTACGCTCGAGGAAGCCCCGCTGGACGGATCGATCCACTGCGCGGCGACGCCGTCCTTGGCCGCATTGAAGCGGTTCCAGGCATACAGCTCGCGCGAGGTGTCGACCGGCCAGCGCCCGGGGCTGTCGAGGAACTCCAGGCACAGTTCGCGCGCATACACCGCGAGCGCCGCGGCATACGCCGGATGCAGCGGCGTGTCCAGCACCCGCAGCTCGATGGTGCCGTATTCCGGCTTCGGCCGCACGTCCCAGTAGAAATCCTTGATGCTGTTGACGATGCCATGCCCGGCCAGGCGCTCGAAATACGCGGCGAAATCCTGCCAGCTGCGCAGCTGCGGCGGCATCGTGCCGCTCATCGGAAAGGCGCCGACCACGTTGCTGCGCGCGCTGCAGAAGCCCGAGTCCTCGCCCTGCCAGCACGGCGAGTTGGCCGACAGCGCGATGAACAGCGGCGCGCGCTCCGTCAGGCAGGCGCAGACCCGGATCGCCTCGTCGGCATCCGGAATCCCCACGTGCACGTGCATGCCGAACACCGTGAACATCTTGGCCAGGTAGCCGTACTTGCGCGCCGACGCGCGGTAGCGGTCCTTCGGGTAGATGCGCTGCTCGCTCCAGCGCTGGAAGGGATGCGCGCCGCCGCCCGAGATGGCCGCGCCGACGTCGAAGGCGGCGCGCTGCACGAAGCTGCGGATCTCTTCGAGCTGGGCCAGCGCCGGTCCGTAGCCGTCCAGGATCGAGGTCGCCACTTCGAGCATCGAGGTGGTGATCTCGGGCGTCGCCACCCAGCTCTTCTTCTGCGAATCGAGCAGGCGCAGGATGTCGGGCGCCGCCGGCAGCAGGTCGTAGGTCAGGCGGTCCAGCACCATCAGTTCCAGCTCGATGCCGATGGTGCCGGCCTGCGAGGCCTGGAAGTCCGGCAGGAAGGCCGGCCCCTGCCCGGCCGCGGCGCGCGCGTGCGCCTGGGCGGCGTCTGCCGGCGCCGCATTCTCCAGTGTGTCATGCATCGTTCTCTCCTTCATGCGTTTCGCCAGCCAGCTTCAGCGACCACCAGGTCAGCCCCGGCGCCAGCAGGACGTTCAGCGCCAGCAGGGCCGCCATCACGCTTTCCGCCAGGCCGTCGACCCCGGCGGTGCGCGCCATCGAGGTGTCGACCACCAGCGAACCCAGGCCTACCAGCGAGCACAGCGACATCGCCAGGGCATGCTTCTTGGTCCCGCTCCAGGCGGCGCTGCGCACCAGCGCCAGGCGGGTCGCGCCGATCCGCAGCGCGAACACCAGCACCGCCACCAGCAGCGAATACCACTGGAACAGGTGGTCGATCCGGACCAGGGCGGCCGACATCAGGAACAGCAGCGCATAGCCGATGTCCTGGCCGGTCTTGATCTGGGCCTGGAACACGTTCTCGCGCGTTTCGGCGTTGCGCAGCAGGAGTCCCATCAGCAGCAGCGACAGCAGCGCGCTCGACGAGGTGACCGAGCACAGGCCGAGGTCCATCAGCAGGGCCGCCAGCAGGATGCCCGGGCGGACCGAGGCCGGCGCCTTCGCGACCCGGGTCGCCAGCGCATACAGGCCGTAGCAGAACAGCGCCACCACCACGCCCAGCGCGAGCTGGCCGCCCTGGCGCCCGAGTTCGTCGAGGAAGCCGACCGCCACGCCGGCGCCGTGGCTGCGCTCCCAGGCCAGCGCGAGCGACAGCGCGAGCAGCGCCAGCAGGTTGCTGATGCCGAGCGCGTTCGCCCCGGCATACGTGATGACGCCGGCCGCATTCGATTCCGCCGCCATCGACGCGAACACCACCGGATTCACGGCGATCATGATGGAAGCGATCAGCGCCGCCGCCGGCAGGCCGATGCCGGCGGCCCACAACAGCGCGAAGCAGGCGGCGCCGCGCAGCACGCAGCCGCCCAGCAGCGCCGCGCCCTGCTGCCGGCTGCGCCACAGCCAGCCGAGGTCCATCTTCCTGCCGACTTCGAACAGCACCAGGGCCGACGCCGCATTGAACAGTTCCTGGAACTGCGACAGCAGCGGCGCATCGACCGCGCCCAGGCCGCTGGCGCCGAGCAGCAGGCCGGCGATCACGGCCCCGTACAGCTTGGGCAGGCCGCGCTTCTGCAGGATCACGCCCAGCAGCTGGGACAGCAGCAAGGCGCCGCCGATGATGGCCAGCGGCGACAGCAGCAGGAGCTGGGTATTGGTGACGTCTTCATTCATGCCGTGCATCCCACCGGCGCGCCAGGCCGTCGAGTTCGCGCTCGAGCTGTGCCGCCGCGGCCGCCGCCTGGTCGGGCGCCGCGCGTCCCGCTGCCAGCGGCGTGGCGGCGCGCAGGCGCAGCACGGGTCCCTCGTTCGCGGTCGGGATCCACAGCTGGCCGTTCAGGCGGTCGCCGAGCTGCCAGATCGCCTGGTATTTCGCCGGCGCCGACGGTCCGCCCTGCTCGTGTTCGCCGACCAGGTGGAAGGGCCGCAGCCAGGTGGCCGTGGGATGGCGCCGCGCCAGCTGGAGCTGCATGGCTGAACGCTGCTCGAGCCGGCTGTCCTCCGCCCGGTAAGGCAGGCGCAATTCGGCCTGGCCTACGCCGGCTGCTTCCGCGGTCAGGCAATAGCCGCCGCTCTGCCAGCGCCAGGCGCCGGCGCGGCGCTCGCCCGCACGCTCGCCCAGGTTGCGCTCCCAGGTCTGGCGCAAGGCTTCGGTCCAGCGGTCCGGCGCCGGCGCCGCGGCCCGGCGGTAGCGCGCCGCGGCGTCGAGCAGCAGCTTCCAGCGGCCTTCCTGCCAGCGGCGGGTGGCGGCGCGCGCGGACGGACGCCAGCGCCATTCGCTGACGGTCCAGCCGTCGCCGGCGCGGACGATCAGCGCCAGGCGCTGCACACCCTGGTCCTGCCCGGCCAGGACCTGCGCATCCCAGCCTTCCTGCCAGGCCTGCGCCGGCGCCGCGTCCGCGCGGTAGGCCCGGCGGATCCAGGCCCACCACTGCGCGGCGCTGCCGGTACAGGCATCGGGCGCGTCGGCGGCGGCATGGCGCCAGGTGCGCAGGCTCAGCAGCCCTTGCCAGGCGCACTGCGGCGGCGCCGCCTGCCAGCCCGGCGCCGCGAAGCCAGCTGCGCCGGCGTCCGGGCAGCTGCGTGGGCGCATGGTCGACAGGCCGGCAAAGTCGTCGAGTACGGAGGGCGCCTTGGCCGCTGCTTTCGGCTGGGTCCGGGCGCTCGCCTGCATCGGCAGCAGGCAGGCCAGCGCGGCCAGGGTAACAGCGGCAGCCGCGGCGGCAGCATTTGGCCTGGACCGATGCCGGGCCGTCCGGCGCAACGGGACGATGTGGGAAGTGGGTGTTCGCAAGCTTGCTCCTGAACGCACGAAAGCACAAAAGTAGGGCCGCGGGTCGGCGCCGGCTGCCGTGCTTGAGCGAACTTAGCCGCCGATACTTAGCGCAGACTTAGCAAGGCCCAGCCCTGAAGTTTCTGGAGGTCACTAAGGGTGAGCTAAGTGTTGCCACATAGCATTGCCACGATCCCCATCAGCATGGCGGCATCCGCCGCCGTCCGCCGTATGAACCGAATTGCCCTTCGTGCCCTGCTCCTCCTTGCGCTGTGCAGCCTGCTGGCGCCCGCCTTCGCCCGCGACACCGCCGTACCGCAGGCAGCGCGCCTGGCCGCGCTGCGCTCGAGCGCGGTCGTGATCGTCGACCCGAAGACCAGGGAGGTGCTGTACCAGAAGAACCAGCATGCCGTCATGCCGATCGCCTCGCTGACCAAGCTGATGACGGCCCTGGTGGTGCTCGACGCGCGCCAGAACATGCGGCAGATGCTGACGGTGACGAAGGCCGACGTCGACCACCTCAAGTACTCGTCGTCGCGGCTGCTGGTCGGGACCCGCCTGTCGCGCGCCGACATGCTGCATATCGCCCTGATGAGTTCCGAGAACCGCGCGGCGTCGGCGCTGGGACGCCACTATCCGGGCGGCACCGCGAAATTCGTGGCGGCCATGAACGCCAAGGCCCGCGCCCTGGGCATGCGCCACACGCATTACGTCGAACCGACCGGCCTCTCGCACGACAACGTCTCGACGCCCAGCGATCTCGCCAGGCTGGTCGTGGCCGCGGAAAAGAACGCCGTCATCCGCCGCTACTCGACCGACCACAGCTACACGATCCGGCAGGGCAAGGCGCGCACCCTGTACCACAACACCAACCGCCTGATCTCCAGCGCCAGCTGGCGCATCCGCCTGCAGAAGACCGGCTATATCTCGGAGGCCGGGCGCTGCATGGTGCTGTACGCGATCGTGAACCGCCGGCCGACGGTGATGGTGTTCCTCGACGCCCAGGGCAAGCTGTCGCATGCCGCCGACGCCAACCGGGTGCGGTCCTGGCTGGCCGGGTTCTACCGGAAGCTGGCGGCGCGGGTCAAGGGTTCGTGAGATCGGCCTTCCTTACAGCTTGCGGCAGTAAAGTTCTCGACGAGTGTTGATATCCAGTGGCGTCGGCATGCCGATCGAAAAGATGTGCATGATGCTGTTGAGCGCAGCCGCCGGATGTATGGCCCATCGGACGCATGGGTGGTCACGTTAAGGACGTTGTTGGGGGTTTCGTTGAAGCGGCGCCACCCCAGCTCCTGACGCCGGTTTCAATGGCAAGCTGATAAATCTGAGGTACCCTGACTTTTTCGGACACTTCCGATTGATAAAATTGTCGGAAGGAGTGAGCAGATGAAATTGAAGACATACACGCCGGAGTTCAAGGCAGAAGCGGTTAAGCTGGTACTGGAACAGGGCTTGTCACAAGAACAGGCCGCCCAGCGGATCGGAGTGCCGAAAGGGACCCTGGCTAACTGGGTGAGCGCGGCGAGGCGCAGTACAGATCCGTCGGCACCGCCGGGTAGCCGAAGCGTCGCGGAACTGGAAGCCGAGCTGGCAAAGCTGCGTAAAGAGCTGGCCGTGGAGCGGATGGAAAAGGAAGTGCTAAAAAAGGCCACCGCGTACTTTGCGAGGGAGTCGCTGCCCGGTACGCGTTCATAAAGTCGGTGCGACTCGAGTACCCGCTTGGCCTGTTGTGCCGTGTCTTTGACGTCTCGCGCAGCGGCTATTACGCGGCGCTGGATCGTCCAGCATCGCAGCGTGCACAGGACGACGAGAAGCTGAAGATCGCCATCAAGGCTGCTCATGTTCAAACTCGCCAGACGTATGGACCGTTGCGCTTGCAGCCGGAATTGGCTGCGCAAGGCTTCGAGGCGGGACGTGACAGGATCGTGCGGCTGCGGCGCGAGCTTGGCCTGCGCTGCAAGCAAAAGCGCCGATTCAAGGCAACGACGAACTCGAAACACGCCTATCCGGTAGCACCGAATCTGTTGGAACAGACCTTCGCGCCGACAGGGCCAAACGAAGCCTGGGTGAGCGACATCACGTATGTCGCTACCAACGAAGGCTGGCTCTACCTGGCGGGCATCAAGGACATTTTCACGTGCGAGATGGTGGGCTATGCGCTGGGAGCGCGAATGACCCAGGAGTTGACGGCGCAGGCGCTGTGGCGGGCAGTAAGGAACAAGCGGCCGGCGCCAGGTCTGATTCTTCATTCGGACAGTAATAATGTCTGTACCGGCTATTCCGGTCGACCTGATGTTTCGTAGGATAGATCGGCCAGCGAAGACCTGGTGCCGTACAGCGTTCTGGACGACCTGACCCGCATTCTGATCGAC
>CAJYXO010000029.1 GCA_913778765.1 uncultured Massilia sp. | reverse complement strand
ATCATGTCGATGGTGAAATCGGCGTCGTCTTGGTGGTCTGGGCGATCGGTCATGGTGTTGTGCGGGCGGACTGGGGCTTAGCGTGATTATGCGTCAAGGCTGTAAAACCTGTCACGCCGAACACAGCGGCGATTGCCCGCCAATTCAAGCGATCAAACCGGCCACAAGGGCGGCTCGTCCATCAAGGCAATCTGCTCGCGCAGCTCGAGGATGCGATCCTGCCAATAACGCTGGGTATTGAACCACGGAAAAGCCGCGGGAAAGGCCGGGTCGTCCCAGCGCATCGCCAGCCAGGCCGAATAGTGGATCAGGCGCAGGGTTCTCAAGGCTTCGACCAGGTACAGCTGGCGCGGGTCGAATTCGCAGAAGTCTTCGTAGCCGGCCAGCACGTCCCCCAGCTGGCGCACCATGTCCTGGCGCTCGCCCGACAGCAGCATCCACAGGTCCTGCACGGCCGGGCCCATGCGGCTGTCGTCGAAGTCGACGAAGTGCGGGCCGTCGGCGGTCCACAGCACGTTGCCGGCGTGGCAGTCGCCGTGCAGGCGGAGGGTGCGGACCTCGCCTGCCCGCTCGAAGCAGCGGGCGACGCCGTCCAGCGCCTGGTCGAGCACGCTGGCATAGGCGGTCAGCAGCTCGGGCGGGATGAAGCCGTGTCCGAGCAGCCAGGCGCGCGGTTCGCGGCCGAAGGTCTCGAGGTTGAGCGCCGGCCGCTCGGCGAAGGGCTTCGCCATGCCGACCGCGTGGATGCGGCCGATGAAGCGCCCGATCCACTCCAGCACGCTCGGGTCCGACAGCTCGGGGGCACGCCCGCCGCGGCTGGGGAAGACGGCAAAGCGAAAGCCGCCGAATGCGTGCAGCGTGCGGCCGTCCAGCAGCTCGGCCGGCACCACCGGCACTTCGGCGTCGGCCAGTTCCTGGGTGAAGGCATGTTCTTCGAGGATGGCGGCGTCGCTCCAGCGCTCGGGGCGGTAGAACTTGACGACCACCGGCGGGCCCTCTTCGCGGCCGACCCGGTAGACCCGGTTTTCATAGCTATTCAGCGCCAGCAGGCGGCCGTCGCCGCGCAGGCCGACGCTGTCGACGGCGTCGAGCACCATCTGCGGATCGAGGCGCGCGAAGGGGTGTGCGCCGGTCTGTGTTTCCAGTTGATGATTCATGCCGCCATTGTAAGGGGTGGCGGGGCGGCAGCGCATCGGGGCGCGCGATTTGATGACGACCACAATGTGTGTGGTCGCACCGAGTTATCAAACATTTCATGGCTTCATGACATCTCCATCCAATATGAGAGAGAAGACCATGAAGATTGCGCTGTCCCTTACCGCGGTTGCTGCTGCGCTGGCCTGCCAGGCCGCCACGGCCGCCGACGCCGCCACCCCGCCCAAGGCCGAAGCCCACATGCAGAAAGTCCTGGACGCGCTGAAATCGCTGAACGGGAAGCCGATCGAGACCCTGTCGCCGGAAGAAGCGCGCAAGCAGCCGACGCCCGCCGACGCGGTCAAGAAAGTCATGGCCGACATGAAGATGAGCACCGCGCCCGAGCCCGGCGTCACGGTCAAGGACATGACGGTGGCGGTCGATGGCGGCAGCATCCCGGTGCACATCTTCACGCCGGAGGGCAAGGGCCCGTTCCCGGTGATGGTCTACTACCACGGCGGCGGCTTCGTCATCGCCGATACCAAGGTCTACGAGGCCTCGCCGCGCGCGCTGGCCAAGATGGCCAAGGCGATCATGGTGGCGGTCGACTACCGACAGGCGCCCGAGCACAAGTTCCCGGCCGCGCCGAACGACGCCTACGCGGCTTACATCTGGACCACCCAGCATGCGAAGGAATTCAATGGCGACCCGATGCGCGTGGCGGTCGGCGGCGAATCGGCCGGCGGCAACCTGGCGACCGTCGTGTCGATGATGGCGCGCGACAAGAAGGCGCAGATGCCGGTGCACCAGCTGCTGGTCTATCCGGTGGTGGACAACGACATGAACAACGCCTCCTATCAGCGCAACGCCAACGCCAAGCCGCTCAACAAGCCGATGATGGCCTGGTTCTTCAAGCACTACGGCGGCGATCCGAAGAATCCGTACGCGCTGCCGATGAAGGCCGCTTCGCTGAAGGGCCTGCCGCCCGCGACCATCGTCGCCGCCGAGATCGACCCGCTGCTGACCGAGGGCAAGGCTTATGCCGACAAACTCAAGAAGGATGGCGTGCAGGTCGACTACAAGGAATACAGCGGCGTGACCCACGAATTCTTCGGCATGGGCGCGGTGGTGCCGAAGGCCAAGGATGCCGAACAGTATGCTGCCGACGCACTGAAAAAGGCGTTTGACGCCAAAAAGTGACAATCCGCTTGCGCGGTCGATGATGGACGATTGAAGGTTTTCCGTTTGCGCCGGGCGGCTGCGCGAAGCTGCCCGGCGCTTTTTTTCGCCTCTTGCGGGGCGCAGGCGTTACACTGCTGCCTTCAACGCAACCGAATCACCACGTACAACATGCAACTCGACCAGCCCCTCACCGACAAAGAATTCGACGACCTCGACAACTTCCTGCTGTCCGAACGCAGCCCGGAAGGCGCGATGACGATGGATACCCTGCACGGCTACCTGACCGCGATCGCGATCGGCCCGGAAACCATCATGCCGGCCGAGTGGCTGCCGCGCGTGTGGGGCGAGGAAGGCGCCGCACCCAAGTGGAAGAATCCGAAGGAAGAGCAGCGCATCGTCAACCTGATCATGCGTTTCATGAACGAAGTGCTGATCACCTTCGAAGTCGCGCCCAAGGAATTCGAGCCGCTCTACGTCGAGCACGAAGTCGACAGCGAGACCCTGATCGACGCCGAAGCCTGGTGCTGGGGCTTCTGGGAAGGCATGGACCTGCGTCCCGGCGCCTGGGACGAGATCTGGGAGTCGGAAGCCGGCCCGCTGATGCGCCCGATCTACCTGCTGGGCGCCGACGAGATCGAGGAAAGCGAGCTGGCCGAAGTCGAGGATCCGCGCCTGGCGCACAAGCTGGCGCTCGACATCGAAGCCAACCTGCCGGGCATCCACCGCTACTGGCTGCCGCGCCGCAAGGCCGCGGTCGAAACCGTGCGCCACGACCAGCCGAAAGTCGGCCGCAACGACGACTGCCCCTGCGGCAGCGGCAAGAAGTTCAAGAAGTGCTGCGGCGCCGAGCAGGCCTGATCATTCGGGGTCAGATCACTTTTTTGAGAAATTGACGAGCAGCGCCGCCAGCAGGTCCGAGTGGCCGACCACGCCGGCGAAGATGCCGCGGGTGTCCACCACCGGGATGTGGTGCAGGCCCTGGTTGGTCATCAGCGGCACCAGTTCCGCGATCGGATCGCTCTCCTCCACCGTCTTCACGTGCCGATGCATGATCCCGGCCACCGTGCCGGGCCGGCTGCCGCGCCTGCCCAGCAGGTGGCCGAACAGGCCTTGCAGGCGTTCGCCCAGGGTCTGGTAGTCGTCCAGCCCCGCGTGGTGCAGGAAGTCGTTCTGCCCGACCACGCCGAGCACATGGCCGGCCTTGTCCAGCACCGGCAGCGCGTGCAGGCCGTGGCGGCGCAGCAGGCGCCAGGCGTCCGTCAGCGGCATCCCCGGCCGCACCGTCACCGCATCCTTCGACATGATCGCGCCGCAGGTGACGATGCCGAAGCGGCGCCCGTAGGCCTGGGCTTCGGTTTCGAGCAGGATCGCTTCGAGGTCGTCGCGGCTGACGTCCAGCACCTGGCCGTAGCGTTCCAGCGCGGCGTCCATGTCTTCCTTGGTGAAGCCGATGCGCGCGGTCGGCACCGGGTCGCGCGTCGCATGCACGTTCTGCAGCATCGATTGCTGGGTATGCGGATAGCGGCGTCCGGTGAGGTTGTTGAAGACCAGCGCCACCAGCACGATCAGGGCCGAGTTCAGCCCCACCGGCACGAAGGCGAAGCCGAAGCCCGCCGCATGCACGGCCGGGCCGCCCAGCACCGTGGTCAGCGCCACCGCGCCGCTCGGCGGGTGCAGGCAGCGCAGCAGGAACATCACCAGGATCGCCAGTGAGCCCGCCAGCGGCGCCGCCAGCAGCGGATTGCCGATCGCCTTGGCGCAAGCCACGCCGACCAGCGCCGCGACGGTATTCCCGCCAACCACGGACCAGGGCTGGGCCAGCGGACTGGCCGGTACGCAGAACAGCAGCACGGCCGACGCGCCCATCGGCGCCACCAGGGCCAGCGGCAGGGTCGCCGTGCCGAGCAGGTGCATGCTGAGACCGGCGGTGAGCAGCAGACCGAGGAGCGCCCCGGCGACAGCCCGCATCCTTTCATGGCGCGGGACGGTATTCCGTTGCGGCACGAAGCTGCGCAACCAGTTCAGTGAGTCATCCAAGATCGAACTTCTACGAAAAATACATCACGATATGATATATTATTCGGCTCTTCCCTGCCACTGATCCCTTCCTTGAAACCATTAGCCAAGCCGGACTTCGCCGCCCTCTCCGAGTTCCGCTACCAGATGCGGCGCTACGAGCACTTCTCCGAAAACGCCGTCCAGCGCGAGGGCATCACGCCGCTGCAGTACCTGCTGCTCCTGCACATCAAGGGCTTCAAGGGCCGGGAGTGGGCCACCATCGGCGAACTGGCCGAGCGCCTGCAGGCCAAGCAGCACGGCGTGGTGGCGCTGGTGACGCGCTGCGAGGAAGCCGGCCTGGTCGAGCGCCGCGCCAACCTGGAAGACCGCCGCCGCGTCGAGGTCCACCTGCTGCCGCCCGGCGAAACGATCCTGACGCGCCTGGCCGAAATCCACCGCGCCGAACTGCGCGCCCTGCAAGGCGTCTTCACCATTCCCGACCTGTCCTGAGATCCGCGATGTCCGTCTCCCATCATCACCTGCCCGCCCGCCGCGACTTTTCCGGCGACCTGCGCCTGCTGCGGATCGCCGCCATCGCCGCCGTCATCGGCGCGCTGGCCGTGGTCGCGGCCCACGTGCTGCTCCTCCTGATCCGCTTCTTCACCGACCTGTTCTTCTACCAGCGCTTCTCGACCGCCGATCTGTCGCCGGCCCATCACACGCTGGGCGCCTGGGTGATCGCGGTGCCGGTGATCGGCGGCCTCGTCATCGGACTGATCGCCCGCTACGGCACCGAGCAGATCCGCGGCCACGGCATCCCGGAAGCGATCGAGGCCATCCTGTTCAAGGACAGCGCGATGTCGCCCAAGGTGGCGGTACTGAAACCGCTGGCGTCCGGCATCGCGATCGGCAGCGGCGGCCCGTTCGGCGCCGAAGGCCCGATCATCATGACCGGCGGCGCGATCGGTTCCCTCATTGCCCAGCACTTCCACCTGACCGGCGGCGAGCGCAAGTCGCTGCTGGTGGCCGGCGCCGTGTCCGGCATGACGGCCGTGTTCGGGACGCCGGTGGCGGCGGTACTGATGGCGGTCGAACTGCTGCTGTTCGAACTGCGTCCGCGCAGCCTGCTGCCGGTGGCCGTGGCCTGCGCCGTGGCCGGCTTCCTGCGGCCGCTGGCGATGGAAGCGGGTCCGCTGTTCCCCTTGAGCACCGCGCCGGTGGCGCCGATCGCGCTGCTGTCGTGCGCCGCCGCCGGTATGCTGTGCGGCGCGCTGGCCTGGTTCATGTCGACCGCGCTGTACAAGGTCGAGGACTGGTTCCACCGCCTGCCGATCCACTGGATGTGGTGGCCGGCGCTGGGCGCCCTCGCGGTCGGCATCGGCGGCTGGTTCCAGCCGCGTGCGCTGGGCGTGGGCTACGACGTGATCGGCGACCTCCTGCACAACCACCTGGCGCTGGGCGCGATCGCCGCCCTGCTCGGCGTGAAGCTGGTGATCTGGCTGATCGCGCTCGGTTCCGGCACCTCGGGCGGGGTGCTGGCGCCGCTGCTGATGCTGGGCGCCGGCCTCGGTTCGCTGCTGTCTCCCTGGCTGCCGGGCGCCGAACCGGGACTGTGGCCGCTGGTGTTCATGGCCGCCACCCTGGGCGGCATGATGCGCGCGCCGGTGATGGCGGTGGTGTTCGCCTTCGAACTGACGCATGACGCGAATGCCCTGCTGCCTCTGCTGGCGGCAAGCGCCTTCGCCTACGGCTCCACGGTGCTGGCGATGGGCCGCTCGATCCTGACCGAGAAGATCGCCCGCCGCGGCCACCACATCTACCGCGAATACGGCATCGACCCGCTCGAGCGCCACAGCGTGGTCGAAGTCATGAGCAGCCAGGTGCTGAGCGTCGACGCCGATGCCAGCGTGGCGCAGGTGCTGGCCACGCATTTCGGCGCGGACCAGAAGCACCGCGCCTTCCCGGTCGTGCGCGACGGCCTGCTGGTCGGCATGCTGGACCGCGACGCCCTCGATGGCGCGGCGCCCGACACGACGATCGGCACGCTGTTCGGCAAGGGCGGGAGAACTGCGAAGCCACCGCACGCCCTGGCCGGCGAAACCTGCCGCATGGTCGCCACCCGCCTGGCCGTGCACGGCATCGAACGCCTGCCGGTGGTGGCCAGCGCGCGCGAGCCGCGCCTGCTGGGCATCGTCAGCCGCAGCGACCTGATCAAGGCCACCGCCGGCCTGCACGCCGAGGAGCACGAGCGCCGGGTTCTGCGGCCCATCCTGCGCCGCAATCCGCTGCTAAAACGCCACACCAAAGGGGCCTGAACCCTGTGCTGGCTCCAGCGGTTAATTGAACAATCATGTACGATGAGCAATACGCACCCCCGCGCCACCGCTTATTTACTTGAGGATGAAAAGATGATGCAACCGCTCAAGCACACCCTGTTCGCCATCGCCGCAGCCGCCGCCATGGGCACGGCCGCCCACGCCGCCGCGCCGATGGTCAAGTCTCCCGCCCCCGGCTTCTTCCGCGTGATGGTCGGCGATATCGAAGTCACGCCGATCAGCGACGGCACCGTCGACCTGCCGATGGACCAGTTGCTGCGCCAGAAGCCGGAATTGACCAGGGCCACGCTCGAAAAGAACTTCATGAAGGTGCCGGTCGAAACCTCGGACAACGCCTTCCTGGTCAATACCGGCAGCAAGCTGGTGCTGGTCGACAGCGGCGCCGGCGCCCTGTTCGGCCCGACCCTCGGCCGTTTTGTCCAGAACCTGAAGGCGGCCGGCTACCAGCCGGAGCAGATCGACGAGATCTACATCACCCACATGCACGGCGACCACGTCGGCGGCCTGGTCCACGACGGCCAGCGCACCTTCCCGAACGCCGTGGTCCGCGCCGGCAAGCCGGACGCCGACTACTGGCTGAACAAGGCCAACATGGACAAGGCGCCGGCCGACAAGAAGGGCCACTTCCAGGGCGCGATGGCCTCCATCAACCCTTACGTCCAGGCCGGCAAGTTCAAGGCCATCGAGAGCAACGGCGAGCTGGTGCCGGGTGTCTCGGCGATGGCGGAACACGGCCATACGCCGGGCCACACCGTCTACGTGGTCGAGAGCAAAGGGCAGAAGCTGGTCCTGATCGGCGACCTGATCCACGTCGCCGCCGTCCAGATGGACAACCCGCAGGTGACGATCGCGTTCGACAGCGACGAAAAGGCCGCCGCCGCGTCGCGCAAGCAGGTGTTCGACGACGCCGCGAAGAAGGGCTACCTGATCGGCGGCGCCCATTTGCAGTTCCCCGGCCTGGGCCACCTGCAGACCCAGGGCAAGGGCTATCGCTGGGTGCCGGTCAACTACACCCAGATGCGCTGACCGGCGCGCGGATAAAGCCGGCGAGGATCGCCGCCAGCTTGTCGAGGTCGACCGGCTTGACCATGTGGTGGTCGAAGCCGGCTTCGAAGGCGGCGCGGCGGTCCTGGTCCTGGCCGTAGCCGGTCACCGCCACCAGCAGCATCCTGCGCGTGCGCGCATCCAGGCGCAGGCGGCGCGCCAGTTCGTTGCCGTCCATGTCGGGCAGGCCGATGTCCAGCAGGCCCACGTCCGGACACTCGCGCAGCGCGCGCTCCAAAGCGCGCTGCGAATCGTTCTCCACCACCACCTCGCAGCCGCAGGCCTCCAGCAGCATGCCCAGCGTGGCGGCGGCGTCGACGTTGTCGTCCACCACCAGCAGGCGCAGCGGCCGGTCCTGCTGCATGGCGGCGGCGCCCGCACCCGCCTCGACCTGCTGCGCCGCCGTCTGCATCAGCGGCAGGTTCACCACGAAGCTGCTGCCCTGCCCCAGGCCGGGGCTGTCGCAGGCCACCGTGCCGCCATGCAGTTCGACCAGGTTCTTCACCAGCGCCAGGCCCAGTCCCAGTCCGCCCTGCGCGCGGTCGGCGGAGCGCTTGGCCTGGGCGAACAGCTCGAACACCCGCGAGGTCAGTTCCGGCTCCATGCCGATGCCTTCGTCGCGCACCGCCAGCACCAGGCTGCCGGCGGCGGCCCGGGTCTCGATCTCGATGCGGCGTTCTTCGGGCGTGTATTTCGAAGCGTTGTTGAGCAGGTTGGCCAGCACCTGCACCAGGCGCGCCTTGTCGCCCAGGACCATGGCGTCGGCGTCGCCGAGCCGCACCGACAGGCGCTGGCGGCGCGCCTCGAACAGCGGGCGCACCTGCTCGATCGCTTCGTCGACGATGGTGCGCGCGGCCACCGGGGCGCGCGCCAGCGTCACCAGGCCGCGCGTGACGCGCGAGACGTCGAGCAGGTCGTCCACCAGGCTGGTCATGTGCTTCACCTGGCGGCCGATGATGGCGCTGCTCTGGCGCACCCGGTTCTCGTCGAGGCGGCCGATCTTCAGCAGGTCGGCGGCGGCGCTGATCGGCGCCAGCGGGTTGCGCAGTTCGTGCGCCAGCATGGCCAGGAATTCGTCCTTGCGCTGGTCGGCCGCGCGCAGCTTTTCCTCGGCCTGTTTGCGTTCGCTGATGTCGAGGAAGAAGCCGACGATGCCGCCGTCGCGCACCGGATAGGCGCGCACCTCGAACCAGTTGCCGCTGCCGCCTTCTCCGATGTGCTGGAATTCGGCCCTGGCGCCGATGCGCGTTTCCATGACCTCGTGGTACATCCGCCCCGCCGGCGTATCGAGGGCTTCCGGCCAGACCTCCCAGTGGTGGCGCCCGATCACCTGCTCGGCGCTGCGTTTGGCCAGGCGCAGGCCTTCGGCGTTCGCCTGCAGGACGGTCCAGTCGGCGCCGATCAGCACGAAGCCTTCGGCGATCGAATCGAGGATCAGCTGGCCGCGATCGCGCTCGGTGCGCAGGGCTTCCTGGGTGCGCGTCAGGTCGACCGCGGTCCACAGGCGCTGCGACATGCTGCGCGCCAGCGCGATCTCGGCCTCGCTCCAGCGGTGCGGATGCTCGTGCCCCAGCGCCAGGAAGGACACCAGCCGGCCCGCCTTCACCAGCGGCACCAGCAGGCTGGCGCTCACTCCCATCGCCATCAGGTAGGCCTGCTGGCTGGCGGCGGTGCGCGGGTCGCGGCGCAGGTCGGCGATGGCGACGACCTCGCCGCGGCGCCCGGCGGCCGCCACTTCCGCGCCGAAGTCCTCGATCGCGAAGGTGTTGCCGGACAGGTTCGCGGGGCCGTGCCGCTTCCAGTCGCGCGGCACGTAGAAGGTGTTGCGCTCGTCGTCGACTTCGCCGTACATCACGCGCTCGACGCGGAGCTCTTCGCCCAGCAGGCGGCTGGCGATGCCGATCGCCTCGACGCTGGACGTCACCGGGCGCAGCGCGTCGGCCAGCGCCAGCTCGAAGGCCGCACGGCGCTCGGCCTCGACGCGGGCGGTGGTTTCGATGCAGGTGCAATACATGCCCATCACCCGGCCGTCGCCGTCGTGCAGCGGCGAATACGAGAAGGTGAAATAGGTCTGTTCGGTATAGCCCTTGCGCTCCATGATGAGCGGCATGTCCTCGAGGAAGGAGGACTGGCCGGCCATGGCGCGCTCGGCGATCGGACCGAGCTCGGCCCAGATCTCCCACCAGACGCGGTGGAACAGCGCGCCGAATGCGGATGGGTGCTTGTCGCCGAGGACCGGGATATAGGCGTCGTTGTAGAGGAAGACCCGCTCCGGGCCCCAGGCGAGGAACATCGGGAAGGTCGAGCTGAGCACCATCGACACCGCCGTCGCCAGCTCGGGCGGCCAGGACGCCGGCGCGCCGAGCGGCGAGGCATGCCAGTCGCGCGCGCCCAGCAGGCGCCGCGTCTCGCTGTCGCCGAGCCCGGCGGTTATGCGCAGAATGTCAGCCATGGCGAATTATTACACATTAACTTGTGAATAATTCACAATTTCCATGCTGCACCGCATCGACCGCCCGGCGGGCCTGGATTTACAGCTTGCGCATCACAGCTTGATGAAATGCTCGCGGTAGTAACGCAGCTCTTCGATCGACTCGACGATGTCGGCCAGCGCGGTGTGTTTCTGGGCCTTCTTGAAGCCCGACGCCAGTTCCGGCTTCCAGCGGCGGCACAGTTCCTTCAGGGTCGACACGTCCAGGTTGCGGTAGTGGAAGAAGGCTTCCAGCTTCGGCATGCCGCGCGCCATGAAGCGGCGGTCCTGGCAGATCGAGTTGCCGCACATCGGCGATTTGTTGGCCGGCACCCACTGCTTGAGGAAGGCGATCAACTGCTCTTCGGCCTGGGCTTCGTTCACGGTCGAGGCTTTCACGCGGTCGATCAGGCCGGATTTGCCGTGGGTGCCCTTGTTCCAGGCGTCCATCTTGTCCAGCGTTTCGTCGCTCTGGTGGATGGCGAACACCGGGCCTTCGGCCAGGACGTTCAGCTCGGCGTCGGTGACGACCACGGCCACTTCGATGATGCGGTCGGTGTCCGGATCGAGGCCGGTCATTTCCATGTCGAGCCAGACCAGGTTCATGTCGTTGGGACGTGGGGTGGCGGCGGCTGCTTGGGTTTCTTGTGACATAATTCGCTATTGGCTAGATTAAAGCAGGATTTTCTCACAGGCACACGATGCTTTCATTCGCGTTTTCGGTTTTGTTCGTCATTTTTTTCATGCTGACCCTGGTGTTGCGGTACTGGCTGGCCAGCCGGCACATCCGCCACGTCATGCGTCACCGTGAACAGGTGCCGGCTGAATTCGCCGGCAGGATCCCGCTCGCCGCCCATCAGAAGGCCGCCGACTACACGGTCGCCAAGACCCGCTTCGGCCTCGCCAACGCCGCCTGGAGCGGCCTGGTGCTGGTCGGCTTCACCCTGCTGGGCGGGCTGCAGGCGCTGTCGACCGCGCTGCTGCACCTGACCGGGCCGGGCATGACCCACCAGATCGCGCTGATCGTCGCCTACGCCGTCATCGCCGGCGTGCTCGACCTGCCCTTCACCTGGTGGTTCCAGTTCGTGCTGGAACAGCGCTTCGGCTTCAACAAGATGACGCTCAAGCTGTGGCTGCTCGACACGGTCAAGGGCACGCTGGTCGGCGCCGTCATCGGCCTGCCGCTGCTGTGGGTCGTGCTGGCCCTGATGGAGCGCACCGGCGCACTGTGGTGGCTGTACGCCTGGATCGTGTTCAGCGCCTTCCAGCTCCTCATGATGGTGCTCTACCCGACCGTCATCGCGCCGCTCTTCAACAAGTTCACCCCGCTCGCCGACGACAGCCTGAAACACCGCATCGAAGGCCTGATGGCGCGCGTCGGCTTTGCCTCGAAAGGCCTGTTCGTGATGGACGGCAGCAAGAGGTCGAGCCACGGCAACGCCTATTTTTCCGGTTTCGGCGCCAACAAGCGCATCGTCTTCTTCGACACCCTGCTCGAGCGCCTGGCCCCGGCCGAGATCGAAGCCGTGCTGGCCCACGAACTGGGCCACTTCAAGCTCAAGCACATCGTCAAGCGCATCGTGGTCGCCTTCGCCCTGTCGCTGGTGTTCCTGGCCCTGCTGGGCTGGCTGAAAACCCAGGTCTGGTTCTATACCGGCCTGGGCGTGCTGCCGCTGCTGGGCCAGAACAACGACGCCATGGCGCTGCTGCTGTTCATGCTGGTGCTGCCGGTGTTCACCTTCCCGTTCGCGCCGCTCACCTCGATCACCTCGCGCAAGCACGAGTTCGAGGCCGACGCCTTCGCGGCCAGCCACAGCGATGCGCGCGAGCTGGTGTCGGCCCTGGTCAAGATGTACGAGGACAATGCGTCGACCCTGACCCCGGACCCGCTGCACTCGGCCTTCTACGATTCGCATCCGCCGGCCTCGATCCGCATCCGCCATTTGCACCAGGCGGGTTCGCTGGCCGGCGCCGGCGCCGCCGGCATGGAGCCGGCATGAGCGCGCTCCTTGAACGTCACTGCACGCATGGCGCGCCGGCGCTCGACGACGCAGCCGTCGCCGCGCTGCTGGCCCAGCTCCCGGATTGGCAAGCCGATGGCAACAAGCTGGTGCGCGAATTCCTGTTCCGCGACTACCACGAGACCATCGAGTTCGTGAACGCGCTCGCCTTCATGGTCCATCGCGAAGACCACCATCCGGACCTGCAAGTGGGCTACCGCCGCTGCACGGCCGCGTGGACCACGCACTCGGCCGGCCACCGCCTGAGCGAGAACGATTTCATCTGCGCAGCGAAAGCCGACGCGATCTACGCAGGACGGGCCGGCGCATGAGCGAGATGACCGGCACCATCGTCGCGGCCCACGGCCGCCATTACCTCGCCGACGTCGGCGGCGCGCAGTCGCCCGAGTTTCTCCAGTGCGTCACGCGCGGCAAGAAGACCAACGTCGCGGTCGGCGACATCGTGCACCTGAAGCGCACTTCGAACGACCAGGCCGTGATCGAGAAGATCGCCGAGCGCACGACCCTGCTCTACCGCTCGGACCAGTACAAGTCGAAGCTGCTGGCGGCGAACATCACGCGCCTGTTCATCGTCGTCGCCACCGAGCCGAGCTTCGCCGACGACCTGGTCTCGCGCGCGCTGGTCGCCTGCGAAGCGGCCGGCGTCGAGGCCCACCTGATCCTCAACAAGGTCGACGTGGAAGCGCTGCTGCCGCGCGCCCGCGAGCGCGCCGGCCTGTACGCGAGCCTCGGCTATCCGCTGCACGAAGTCTCGGCCAAGGCCGACCCGGATGGCGCGGTCGCCACCCTGATGCCGCTGCTGCAGGGCCAGTCCTCGATCTTCATCGGCCAGTCCGGCATGGGCAAGTCCTCGATGATCAACCTGCTGGTGCCGGACGCCGACATCGCCGTGCGCGAGATCTCGGAAGCGCTGGACACCGGCAAGCACACCACCACCTTCACCCGGCTGTACCGGCTGCCGGCGTCGGAAAACGGCGAAGGCGGCAACATCATCGACTCGCCCGGCTTCCAGGAATTCGGCCTTTACCACCTGACGGAAGGGATGCTGGAACGCGCCTTCGTCGAGTTCAAGCCCTTCCTGGGCGGCTGCAAATACTACAACTGCCGCCACCTGGCCGAGCCGCAATGCGCGATCCTGGATGCGGTTGCCGACGGCAAGATTGCGAAGATCCGGCATGAGCTGTATGCCCAGCTGCTGCACGAGTCGGCCCAAACCTTGTATTGATGGAATATAATTCGGTAGATCCCCGCGTTTCCCACATACCATGGCTGTCCAGACCCCCATCAAGCATTTCCTGCAGTTCGCCGACTTTTCCCGCGACGAGTTCGAGTACCTGATCGAACGCGCGGCCGTCATCAAGCGCAAATTCAAGAACTACGAGATCTATCACCCGCTGGTCGACCGCACCCTGGTGATGGTGTTCGACAAGGCCTCGACCCGGACCCGCTTGTCGTTCGAGGCGGGCATGCACCAGCTGGGCGGCGCGGCGATCTACCTGCCGACCCGCGACAGCCAGCTGGGCCGCGGCGAGCCGGTCGAAGACGCGGGCCAGGTCATGAGCCGCATGTGCGACATCATCATGGTGCGCACCTTCGGCCAGGAGATCATCGAGCGCTTCGCCGCGAATTCGCGCGTGCCGGTGATTAACGGCCTGACCAACGAGCACCACCCCTGCCAGGTGCTGGCCGACATCTTCACCTTCCACGAGCACCGCGGCCCGATCGCCGGCAAGACGGTGGCCTGGATCGGCGACGCCAACAACATGCTGTATTCGTGGCTGCAGGCGGCCGAAGTGTTCGGCTTCCACCTGAACGTGTCGACCCCGAAGGGCTACGACATCGATCCGAAGATGGTCAGCACGAAGAACTACACTTTCTTCGAGAATCCGTCGGACGCCTGCCAGGGCGCGCACCTGGTGACCACCGACGTGTGGACCAGCATGGGCTACGAAAAAGAAAATGCCGAACGCCTGAAAGCCTTCGACGGCTTCATGGTGGACGGCGCCAAGATGGCGCGCGCCACACCCGACGCGCTGTTCATGCACTGCCTGCCCGCCCACCGCGGGGAGGAAGTGGCCGCCGAGGTCATCGACGGCCCGCAATCGGTGGTGTGGGACGAAGCCGAGAACCGGCTGCACGTGCAGAAGGCGCTGATCGAGTACCTGCTGCTGGGCCGCATCGAAGACAAGTAAACCATCACCAACCACTCCTTAGTTTGATCGTCAGGCCGGGCGTTCACGCCCGGCCGGCTGACCATGAATCCCCTCCTCTCTCATCACTGGAACTCCCATGAGCGACATTAAAAAAGTAGTCCTCGCCTACTCCGGCGGCCTCGATACCTCGGTCATCCTCAAATGGCTGCAAGATAACTACAAGTGCGAAATCGTCACCTTCACCGCCGACCTGGGACAAGGTGAAGAGCTGGAACCGGCGCGCGCCAAGGCCATCAAGTTCGGCATCAAGCCGGAAAACATCTACATCGACGACGTGCGCGAAGAATTCGTGCGCGACTTCGTGTTCCCGATGTTCCGCGCGAACACCGTCTATGAAGGCGAATACCTGCTGGGCACCTCGATCGCGCGTCCGCTGATCGCGAAACGCTTGATCGAGATTGCGAATGAAACCGGCGCCGACGCCGTCTCGCACGGCGCGACCGGCAAGGGCAACGACCAGGTCCGCTTCGAGCTGGGCGCCTACGCGCTCAAGCCGGACGTCAAGATCATCGCCCCGTGGCGCGAATGGGACCTGCTGTCGCGCGAGAAGCTGCTGAAGTACGCCGAAGACGCCGGCATCGACATCGACATGAAGCACAAGAACGGCGGCGCGCCCTACTCGATGGACGCCAACCTGCTGCACATCTCCTTCGAAGGCCGCCACCTGGAAAACCCGAGCGCGGAAGCCGAGGAATCGATGTGGCGCTGGACCGTGTCGCCGGAAGCGGCCCCGGACCAGCCGGAGTACCTCGACATCGAATACGAGCGCGGCGACATCGTCGGCCTGAACGGCGTCAAGATGACCCCGGCCCAGGTGCTGACCGAATTGAATCGCCTGGGCGGCAAGCACGGCATCGGCCGCCTCGACCTCGTGGAAAATCGCTACGTCGGCATGAAGTCGCGCGGCTGCTACGAAACCCCGGGCGGCACCATCATGCTGCGCGCCCACCGCGCGATCGAATCGATCACCCTGGACCGCGAAGTGGCGCACCTGAAGGACGACCTGATGCCGCGCTACGCCTCGCTGATCTATAACGGCTACTGGTGGGCGCCGGAGCGCGTCGCGCTGCAGACCCTGATCGACCACACCCAGCAAAGCGTGAACGGCTGGGTGCGCGTCAAGCTCTACAAGGGCAATGTGATCGTGGTGTCGCGCGATTCGAAGACCGACTCGCTGTTCGACATGAACATCGCCACCTTCGACGAAGACGGCGGCGCCTACAACCAGGCGGATGCGGGCGGCTTCATCAAGCTGAATGCGCTGCGGATGCGGATTGCGGCAAAGGCGCGCGCCAAGCGCGGCCAGTAATCGTCAGCGTTTGCATGGCGAAAGCCGCTGATCTGGAAAGGTCAGCGGCTTTTTTCATGGCCCGCTGCGCGGGGACGACGGATCTGCGCTTAGAAGTGGAAGTTGGCCGTCACACTCCCCCACCGCGGCGCGCCCGGCGTATACCGGTACCCGCTCTTGTTGATCGCCGCGATATAGCGCTTGTCGAACAGGTTGTAGACGTTCAGGCGCAGCGCCACATGGCGGTTGATCGCATACGATGCCGTCGCATCCGTCACCCAGTAATCGCCGGCCCAGGCCGGCGTGCCCACCGCACCGTCGGTGCCGCGCAGCAGGCGCCCCTGGTAGCGCACGCCGCCGCCCACCTGCAGGCCGAACGGGAAGGTGTAGGTGGTCCAGCTGCTGAAGGCCTGCTTCGGCGTGTAGGACAGGGCGTTCTCGCCGAGCGCCGTCACCAGCTTGCCGGATTCGACGCTGGTGTCCATCCAGGTGTAGCCGGCGCTCACCAGCCAGCGGCGCGCCAGCTCGCCGGTCATGCCCAGTTCCACGCCCTGCACGCGCTTGCGGCCGGTCTGGTAGTACTTCAGGTCCACCGGGTCCTGCTCGACCTCGTTCTTGACCTCGGTGCGGTACAGGGCCGCGTTGAGCGCCAGGCGCCGCCTGAGCAGGTCGAGCTTCACGCCCAGTTCGGTGGTGGTGCTGACCTGCGGCTGGAAGACCGGGTTCGAGGCGCTGTTGGCGCTGACGCTCAGGGCCAGGTTCGAGCCCGGCGGCTGTTTCGAGTTGGCCCACAGCGCGTACACGCTGCTGTAGGCGGTCGGCTTGTACAGCGCCGAGAGCTTGCCGCTGACGACGTGGTCGGACAGCGCGATATGCGCAGGGATCGGGATACCCACCGGCAGCCCCGGATTCGCGGCCGCGGTCGACAGCGTGACCGCATCGTAATCGACGTCGAAACGGTCGATGCGCGCGCCGGCGCCGAACTGCCACTGCTCGCCCACCTTGACGGTGTCGAGCAGGTAGGCCGACTGCGTATCGACCTGGCCCTGGGTCCGCGCGCCGCTGCGCGCCAGGTTCAGGCCCGCGGCCGGCAGCGACGGGTCCGGACGATACAGGTTCGCCGCCGGTAGCGTGCCGGCGCCGGTATGGCTCCAGTTGTTCTGCTTTTCCGCGCTCAGATCGAGACCGCTCACCAGCGTGTGGCGCAGCGGGCCGCTGTCGAATTCCGAGGTCATCACGGTCTGGTTGGCCAGGATCGTGTTCCGCTGGTCCTTCAGGGTCCGGTTGCCGCGGGAAAGCAGCCAGCCGGCGGGATCGGCCTGGTTCGGGGTGACGATATTCGCGGCGGTGCCCATGAAGGCGCTCAGCAGGTAGAACTGCCGGGTCTTGCCGTAGCGGCTGGTGTTACGCAGACGCAGTCGCGGGCCGAATTCGTGGTCGACGATGGCGGTGAACATGTCGGCCTTGACCTTGTCGAAGTCGCCCAGCGCGCCGTAGAAATTCCGCGGATCGACCGACGCCGCATCGCCCAGCCACGGGCGCTTCGGATCGGGACTGGTGTAGCCCGGCAGGCCGACGGTCGGCACGCCGCCGTCGGGACGGTTGTCCTGTTTGACGTGCAGGTAATCGAGATACAGCTGGGTCGGACCGCGCAGGCCGAAGGCGATCGAGGGCGCCACCGCCCAGCGCTTGTCCTTCACTTCGTCGCGCGCCGGGTTCCCGTTGTCCTGGTCCATCAGGTTGAGGCGCATGGCGATGCCGCGGCGGCCGTCCAGCACGCGGTTCAGGTCCGCGGCGCCGCGCAGGCGGTCGGCGCTGCCGGCGACCACGCTGGCGTCGCCGAAGTTGCGGAGCTGCGGCTGCTTGGTGTTCAGGTTGATCGAGCCGGTCGGCGCGCCGCGCCCGGTGTCGGTGCCGGCCGGGCCTTTCAGCACGTCGATCTGCTCGATGTTGAAGACGTCGCGCGAGACCGAGCCGATGTCGCGGATGCCGTCGACGAACAGGCTGCCCGAACTGTCGAAGCCGCGCATGTAGATGGCGTCGCCGGTGTTGGTGCTGCCATTCTCGCCCAGGAAGAAGGTGCCCACGCCCGGCGTGTTGCGCAGCGCCTCGGTCAGGGTCACGGCGCCCTGCTGCTGGAACAGCTCCTTCTTGATGACGATGACGGTCTGCGGCGTATCCACCAGCGGCTGGGTGTACTTGGGCGAGCCGGCCTGGTCCGCCTTGTAGTCGTTCTCGCGTTCACGCTCGCCATGCACGTGGACGCGCTGCGGATGGCCGCCGTCGGCGCTGCCGGCGTCGGCGGTCGATACGGCATCCGCGGCCTGCGCGGCAAGGGGCAGCATCAGCAGGGCCAGGGCGGCGCCGGCGGCGGGGCGCAGGGCGGATGGATGTTTGCGGCTGGTGATCGGGCTCTTCTTCATGGTCTTGACGTTGGCGTTGTTTTGAAATGGTTAATCGAACGCCAAGGACTGTAACAAGAAATCGCTGAAGTGTAAACGCGAATCATTATCATTTGCGTTAACATATGAAGATCTTTACAGGCCGTGCTGTCGTGAGAATTGTGACCAAATATTGTTGCGATAGCGCATCATTGTTTCCCGATTAACTGGTCGAGATGTTACATTCAGGACTGGGCCTCATCCCTGTCGGGGCCCTGCCCCTACGGACGCCGCCTCATGCGCAATCTCAGCATCAAGCAAAAACTCACGCTCGGCTTCGGCGCCATCGTCGCCATCATCCTGTTCCTGCTCTCGCTGGCCTATAACAACTTCGCGCGGCTGTCGGCGGCCAACCGCTGGGATCGCCATACCCTCGAAGTGCTGCTGGAGACGGACCACGTCGCGACCTCGGTGCTGCAGGTCCAGAGTTCGGTCCGCGGCTACCTCCTGACCGGCAACGAGACCCTGATCGCCCTGGTCCGCGACGAACACGAACTGGCGCGCCACCACCTGCAAAGAGCGATCGCGCTGACGGCCGACAACCCCGCTCAGCAGGCCCGCCTCAAGGGCGTCGAGCCGCTGCTCAAAGCCTGGATGGACCATTCCGTCGGCCCGCAGATCGCCCTGCGCCGGAATGCCGCCAAGGCCGGCCTGGCGCCGTCCGCGCAGGTCGATTCGACGGTGCTGTCCGGCACCGGCAACGTTGCCGCCATGCGCCAGGTGCTGGGCGAGATCGAAGCCGAGGAAAACCGCCTGCTGGCGGAGCGCAGCCAGGAATCGGCCGGGCTGCGCCGTTCGATGGACCTGCTGCTGAGCGTGGGCGCGCTGCTCAGCGTGCTGTTGGCGGTAGCGATCGGCACGCTGCTGGTGCGCGCCGTCTCGCGTCCCCTGACCAGCCTGACCGAGGCCGCCCGCAAGCTCGGCGGCGGCGTCCAGGGTGCGCGCGCCGAGGTCGTCTCGCGCGACGAACTGGGCCAGGTCGCCGTCGAATTCAACCGCATGGCCCAGGCCATCGAAGACAGCCAGGCCAAGGAGCAGCGGGCCACCAACGAACTGAAGGCCAAGGTCGATTCCCTGCTCGGCGTGGTCTCGAAGGCGGCGCGCGGCGACCTGACCGGCAGCGTGGCGATCCGCGGCGAGGACGCCATCGGGCGCCTCGGCGAAGGCCTGGCGACCATGCTGGGCAACCTGCGCAGCCTGATCGACAACGTGCAGCGCGCCGGCATCCAGGTGGCCAGTTCCGCGACCCAGATCGCCGCCTCCGCGCGCCAGCAGGAGGCCACCGGCATCGAACAGGCCCAGACCAGCGTCGAGGTGCTGGCCACCACCAAGGAGATCTCGGCCAACACCGCCGAGCTGCTGCGCACCATGGAAGAAGCGACCGAAGTGGCCGACTACACCACCAGCGCCACCGCCGACGCCCAGGACAAGCTCAAGCTGATGGACCACACCATGCAGCAGATGGTGAACGCCACCGATTCGATCGGCGCCAAGCTGGCCGCCCTGTCCGAGAAGGCCAGCAACATCAACAGCGTGCTGACCACCATCACCAAGGTAGCGGACCAGACCAACATCCTGTCGCTGAACGCCGCCATCGAAGCCGAAAAGGCCGGCGAGGCCGGGCGCGGTTTCTCGGTGGTGGCGGCGGAGATCCGGCGCCTGGCCGACCAGACCTCGGTCTCGACCTGGGACATCGAACAGATGCTGAAGGAGATGCAGTCGGCGGTGTCGGCCAGCGTGATGGGCATGGACAAGTTTGCGGAAGAGATCCGCCGTAACGTCGGCGAGGCCCGCCACGTGGCCGAGCAGCTGTCCGGCATGATGGACCAGGTGCGCAGGCTCGGCCCGCGCTTCGACCTGGTGCTGCAGGGGATGCAGTCGCAGGCGGTGGGCGCGTCGCAGATTTCCGGCACCATGCTGCAGCTGTCCGACGCCACCCAGCAGACCGTCGAGTCGCTGAAGGCCACCAGCGAAGCCGTGCACCAGCTGCAGTACGCCGCCGGCGACCTGCAGCAGTCGGTGGCCACCTTCGCCGTGAACGCGTAAGCGCGCCGGATGAAGGTGCTGGTGTTCCACATCGGGCGTGAGCGCTATGCCCTGCCCCTGTCGGGCATCCTGCGGGTGCTGCCGGCGGCGCGCCTGAAGGCGCTGCCGGGCACACCGCATTACGTGGCCGGCCTGCTCGACCTGCACGGCGAGGCCCTGCCCGTGATCGACCTCTCGCGCCTGGCCGGCAGTCCGGCCGAAGCGGTGCGCTACGATACCCGGATCCTGCTGGTCGAGGCGCCGGCGGCGGGCCGCGTCCGGCGCCTGGGGCTGAAGGCCGAGCGCGTGGCCGGCGTCGCCAGCCTGGATGGCCCGCTGGCCGATGCCGGCGTGGTGGCCGCGCCCTGGCTCGGCGCGGTGGCCGCCGGCGCTGAAGGCATGCTGCAGCTGGTCGAACCGGCGCGCCTGCTGGCGCCCGAGGTGGCGGCGCTGCTGTTCGGCGAGGCGCCGGCATGAACCTGCGCGAACTGCTGAAGGACGCCACCGGCCTGGTGCTGTCCCAGGATGCCGTCGAGCGCGCCGTGCGCGACTGCCTGCCGCAACTCGCGGCCGGCGCACGCGGCGTCGATGCGCCGCAGCCCGGCACGCCCGCCTTCGAGGCCCTGGTCGACCGCGTGACCGTGCCCGAATCCTGGCTGTTCCGCGACCCCGAGGTGTTCGCGACCGCGCTGGCCTTCGTCAAGCGCCGTCTGCTGAGCCACCCGGGACGCCGGCTCGCCGTGCTGTCGCTGCCCTGCGCCGGCGGCGAAGAGCCGTATTCGCTGGCGATGGCGCTGGCCGACGCCGGCATCCAGCCCGCGCAGTGCCGGATCGACGCCGTCGACCTGTCGCAGGCGACGATCGCGCGCGCGCGCCGCGGCCGCTACACGGGCAACGCCTTTCGCGGCGCCGACCTCGCCTTCCGCGAACGCTGGTTCCGGCGCGACGGCGACGCCTGGGCGGTCGACGACGCGCTGCGCGCCTACGTGCGCTTCAGCCAGGGCAACCTGCTGGCCATGCCGCTTCCCGGCGAAGCGATGCGCTACGACCTGGTGTTCTGCCGCAACCTGCTGATCTATTTCGACGATGCCGGCCGCAACGCCGCGGCGCGCGCCGTGGATGCGCTGCTGCGCGACGACGGCCTGCTGCTGTCCGGCTGCGCCGAGGCGCCGGCCTTCTGCCGCGGCGGCTTCGCGCCGCAGTCCCTGCGCATCGCCTACGCGCTGCAGAAGCAGGCCGTGGCGACGCAGCGCCTGCGCCTGCGACCCGGTCCGGCGGCGGCATTCCCCGCGGCGCGGCCGCGGGTCGACGGTGTACGCCCCGGCGCAGTGAGCGCGCCGGCAACGCCATTGTCCGCTACGCCGGCGCGGGCGGCGATACAGGCGCCGCCGGCCCGGCCGGCCGCGCTGCTGCAACAGGCGCAGCGACTGGCCGATGCCGGCCGCCTGCTCGACGCCGAACGGGTTTGCCGGCAAGCGCTGGCGCTGGACGCCGGCCTGGCCGGCGCCTGGTTCCTGCTCGGGTTCCTGTGCGAATGCGGCGGCCAGCCGCGCAGCGCCGAACGCCACCTGCGGCGCTGCCTCTACCTGCAGCCCGACCACTACGAGGCCCTGTGCGCCCTCGCCCTGCTGCACGAGCGGCGCGGCGACGCCGGCGACGCCGCGCTGCTGCGCCGGCGCGCGGCGCGCATCCACGACCGCAACGCCGCCGAGGGAGCGCAGCGATGACGGCCCAGCGCCCGCCCGGGCCGGCGCTCGACGACTGCTGGCGCCGCATCGGCGTGGCCGGCGACCGCAGCTGCCCCGAACTGGAACGCCACGTCCACTGCCGCAACTGCGGCGTCTTTGCCGGCGCCGCCCAGCGCAGCCTGCAGCGCGCGGTCGAGCCGGACTACCGCGAGGCCTGGGCGCGCGAGCTGGCCCTGCCCGAACCGCAGGCGGCGGCAATCGATGCCGCCGCGACGGTCTTCCGCATCGGCGCCGAATGGCTGGCGGTGCCGGTGGCGCTGGCAGCGCGCGTCGCGCCGGCCGCGCCCGTGCACCGCCTGCCGCACCGCAGCGGCGGCGCCCTGCTCGGCGTCGTCAACGTCGACGGCCGCGTGCTGCCGGCCGTGTCGCTGGCGCCGCTGCTCGGGATCGCGTCCGGGAATGCGAACGCATCGGCGCCGTCCGGCCGCCACGCCTTCGAACGCCTGCTGGTGCTGGCGCTGCGGGGCCAGCGCATCGCCGTGCCGGTCGCCGAGATGCACGGCATCCTGCGCTACGCCGCCGCGACGATCCGTCCGCCCGCCGCCACCGTCGGCGGCCACCCGGCGCTGCTGGCCGGCGTGATCGCCGATGGCGCCATCGAAGCCGGCCTGCTCGATGGCGCCGTGCTGGAGCGCGAACTGCTGGGCGTGCTGCGATGAGCATCGGCCACGACTTCGGCGGCGAATACGGCGCGGACCTGAGCCGCTTCTCGATGTTCGACCTGTTCCGCATGGAGACCGAGGTCCAGGCCCGCGTGCTGACCGAAGGCCTGCTGCGCAGCGAGCGCGCCTGCGAGCCGGCGACGCTGGACGCGATGATGCGCGCCGCCCATTCGACCAAGGGCGCGGCCGCCATCGTCGGCATGGAGCCGGTGGTGCGCCTGACGCATGCGATGGAAGACGCGTTCATCGCCGCCCGGCAGGAGCAGCTGGCGCTCGGCGCCGGCGCGATCGACGTGCTGCTGGGCGCCGTCGATCTGACGCGGCAGCTGGCGGCGCTGCCGGAGGCCGAAGCGGCCGGCGCCGGTCCGCTTGGCGCCCGGCTCGAGGCGGCGCTGGCGGCGCTGGCGGCGCTGCACGGCGGCGAAGACGAGGGCGCGGATGACCAGGCGCCGGCGTCGCGCGCCGTGCCCGTGTCCGTGCCCGTTGCCGCACCCGCGCCCGCCCCCTTGCCCGATGCGCCGGCGCCGCCCGCCCCGGCCGCGGCCCTGCCGCCGGCAAGCGGCGCCGGCGACGAGCTGCTGGCCCTGGCCGGGCAGGCGCGCCTGCAGGCGGGCCAGTTGCGGCCCTGGATCGACGCCCTGCAGCGCCACAAGCGCCAGCAGCGCGCCGTCTTCACGGCGCTGGAACAGCTGCAGGAAGCCATCGCCGCCGGCGGCGATCCGCGGCTGCTGGAGCTGATGCGCCTGGTGCACGAACGCGCCAGGCCGCTGCGCGACAGCCTGCGGCGCGTCATCGCCGACGCCGAAGGCCACGAGCGCCAGGCCCAGAGCATCGCCACGCGCCTGGTCGACGAGGTGCGCGAGCTGCACATGGGACGCTTCGGCGATGTCCTGCACGGCCTGCCGCGCATGGTGCGCGACCTGGCGCGCAGCCTCGGCAAGGAGGTCCGCCTCGAGCTTGCCGGCGCCGACACCCTGGTCGACCGCGCCGTGCTGGTGCGCCTGGAAGCGCCGCTGGGCCAGCTGCTGCGCAACGCGGTCGACCACGGCATGGAGCCGCCGGCGGAACGCACCGCCGCCGGCAAGCCGCGCACCGGCAGCATCCGCCTCGAAGCGCGCCACCGCGGCGGCATGCTGGCGATCGACATCGTTGACGATGGCGGCGGCGTCGATCCCGAACGGATCCGCCGCGCCGCCATCGCCCGCGGGCTGGCGGCGCCCGGCTTCGCGCAGGCGCTGAGCGAGGCCGAGCTGATGGAATTCCTGTTCCTGCCCGGCTTTTCGCTGAAGGAGGACGCCAACGAAATCTCCGGCCGCGGCGTCGGGCTGGACGTGGTGCGCGAAGCCGTGCAGGCGCAGAACGGCACGGTACGCGTGGAATCCATGCCCGGGCGCGGCTTCCGCACCGCGATCACGCTGCCGGTCACGCAATCGATCGTGCGCGCGCTGGTGGTGGACGTGGCCGGCGAGGCCTATGCGCTGCCGATCGCGCGCGTCGAACGCGTGCTGCGGCTGCCGGCCGGCGCGGTGCAGACCCTGTCGGGGCGCCAGTACGTCGAGTTCGAAGGCGGCCACCTCGGCCTGGTGGCGGCCGGCCGCGTGCTCGATCTTGGCGAGTCCGGGAGCGGCTGCGATCTGGCGGTGGTGGTGATCGGCAGCGCGCGCCAGCGCTATGGCCTGGTGGTCGACGCCCTGCGCGGCGAGCAGAGCCTGACCGTGCAGCCGCTCGAACCGGTGTTCGGCAAGCTGCGCGACGTCGCCGCCTGCGCCCTGCTCGACGACGGCGCGCCGGTGCTGATCCTGGACGTGCCCGACATGCTGCTGTCGATCGCGCGCCTGCTCGACGCCGGCGCATCGCTGCAGCCGACGCAGGCGCAGCAGGCCGCGCAGCTGGCCGCGCGCCGCATCCTGGTGGTCGACGATTCGCTCACGGTGCGCGAGATGCAGCGCAAGCTGCTGGCCGCCCAGGGCTACCGGGTCGACGTCGCCCTCGACGGCATCGACGGCTGGAACAGCGTGCGTGCCGGCGCCTACGACCTGGTCATCACCGACATCGACATGCCGCGCCTGGACGGCATCGCCTTGCTCGATCGGATTCGCCGCGACCCGCGCCTGGAACGCCTGCCGGTGATGATCGTGTCGTACAAGGACCGCCCTGAAGACCGCGCGCGCGGACTCGAAGCCGGCGCCGACTGGTACCTGGCCAAGGGCGCCTTCCACGACGCCACCCTGCTCGACGCGGTGCGCGACCTGATCGGCGCCGCGCTGCCGGGGGCGCCCGCATGAGAATCGCGATCGCCAACGCCATGCCGATGGCGGCCGAGGCCCTGGGCCGGGTGCTGGCCGCCAGCGGCGAGCATCGCCTCGCATGGGTCGCGCGCACCGGGCTCGATGCGGTGCGCCTGTGCGCCGACCTGCCGCCCGACCTGGTGCTGATGGACCTCGGCATGCCCCTGCTCGACGGCGTCGAGGCGACCCGCCGCATCATGGCGGAAGCGCCGTGCGCGATCCTGATCGTGACCGCCAGGCCGCAGGACAATGTGGGCCAGGTGTTTCGCGCGCTCGGCGCCGGCGCGCTCGACGTGGTCGCCACGCCGGTGCTGCTCGGGCAGGAGGACGGCGCGGCGGCGCTGCTGGCGAAGATCCGCACCATCGGCAAGCTGATCGCCGGACGCCCGGCGCCGGCGCCGTCCGGCGCGCCGCGGGTGGCGCGGCTGGTGGCGATCGGCGCCTCGACCGGCGGCCCGCTGGCGCTGGCGCGCCTGTTCGCCGGCTGGCAGCCGCCACCCGACACCGCCGCGGTGGTGGTCCAGCACCTCGACAGCAGCTTCGCCGCGCAATTGGTGAAGTGGCTGGGCGAGCAGACCCCGGCCAGGGTCGCGGCGATCGGGGACGGCGACCGCCTGGACGGCGGCACGATCCAGGTGGCCGCCACCGATCACCACCTGCGACTGGCCCCCTGCCACTGCCTGCGCTACGACGAGCATCCGCGCGACGCCATCCATCGCCCTTCGATCGACGTGTTCTTCGCCTCGGTGGCGCGGCATTGGGAGCGAGCGGCCACCGGCATCCTCCTGACCGGCATGGGCCGCGACGGCGCCGCCGGCCTGCTGGCGATGCGCCAGGCGGGCCAGGCCACCATCGCCCAGGACGAAGCCAGCAGCGCCGTGTACGGCATGCCGCGCGCGGCGGCGGAGATGCGGGCGGCGCGGCAGGTTTTGCCGCTTGGCAAAATCATCGCGGCGCTGGCGGGCGCCTGAACGGCGCGGCGGAACGCTCAGACCATCACCGGCTCCGGCTCCAGCAACACCCCGAAGCGCGCCTGCACATCCGCCTGGATCGCCCGCGCCAGCGCCAGCACTTCCGCGCCGCGCGCGCCGCCATTGTTGACCAGCACCAGCGCCTGTTTCGGATAGACGCCGGCGCGTCCCAGCGATTTCCCTTTCCAGCCGCACTGGTCGATCAGCCAGCCGGCCGCCAGCTTTTCCGTGCCGTCGGCCTGCAGGTGGTGGACCAGGTCCGGCCACTGTGCCAGCAGCCGCGCGCAATGCTCGCTCGACACCACCGGGTTCTTGAAGAAGCTGCCCGCATTGCCGATCTCGGCCGGGTCCGGCAGCTTGCGGCGGCGGATCGCGATCACGGCATCCGATACCTGGCGCGGCGTCGGCGCGGCGATGCCGGCGGCCTCGATGGCCTGGGCCAGATCGGCATAGCGCAGGTTCGGGGTCCAGGCTTTCGGCAATGCGAAGGTCACGTCCAGCACCGCCAGCGCGCGGCCGTCTGCTTGCTTGAACACGCTGTCGCGGTAGGCGAAGCGGCAGTCGGCGGCCGTCATGGTGCGCGTGGCGCCGGTGGCGAAATCGAAGGCGGTCAGCGAATGGAACAGGTCCTTGACCTCGGCGCCGTAGGCACCGATGTTCTGGATCGGCGAGGCGCCCACCGTGCCCGGGATCAGCGACATGTTCTCCAGCCCGCCCAGGCCCTGCTCCAGCGTGTATTGCACGAAAGCGTGCCAGTTCTCGCCGGCGCGGGCGCGCACCAGGACCGCGTCCGCCGTCTCGCCGACGATCTCCTTGCCCATCAGGGCCATGTGCAGCACCAGCACCTCGACCTCGTCGCGGGTGATCAGCAGATTGCTGCCACCGCCCAGCACCAGGCGCGGCAATGCGGCAAGGCTTGGGTCGGCGGCCAGTGCGCTCAATTGCGCCGGGTCTTCCACGCGCAGGTAGCGTTGCGCGCGGGCGGCGATGCCGAAGGTGTTGAATTGCTGGAGGGAGATGTCGTGTTCGATGGACAGGGCGTGCATGGCTGGCTGGGTCAGGAGTAAGCCCACCGATTATAGAGGGGAAACAGGCGCTTGGGCGCCAGGCGTCCCTGCCGTCCGTTACAATATCGCCATCCATCACCATATAAAAAAAGGAACACACGATGCCATCGTTTGATGTGGTCTGCGAAGCAGACATGGTCGAAGTCAAGAACGCCGTCGAAAACTCGAGCAAGGAAATCGAAACCCGCTTCGACTTCAAGGGCACCTCGGCCAAGGTCGAGCAGAAGGACAAGGAAATCACCCTGTTCGGCGACTCCGATTTCCAGATCGGCCAGGTCAAGGACGTCCTGCTGAACAAGATGACCAAGCGTAAGGTCGACGTCCGCTTCCTGGACGAAGGCAAGATCGAGAAGATCGGCGGCGACAAGGTCAAGCAGGTGCTGAAGGTGCGCAACGGCATCGAGAGCGAGGACGCCAAGAAGATCACCAAGCTGATCAAGGAAAGCAAGATGAAGGTCCAGGCCTCGATCCAGGGCGAATCCGTGCGCGTGACCGGCAAGGACCGCGATACCCTGCAGGAAGCGATCGCCATGCTGCGCAAGGATGTCCAGGATCTCCCGCTGGCCTTCAACAACTTCCGCGACTGACCGGAAAGCGCGGCATCGTTACCGCACGACCGTGCGGTAAAAGGCGCTCTGTAACTGTTCCCTCCTGCGGTAGAATGGCGGGCGATTAGTCTATGGCTGTTAAGGAAAGCAATGAAACGTGTAGATGATTTCCGCCTGCGCTTGGGTGGCAAGGAATACGTGCCCATCATGATCGGCGGAATGGGGGTCGATATCTCGACGTCCGAACTGGCGCTGGAAGCGGCGCGCCTGGGCGGCATCGGCCACATTTCCGATGCCATGGTGCCGGACGTGTCGGACCGCAAGTTCGACACGAGCTTCGTCAAGGAAAAGACCAAGCTCTACAAGTTCAACATCAACAACATGGACAAGTCGGTGGTCCAGTTCGACCTCGAGCGCCTGGCCGAGGCGACCCGCCTGCACGTGGGCGCGACCATGCAGGCGAAGAAAGGCGATGGCCTGATCTTCGTGAACTGCATGGAAAAGCTGACCATGAACGCGCCGAAGGAAACCCTGCGCACCCGCCTGTCGGCCGCGCTGGATGCCGGCATCGACGGCATCACCATGTCGGCCGGCCTGCACCTCGGTTCGTTCGAGCTGATCAAGGACCATCCGCGCTTCCTCGACGCCAAGCTGGGCATCATCGTGTCCTCGGTGCGCGCGCTGCAACTGTTCCTGCGCAAGGTCTCGCGCCTGAACCGCAATCCCGACTACATCATCGTCGAAGGCCCGCTGGCCGGCGGTCACCTCGGCTTCGGCATCGACGACTGGCAGCAGTACGACCTGCACACCATCATGGACGAGATCCACGCGTTCATGAAGGCGGAAAACCTGGACATCCCGCTGATCGCCGCGGGCGGCATCTTCACCGGCAGCGATGCGGTGAGCTTCCTGGAAAAAGGCGCCGGCGGCGTGCAGGTGGCGACCCGCTTCACGGTCACCCACGAATGCGGCCTGCCGGACGACGTCAAGCAGGAATATTTCCGCGCCAGCGAGGAAGACATCATCGTCAACGGCGTCTCGCCGACCGGCTACCCGATGCGCATGCTGAAGCAGACCCCGGCGATCGGCTCGGGCATCCGCCCCGGCTGCGAGTCCTACGGCTACCTGCTCGACGCGACCGGCAACTGCGCCTACATCAACTCGTACAACCGCGAGGTGCAGGCGAATCCGGGCTCGAAGGACATCAAGGTCTACGACAAGACCTGCCTGTGCACCCACATGCGCAACTTCAACTGCTGGACCTGCGGCTCCACGACCTACCGCCTGAAGGACACGACCCACAAGCTGGCCGACGGCCGCTACCAGATCCTGTCCGCCAAGCACGTGTTCGAGGACTACCAGTTCAGCGTCGACAACCAGGTCGCCCTGCCTGCACAGGTCGAAGCCGCGGCCTGATCTTCAACAGCGCCCAGGCGCTCTTAGGCGGAACAGTTCTCCTGAACCGCTGTCCAACAGCGGTTGGCCTTGCACAGGGGAACCCATGTTGGACATTGCGCCGCCCGCCCGTGTCGCCTTCCTGACCGACGACGCGGGCAGCATCATCACCTGGAACCGGGGCTGCGAGGCCCTGTTCGGCGAGCCCGCCGAAGGCGTCCTCGGCCGTCCCGTCACCAGCCTGTTCACCGCCAGCGCACGCGATGCCTGGAGCGCCGGATGGGCCGCCCTCACCCAGCATCCCGAGGGCGCCCAGGTGCATGCCGACCTGCGCTGCAGCGGCAAGCGCGTGATTGCCGCCGCCCTGGTCCTGACCCCGCAATTCGATGCCGCCGGCAACTCGCTGGGCTGCGCCGTCGCCGTCGCCATCGAACCCGAACGCGATGCGCCCGAGGCCGAGCACGTGGCGCGCACGCCGCTGTCGGCCGTGGTCGACCTGTTCCCCGGCACCTTCTACGCCCTCGACCGCGAAGCCCGCTTCATGCTCTGGAACCACAACCTGGAGCGCCTCACCGGCATGGCGCCGGAAGAGCTGGCGGCGGCGCGCGCCCCCGACCTGCTCGACCTGGCCCAGCGTCCGCTGCTCGCCGGCGCCATCCGCCGCGTCTTCGACGAAGGCGCCGAGATGCGGCTCGAACTCGATTACGTCGCCAAGAACGGCAAGGAAATCCCGGTCCTGCTGTGCGGCACGCGGGTCAACGCCAATGGCGGCCAGTACCTGTTCGGCATCGGCATCGACATGGGCGAGCGGCGCGCCCGCGACGAGCAATTGCGCCTGCGCGAACGCGCGCTGCACGCGGCCAGCAACGGCATCGTCATCACCCGCTTCGACGGCACCGACAATGCC
>CAJYXO010000028.1 GCA_913778765.1 uncultured Massilia sp. | reverse complement strand
ATCAGCTGCAGGTTGTCCGGGCTGATGCCGATCCCGGTATCCGCCACCGTGAAGGTGACCGTGTCGGGCTCGCGATCCCAGGCGGCGCCGACGCTGACCTGGCCCTGCTCGGTGAACTTTAGCGCATTCGAGATGAAGTTGCGCAGCACCTGCGAGATCTTGCCTTCGTCGGATTCGAAGGCTTCCTCGAAATCCGGCATCTCGAACACCAGCTCGACCCGGGCTTCGTCGACCAGCGGGCGCAGCATGCCCTTCAGCGCGCGGAACAGGTTGTCGACCACCACCGGCGCCAGCTGCACCTCGACCTTGCCGGCCTCGATCTTGGCCAGGTCGAGCAGGTCGTTGACCAGTTCCGACAGGTCGTTGGCGGCTTTTTCGATGAACTTCACCTGGCGCTCCTGCTCGACCGTGAGGTCGCCGTCCAGGCGGTCCAGCAGCAGCTTGGCCAGCGCCCGGATCGAGGACAGCGGCGTGCGCAGCTCGTGGCTGGTATTCGACAGGAAGCGCGACTTCATTTCGTCGGCGCGGCGCAGGCGCTCGGCCTTGTCTTCGATCTCGGCGTACAGGGCGACGATGCCGCGGTTGGTGTCTTCCAGCTCGCGCGTCAGCTCGAGCAGGTCTTCCTGGCGTTCGCGCAGCTCGGCCAGGGTCGACACCAGTTCCTGGTTCTGCTGGTGCACCTCGAGATAGCTGTTGGCGACCGGGCTGTCCTTGGCCAGCTGGGCGCACAGCTCGGCCAGCCGGCGCGCGTCGATCCAGTCCTGCAGCGGCAGGATCCTGCACATCGTGACGACCGGCGCGCCATCGGCGTCGGTCCCGATCTCGCATTCGTCCATCAGGCGGTGCGCCGTCACCACCGCCTCGTCCGGCAGCGCCTTGCCGGCCGCCGCGCTGCCGGCGGCGATCGTCATCTCCAGGCACTGGCGGTTGCCGTCATGCGGCCGCAGCTGGAACAGGGCGCGCCCGCCGAAGCCGAGCTGGCAGGCGCCGCGCGCCACTTCCGACACGGCGGTGGCGATGCGCACCTGGTCCTGCTGCGAAAAGCCGAGCAGCTTCGATACCTGGCGCGCGCGCTGGCGCACCAGCACCACGTCCTGGTCGCCGGCCAGCCCGACGTTGAGAATACGCTGCGTGCTCATGACTACCCTCCCCTGCGCCGGCCGACGAGCACCATGGCGTCGTCGCGGCGGCGGATGAAATCGCGCATCAGGATGCCGGCCACCAGCGCCGGCGCGCGCGCGTGCAGGCCGGGATAGTCGCGCAGGTCCCACTGGGTCTGCACGCCGTCGGAATGCAGGATCACGATCGCGCCCGGCGGGCAGGCGGCGCTGAACTCCTGCACCTTGCGCATGTTGGCGCCGACGATGCCGTTGTGCGAGACCAGCTGGCGCCGCGCGGCGCCGTCGTGCACGATGCAGCTGACGTTGCCGATGCCGGCGAAGCGCAGGTCGCCGCCGGCGTAGTCGACGCGCGCCACCGACAGCGCCGCGCCGCGCGTGATGCGCAGCGCCTCGTGGGCCGCGTGCAGCACATCGGACGGCGCGGCCGACGGCCGGCGCTGCAGGGCATGGATGGCGCCTTGCGCGGCCTTGGCCGCTTCCGGGCCGTGACCGAGGCCGTCGACGCCCAGCAGGGTCGCGCCGTTCTCGTCGCAGCGCATGGCCCAGCCGTCGCCGCAGGCGTCCTCGCCGGCCAGCGGCACGCTCAAGGCGCCGAGCTCGATGCCGCAGGGATGCGGCGCCGGACTGCCGCGCCACACGCGCATGAAGAAGGCGGCGCCGCGGCCGGCCATCGACCAGACGTCGAACTCGTCGGACTGGCGCTGCAGCGCGCCGAGGCCGTTGCCGGCCGTGCCGGCGGTCGAGACGCCGTCGCGCAGGCTGGCGCCGATGTCGCGGATGCCGGGACCGCTGTCGATCGCCAGCACGTCGATGCCGGCCATGTCCGCGCCCGACTGCGCGCGCATGACGTACAGCGTGCCCTCGCCGGCATGCTTGAGGATGTTGGTGCCGGCTTCGGTGATCACGATCGCGAGACGGCCCGCCTGGACGTCGTCGAAGCCCAGTTCGGCGGCCATCTTCTGGCCCGCGCGGCGGGCGGCGGCGATGTCGCTGGCGTGAACGATCGGAAAGACGAGCTGCGGCAGCAGAGAACTGATCAGCGTTTCCATTTGACGACCGACACTGCGGTGCCTTCTTTCGGACGGGAATCGATGTCGAACTCGTCGACCAGGCGCTTGGAGCCGCCCAGTCCCAGGCCGAGGCCGCCGCCGGTCGTGTACCCGTCGCGCAGGGCCATGTCGAGGTCGGCGATGCCCGGCCCGTTGTCCACGAAGATCAGGCCGATCCCGCGCTTGAAACCATCCTCGAGCGCATCGAGGTGGACCTCGCCGCCGCCGCCATACTTGATGGTGTTGCGACCCAGCTCGCTGGCCGCCGTCACCAGCTTGGTCTGCTCGACCAGCGACAGGGCGATCGCCACCGCGCGCTCGCGCACGTGCTTGCGCAGGTTCACCACGTCCTCGTCGGAGCGCAGCGGCAGCGTCATGCGCGCGGTGCGCAGGCGGCTGTGGCGCTCCAGGAGCGCGGTATCGAAAGCCACAGTGCTATTGAGAGCCGCGCTCATCAAAAATGGTTCTTTCCTAACAGGGCCATGCCCTTTTCCACGTTCAGCGCCGTCTTCACGCCATGCAGGGTCAGGCCCAGCTCCACCAGCGTGATCGCGACCGCCGGCTGCATGCCGACCACCACGGTCTGGGCATCCAGTACGCGCGCGATGGCGGCGGTGTTGCTGATCATACGCCCGATGAAGGAGTCGACCAGGTCGAGCGCGGAAATATCGATCAGCACGCCCTTGGCGTTGTCGCGCACGATGCGCTCGGCCAGGTCGTCCTGCAGGGTCATCGCCAGGCGGTCGTGCATGTCGACCTGGATCGTCACCAGCAGCAGGTCGCCCATGCGGAGAATCGGGATGCGTTCCATGCTTTACGCCTTCGCGTGGGCCTGGACGACCGAGGTGCCGGTGCGTGCGAGCGCCACCACGAAGGCGTCGGCCAGGGTCGCCTTGGTCGTCACGTCTTCCAGGTTGACCCCGAGGTGGACGATGGTCTGGGCGATCTGCGGGCGGATGCCGCTGATGATGCAGTCCGCGCCCATCAGGCGGGCGGCGGCGATGGTCTTCATCAGGTGCTGGGCCACCAGGGTATCGACGGTCGGCACGCCGGTGATGTCGATGATCGCGATGGCCGCGCCGGTGTCGACGATCTTCTGCAGGATGTTTTCCATCACCACTTGGGTGCGCGCAGAATCCAGGGTGCCGATCAGCGGCAGCGCCAGGATGCCGTTCCACAGTTTCACCACCGGGGTCGACAGCTCGAGCAGTTCCTGCTGCTGGCGCACGATGATCTGGTCGCGCGCGCGCTGGAACACTTCGATGGTGTACAGGCCCAGTTTGTCGAGCAGCGTGCCGATGGTCCAGGACGCGCTGGCCAGGGCCGACGGGTCGTTCGCGAAGCCCGTGTTCAGGTGGGTGAACAGCGGCTGCTTCAGCGAGAAGACGAAGGTCGCGGTTTCGCTCGGGGTCGAGCCGCCCCTGGCGCGGGTCGCGGAGATTTCGGCCAGCAGGTCGCGCACCTCGTCCCAGGAACGGTGTTCGATGTTTTGCAGCTCGCCGCTGCGGGTGCCGGCCGCGAAGGCCTTCAGGAATTGCTGGCAGTGGCTGCGCACCTGCTCCTTCGAGACCACGTTCGCACGGACCGTCAGCGCTTCCAGGTGAGCGACCCACTCGGCGCCGATCTCGGCCTCGTGGTCCTGGATGAGCTGGCTGATGCGGGTCGCGTAATCCTGGGTGGTCATCTTTCTGTCCTTAGTCGTGGAAACTGGAGAGCCCTTTCGTGTCGCAACGAGGGCATTCTGTTAAATGGCTAACTATACCATTCATTTCCGTAATGCTACGACACGTTTGCAAGAGCATACGATCCTCTCTTCGCTCTGCGCTGCGAGATCGGAACCATATTGACGGGAAATGGCGATGCTGAGGTAGTCGACTCGGCGGCGGGGTTGGGGATGCCAAGTCTGCGGGAGAGATTTTACTCAGATTACACAATTCGGCCAGCAATTTTTTTATGTATGTTGCATTATGTACATACGATCCGCCAGGATCGGCAGTCGGTCCGCGTGCCCGACCGTGCTACAGTCGGGCCAGCCCTCCCAACCCACCGATTGGAATCGAAGATGAGTTTGCAAAACCTGTTTGATATTGGCAGTCTCGAGCAAGCGAAGCCGGAGCGCGAGGACGTCCAGCGCCTGCTGTCGGCCGCCGGACGCAACCTGGCCGACGCCGGCGTTGACGCCATCAGCAACGAAAACCGCTTCGACGCCGCTTACAAGTGCGTGATGCAATGCGCCATCGCGGGACTGCTCGCCAACGGCTACCGCACCTCGTCCAGCAAACCGGGCCACCACCAGACCGCGATCCAGTCGCTGCCCACGACGATCGGGCTTGACGCCGGCACCATGGTCGAGCTCGACGATCTGCGGCAACTGCGCAATTGCGACGACTATGAAGGCATGCCTGTGGGCGCGGGCGACGTCGATGAGGCCCGGCGGCATGCGAAAGCGCTGCTGGCGCAGATACAGGCCTGGCTGCGGGAGCACCACCCCGAATTGGCCTGAGCATGAAAAAAACCGCCAGGCTCACGCACTGGCGGTTTCATTTCTGGCTGGCCGCTTGCCGCGGCCAAAGGAGCAGGCAGGATTACTGCGCCGCGCCCGCCGCCGCGTCATCCGCGGCAGCAGCCTTCATCGACAGCTTCAGGCGGCCGCGCTCGTCGGTCTCGAGCACCTTCACGCGCACCTGCTGGCCTTCCTTCAGGTAGTCGGCCACGGCGTTGACACGCTCGTTGGCGATCTGCGAAATGTGCAGCAGGCCGTCCTTGCCCGGCATGACCTGGACGATGGCGCCGAAGTCCAGCAGCTTCAGCACGGTGCCGTCGTAGGTCTTGCCCACTTCGACCGATGCGGTCAGCTCTTCGATGCGGCGCTTGGCTTCCTGGCCGGCGGCGGCGTCGACCGACGCGATGGTCACGATGCCTTCGTCGGTGATGTCGATCTGGGTGCCGGTTTCTTCGGTCAGCGCGCGGATCACGGCGCCGCCCTTGCCGATCACGTCACGGATCTTTTCCGGGTTGATGCGGATGGTGATCAGGCGCGGGGCGAAGTCCGACAGTTCGGTCTTCACACTCGGCACGGCCTTCTGCATCTCGACCAGGATGTGCTGGCGGGCTTCCTTGGCCTGCGCCAGCGCCACCTGCATGATTTCCTTGGTGATGCCCTGGATCTTGATGTCCATCTGCAGCGCGGTGATGCCCGCGGTGGTGCCGGCGACCTTGAAGTCCATGTCGCCCAGGTGGTCTTCATCGCCCAGGATGTCGGTCAGGACCGCGAACTTGCCGCCTTCCTTGATCAGGCCCATGGCGATGCCGGCCACGTGGGCCTTCATCGGCACGCCGGCGTCCATCAGCGCCAGGCAGCCGCCGCAGACGGATGCCATCGACGAGGAACCGTTGGACTCGGTGATTTCCGAGACCAGGCGCACCGAGTACGAGAACTCTTCCGCCGACGGCAGCGCGGCGACCAGCGCGCGCTTGGCCAGGCGGCCGTGGCCGATTTCGCGGCGCTTCGGGGTGCCCACGCGGCCGGTTTCGCCGGTGGCGAACGGCGGCATGTTGTAGTGCATCATGAAGTCGTCGGTGTACTCGCCCATCAGCGCGTCGATCTTCTGGCTGTCGCGGCCGGTACCGAGGGTGGCGATGACCAGCGCCTGGGTTTCGCCGCGGGTGAACAGGGCCGAGCCGTGGGTACGCGGCAGGACACTGGTGCGGATCGAGATCGGACGCACGGTGCGGGTGTCGCGGCCGTCGATGCGCGGCTCGCCGTCCAGGATCTGCGAACGCACGACCTTGGCTTCCATGTCGAACAGGATGTTGCCGACTTCGGCCGCATCCGCTTCGATGCCCTGCTCCTGCAGGCCGGCCATGACTTCGCCCGACAGCGACTTCAGCTTCTGCTGGCGCGCCGATTTTTCGCGGGTCTGGTAGGCGTCGCGCACCTTGGCTTCGGCCAGTTGGGCGACTTGCGCGATCAGGGTTTCGTTCTTCGGTGCCGGGTTCCATTCGACTTCCGGCTTGCCGCCTTCTTCGACCAGGGCGTGGATGGCGTCGATCACGGCCTTCATCTGCTCGTGGCCGTAGACGACCGCGCCCAGCATGACTTCTTCGGACAGCTGCTGCGCTTCGGATTCGACCATCAGCACGGCGTGTTCGGTACCGGCGACGACCAGGTCCATCTGCGAGGTCTTCAGCTGGGTGGTGGTCGGGTTCAGGATGTACTGGCCGTTGGCGTAGCCGACGCGGGCGGCGCCGATCGGGCCGTTGAACGGGATGCCGGCCACGCACAGGGCGGCCGACGCGCCGATCATCGACGGGATGTCCGGATCGATTTCCGGGTTCACGGACAGCACGTGGATGATGACCTGGACTTCATTCAGGTAACCTTCCGGGAACAGCGGGCGGATCGGACGGTCGATCAGGCGGGACGTCAGGGTCTCCTTCTCCGACGGACGGCCTTCGCGCTTGAAGAAGCCGCCCGGGATCTTGCCGGCGGCGTAGCTCTTCTCGATGTAGTCGACGGTCAGCGGGAAGAAGTCCTGGCCCGGCTTGGCGTCCTTCTTGGCCACCACGGTTGCCAGGACGACGGTGTCCTCGACCGACACGACGACGGCGCCGCTGGCCTGGCGAGCGATTTCGCCGGTCTCCAGGGTCACGGTGTGATCGCCGTACTGGAAGGTTTTCGTAACTTTGTTAAACATGGGTAATCCCTTTCTATTTGCCGACAGATTTTCAGGCGCTGTCGTTCACCTCACGACAATTCCAATCATTCGGGGTCAGAGCCCGGTTCATACGGGTGGGCTCTGACCCCGACTGACTAGACAAAAACGAAAAATGCCCGCGGCAGCTTACTGACGCAGGCATTTCGATTCAAGCTTATCGCTCGAAGCGCAACGATTACTTACGCAGACCGAGCTTGGCGATCAGGTCGCGGTAACGGTTCAGGTCCTTGTTCTTCAAGTAAGCCAGCAGGCTCTTACGACGGTTGACCATCATGATCAGGCCGCGGCGCGAGTGGTGGTCCTTCTTGTGTTCCTTGAAGTGGCCGTTCAGTTCGTTGATGCGGGCGGTCAGCAGTGCAACCTGGACTTCCGGCGAACCGGTGTCTTTGTCGCCGCGTGCGTTGTCCGCGATGATGGCGGCCTTGTTGATGTGTTCGACGCTCATGATGTTACCTTTCACATGCGGTGCAAGAGTCGGAACCCAGCGCACCGTGAGTTATTAAAAAAAACCTGGCCCGAAGGCCAAGACCGGGAAGTATAGGGTAAAACGCCCCGTGAAGCCAGTATTTCCGAGGTTTCGCTACAATGGACCCAGTTGGCATTGCCATTTCGGCATGCCTGGATGACCTGAAGCGAACCTAGCGATGACAAAAACGATCCATACCGTAAGCACCCTGGCGCTCATCCTGACCCTCGCCGCCTGCGCGCCCATCGTCCGCCGCACGCCGCCGGCCGGCGCCACCCAGGCCGAAGTCACGGCAAGACTCGGCAAGCCGAACGCCGTGTACCCGCAAGCGGACGGCAGCCGGATCTTCGAATACACCGGCCAGCCCATGGGCCAGTTCCAGTACATGGCCCACATCGGCGCGGACGGCCGGCTGCTGTCCTACGAACAGGTGCTGACCAACGAGAAGTTCGCGGAAATCCAGGTCGCCCACTGGAACAAGGAGGACGTCCTGCGCCACGTCGGCCATCCGGCCGAGGTCATGCGCTCGCGCCTGGACGAAGGCGAAATCTGGTCCTATCGCTACAAGGACCAGGGCGTCTGGGATTCGATGATGAACGTGGACTTCAACCGGCGCGGCGTGGTGCTGCGGGTGTTCCAGAGCGCCGACCCGCTGCGCGACGAGCGCTTCCGAGGACTGTGAGGCAAGCATGAGACACCCGATCCGCAGCGCCGCGCTGGCGGCCGTGCTGGCCCCGCTGCTTGCCTTCTCCGTATCGGCCTGCGCCCCGCTGTTCCGCAAACCGCCGCCCGCCGGCGCGCCGCTGGCCGAGGTCACCGCGGCGCTGGGCCAGCCGGCGGCCGTGTATCCGGCGCCGGACGGCGGCCGTATCCTCGAATACCGTGGCCAGCCGATGGGCCAGTTCCAGCACATGGCGCGCATCGCCCCGGACGGCCGCCTGGTCTCCTACGAGCAGGTGCTGACCAGCGAGAACTTCGCCCGGGTAAAAGTCGACGGATGGACCAAGGACGACATCCTGCGCAACTTCGGCCGCCCCGCCGAAGTCTCGCGCGTCGGCTACCACGACTACGAAGTCTGGTCCTACCGCTACAAGGAAGCCGGGGTCTGGAACTCGATGATGCACGTGCACTTCGACCGGCAGGGCGTGGTGCGGCAGATGCTGAACGGACCGGACCCGATGTACGACGACCGTTACCGGCACCGCTAGGGGGCGCGGCCCGGCGTGGGATCTGGAGCGCCACCGCCGGTCTTGCGGCCGCCGTCGCTGCGCACGAAGGCTTCCACCGCGTCCAGCGTCGGCGCCAGGCCGTGCAGGGTCGCGGACAGCGAAGCGACCAGCGTCGCATGGCCGACGCCGTCGACATAGATTTCGCGCACAGGCACGCCGGCCGCACGCAGGCGCGCGGCCATGCCGCCGGTATTGCGCACCGGATTGACCAGGTCATCCTTGTTCGCGGCAATCAGCAGCGCCGGCGGCGCCGCCGCATCGACGTGGTTGACCGGTTGCGAATCGGCCGGGGTGTTCGGGTAACGGAAGACCGGACGCGCGGTCCGGTTCTGCACGGGCAGGAAGTCGTAAGGGCCGGCCAGCCCGATCCAGCCGCGCAGCGACGCCGGCTGCAAGCCGTAGCGGCCCAGCCAGCGGCCGTCCAGCGCCACCATCGCCGCGTTGTAGGCGCCGGCGCTGTGCCCCATCAGGTAGACCTGGCGCGGATCGCCGCCGTACTCGCCGATCCTGCGCTCGGTCCAGGCGACGGCCTGGGCGGCATCGTCCAGGAAGTCGGGGTAGCTCACCTGGGGATACAGGCGGTAGTCGGGCACGACGACGACGAAGCCCCGGGCCGCCAGGGCGCGGCCGACGAAGGCGTAGTCCTTGCGGTCGCCGCTGACCCAGTTGCCGCCGTAGAAAAACACGATGACGGGTGCGTTCACGGCGTCGGCCTTCGGCCAGTAGACGTCGAGCAGGTGGCGCTCGCCGGCGCCGTAGCGCATGCCCTGCGCAACCTGGTTCGCGCCCTTCGGCGACACGGCGTTCACCAGCGACAGCGGCGAACATGCGGCCAGCGTTGCAGCAAGCAGCAACACGCCGGCAGTCTGGAAAACGGTTTTTTTCATCGAAGTTCACGGCAGAGATCGGTTGCCCAGTATAGGGATTAAGCCGCTTCTAAGGCGCCGGTGAGGATGTGTGAGAAAGCGGCGCCCGCCGGCGGCTATACTCTTTCCGCATGGATCTTGCCTATCGCACTCCCACCCCCGGCCGCCGCTTCGGCCTGCTGCTGACCGTGCTCGTGCACCTGGCATTGCTCATGGGCTGGCAGGCGATGCGCAAACTGCCGGCGCCGGCGCCAGTGCAGGACGGACCGCGTACCCGCGTCCTGTGGATTCCACTGCCCTTGCCGCAGCCGGCGCCGCTGAAGGAAGAGCCGGTGCCGGCGCCGGCGCCGCGTGAAACCGCCGCCCCGCGTCCGCAGCTGCGTCCGGCGCCGGCGCCGGTGGCGCCGCAGGCAATCCAGGTCATTCCGGCCGCACCCACGACGGCGCCTGCGGACACCTCGGCCGCGCCGGCCGATCCAGCCGCGGCGCCAAGCGCAAGGCAGATCCTGGAACGCGCCAGGCGCGACATCGGCAGGATCGACAAGGCGCTGCGCAAGGAGAACAACCCCTACATCGCCGCCCCGCTGGACAGCCCGCAGATCCGCATGCGCAGGAAGATGGAAGAAGCGGCCGCGCTGGCCAAACCCGGGCTGTTCGAAGCCCCGAAGGTCGAAGACCTGGTGAACGACACCGGCGACGGCGCGCGCCGCTCGCGCGTCATCACCGGCAACGGCACCTACTGCATCACGGACCGCGCGCCCACCACCAGCATCGACATGATCGAGAAGCACGGCAAGCAGCGCATCACCAGCTGCCCGCAGCATGAGCTGCCGGCCAGCAAGCAAGAGTGGCGCACCCTGCGCGATTGAGTGTTTCACCTGCAGCGGCGCCCTTCTTGTACATACATAATATTATGGTATGATGCCAATTCCGTCAAAAATCAGCCGCCCATCCGCTTGTTTTGTCGAAAAATTACCGAAATTGATTTCATGTTGCACGATACCGACAACGACGCCTCGCTGCCGGCGGCTGACCTCACCGGCTGGCACCTCCTTGAAATCTCGCCCGACTGTGTCAAGCTCCTGAGTGCGGATTCCCGCATCCTGTCGATGAACGACAACGGCTTGTGCGCGATGGAGATCGACGATGTCGGCACGGTTGCGGGACAATCCTGGAAGGCGCTCTGGCCGGCACAGAACCACGCCGACATCGACCGGGCGATCGCCGCGGCGCGCGCCGGCGGCACCGGCAGCTTCAAGGGCTACTGTCCCACCGCCAAGGGCACGCCCAAATGGTGGGACGTCATCGTGACCGCCGTCCCAGGCCAGCACGGACGCGAGCCCGAGCTGCTGGCGATCTCGCGCGACATGACCGCCGCTCACCAGGCCGAACGCACGATACAGGCGAACGAAGCGCGCCTGCGGGCGATCGTCCAGGCCACCAGCACCATCGTGTGGACCATGAACGCTGCCGGACTGGTCGACAGCGAACAGCCGGCCTGGGAGTCTTTCACCGGGCAGCGCTTCGACGCTTACCGTGCGGCGGGCTGGCTGGACGCGGTGCATCCCGACGACCGCGCCGGCACGCTGGAAGCATGGCGCCAGGCCCTGTCCACCCTCTCCGTCGGCGAGGCCGCGCACCGGCTGCGCAGCGCGGATGGCCGCTACGTGCACATGAACGTCAGGTTTGTCCCCAGCTTCGACGGCACGGGCGCTGTGCTCGAATGGCTCGGCGTCCATGCCGACGTCTCCGCCGCCGTGGCATCGGGCCTGGAACGGGAGCACCTGCTGAAGGAACTCCAGGCCGCGAACGAGCGGATGAGCGACATCTTCCGGCAGGCCCCGGCCTTCATGTGCGTCCTGCGCGGCCCCGAGCACGTGTTCGAACTGATCAACGATCGCTATCGGCAGCTGGTCGGCAACCGCGACCTGATCGGCCAGCCCATCAGGCAGGCGCTGCCGGAAGTCGACGGCCAGGGCTATTTCGAGCTGCTCGACCGCGTCTACCGCACCGGCGAACCGTTCACCGGCGCCGACCTGCCGGTCACGCTGCAACGCGGCGCCGGCATGCCGCTCGAAGAACGCTTCGTCGACCTGGTCTACATGCCCTTGCGCGACGCCGACGGGCGGATCGCCGGCCTGCTCGTGCACGGCGTCGACCAGACCGAACGCAAGCTTGCCGAACTGGCCCAGCTCGAGGGCCACGAGCGCCTGCTGCTGGCAACCGACGCCGCGCAGCTCGGCCTGTGGAGCTGGCAGCCGGGCCAGGACACGGTGACGTGGGAAAACCAGCGGCTCTACGAGATCTTCGGCGTGCCGCCGGCCGAGGGACCAGTGAGCGGCGAGCGCTTCGTGCGCGATTTCCTGCACCCGGACGACCGCGCCGCCTTCGAAGACGCTTTCCGTATCGTCCAGGAGACCGGCCACTTTTCCTTCGTGGGACGGATTTATCGCCGCGACGGCGCCCTGCGCTGGGTGGAATACTTCGGCCGCGGCCTGCGCGACGAGGCCGACGCGCCCTTGCGCCTGGTCGGCACCATCAGCGACATCACCGAGCGCAGGCAGGCGGCCGACACCTTGCGCAAGCAGGCCGAAGACCTGGCCGTGGAGGGCCGCCGCAAGACCGAATTCCTGGCCACGCTGGCGCACGAACTGCGCAATCCGCTGGCGCCGATCCGCAGCGGCCTGAGTGTCCTGCGCCTCGGCGGCGACAGCGGCGCGGCCGTTGCCAGGGTGCGCGGCATGATGGAACGCCAGGTCGGGCACATGGTCCGCCTGATCGACGACCTGCTCGACATCGCCCGCATCAGCGGCGGCAAACTGGAGCTCAAGAAGGTCCGCGCCGACCTGAACGCGGTCCTGTCCAGCGCCGTCGAAACCAGCCTGCCGATGATCGAAGCAGGCAAGCACGAACTCCATGTCGACGTGGCGGAGCCCGCGCTGCAGGCCGAAGTCGACGCCACGCGCATCGCCCAGGTCGTGGCCAACCTGCTCAACAATGCCGCCAAATATACGCCGGCCGGAGGAAGGATCGCGCTGTCCATGCGCCGCGATGGCGACCTGGCAAGGATCACGGTGGCGGACAATGGCGTCGGCATCCCGGCCGATGCCCTGGCGGGCGTGTTCGACATGTTCAGCCAGATCGGCAGCAGCAAGGAGCGCTCGCAGGGCGGCCTCGGCATCGGTCTGTCGCTGGTGCGGCGTCTGGTGGAAATGCATGGCGGCAGCGTCATGGCCGCCAGCCCGGGCGCCGGCCGCGGCAGCGTGTTCACCGTCACCCTGCCCTTGGCCGGCAAGCGCCGCGAGACGCCGGCCGAGGCGCGGGAACGGCATGCCGCGACGACGCCGGCGCCAGGCGGTATCGAAGTGCTGGTGGTGGACGACAATGTCGACGCCGCGCTGGCGCTGTCGATGACGCTGGAACTGCACGGCCACGTGGCGCGCATCGCGCACGACGGCGTCGATGCGCTGGCGCGGGTCGAACATTTCAAGCCGCGCCTGGCTTTCCTCGACATCGGCATGCCGCGCATGAACGGCTACGACACCGCCCGCGCGATGCGGCGGGTCGAGGGACTGGAGCAGGTCTGCCTGGTGGCGCTGACGGGTTGGGGTACGGAAGAAGACCGCAGCCAGTCGAGCGATGCGGGCTTCGACTTCCATCTGACCAAGCCGGTCCAGATGGCGGATATCGAGCGCATCCTGAGCAGCATCACGCCGCAATGAGCCGACGCGCCATCGCGCCGGCTCCCCTCACTCGTCGAAGTCTTCCGCCAGGTTCTTCCAGCCGCGGCTCTTGGCGAAGGCCGCGAATTCCTCCGGCGCCTCCAGCACGATCAGCCGGCTTTCCTGCAGGCCCGGATCGCTGTGGCCGAAGTCCGGCCCCTGGTAGCCGACCGCGCGCAGGCGGTCGACGATCTGGCGCAGCAGCACCGTGTCCCGGAACGCGCCGGGCTCCAGCCTGGCCTTGAAGTCGACGTAGACGTCGATGATCCCGTAACCCTCGTCGAAGATGCGGATCGCCTTGACGTCGAGGGTGCGGCCGTTGCCGTCCTTGACCTGGAAAGGTCCGGACAGCTCGATATCGGAGTTATCGCTCATGGCGCCAGCATACCACCGCGGCCGCTCATGCGCTCGGGATCATGATCGCGCCGGCGATCAGGCCGAACAGGCGGTCGACGCGCGCGGCGAACGGCGGCTGGTCGTTCAGCCAGGCCAGGGCCGACACCAGCGCCAGCAGGTCGGTGCCGTCGATGTCGGCGCGCGCCCTGCCCTCGGCCTGGGCCTTGGCCAGCAGCCGGGCGCCCGATGCCTTCAGCAGCACGCATGCGCCGTGCAATGCGGACTGCTCGTCTTCGATGGCGGCCGTCATCGCCGCGATCACGCCGCGGTGGTCGTAGGTCAGCGCCACCATGTCGCGCAGCCACGATGCCAGCGCCCGGTCGCTCGTCTTCGAGGATTCGTAGGCGGCGGCCTGGTTCGTCACCTGGTCGAAGCTTGCGCCGAGCAAGGTTTCAAGCAGGGCTTCGCGGGTCGGGAAATGCCGGTACAGGGTGCCGATGCCGACCCCGGCCTGGCGCGCCACGTCGCGCAGCGAGGCGTTGACACCCTGTTCCGCAATGACTTTTCGTGCAACTTCCAGCAACTGGTCGTAATTCTTCTTCGCGTCAGATCGCATAAATCCACTTGACAATCGGAGCAGTGCTCCATATATTCGCAACATTGAATCGGAGCACTGCTCCACATATAAGGAGCACCGTTCCGCTTGAGGAAGCTCATTTTTGGTGAAGGAGAAAGCAATGTCAACCACGACGATGAAAGCGGTACGCCTGCACGCATTCGGCGGCCCCGAAGTTCTGCGCTACGAAGATGCGCCGAAACCCACCCTCAAGCCGGGCGAGGTCCTGGTCCGCGTGCACGCGGCCGGCATCAATCCGCCCGACTGGTACCTCCGCGACGGCTACAGCAGCCTGCCGGCCGACTGGCGCCCTCCCGTTCCCCTGCCGGCCATTCCCGGCTCGGACCTGTCCGGCGTGGTCGAGGCGGTCGCCCCCGACGTACGCGGTTTCGCCGTCGGCGACGCCGTGTTCGGCATGGTCCGCTTCCCCAGCTTCGGCGACAGCGCGGCGTATGCCGAATACGTCGCCGCGCCCGCGTCGGACCTGGCGCACAAGCCCGCCGGCATCGACCATGCGACCGCCGCGGCGGCGCCGATGGCCCTGCTGACGGCCTGGCAATTCCTCGTCGAACTCGGGCACGGCGCGCCGAACCCCTTCCAGGCGCGGCCGCACCAGCCCGTGCCGCTGGCAGGCAGGACGGTGCTGGTGAACGGCGCCGCCGGCGGGGTCGGCCACCTGGCGCTGCAGCTGGCCAAGTGGCAGGGTGCGCGCGTGATCGCGGTCGCATCCGGCGGCCATGAAGGCTTCCTGCGCGACATCGGCGCCGACGAATTCATCGATTACACGAAGGACAGGCCGGAAACGCTCGCGCGCGACGTCGACGTGGTCCTCGACACGGTCGGCGGGCCGGCCGCCGGACGCTTCCTGGCCACCCTGAAGCCGGGCGGCGCACTGTACCCGGTCTACCCGCTGGGCTTCGACGGCGCCGACGCCGAGCGGGCCGGCTACATCGTTTCGGCGGCGCAGGTGCGTTCGAACGGCGCCCAGCTCGCGCAAGCCGCGCGCCTGCTGGAAGACGGCACGGTGCGGGTCGCCATCGACAGCCGTTTTCCGCTGGCGGATGCGCGCCTGGCTCACGAGCGCGCGGCACGCGGCCACCTGCGCGGCAAGATCGTGCTGATCGCGCGGGAGGACGCATGAGGGCCAGGCTGGCCCACGGCAGCGCGGCCTGGTTCGACATGGCAGGCAAGCTGATGTGCGAGGCGGCGGCCAGGGCCGGACTGCCGCCGGACCTGCATCTCAGCCTGGTCGAACGCTATACCGACGGTCTTCCCGTCGCCACCGGGCTGGTGCAGGGCATCCGCTTCGAAATCCGCGGCGGCCAGCCCTGGTTCCGGGTCGGCGCCACACCCGACGAACAGGGGGACATCGTCGTCGAACTCACGGCCGCGGCTTCGCGCGAACTGAATTCGCTGCACGGCGCCGATCCCCGCTACCAGGCTGCGCTGGCCAGGCTGCAGGCGTCCGGCGCGATGCGGATACAGGGCGACCTGGCCCGCCTGGGCAACTGGTTTGCAGGCGTCCACGATCCGGTCGTGGACCACACGGCATGACATTGGAGAACATCATGCCCATGCCGGCCTTCCCGCAATACCTGGAATGAGTTCGGCCGGAACAGGCTTCAGCGCCGCTCGCTCGGATCGAGCGGCTCTTCCTCGGTCTGGACGATGCTGACCGGCTTGCCCTTGGCGAAGCGGTAGGCGTACACCGCATAGCCCGACAGGCCGTACACCACGAACAGCGGCCACAGCACCTTGGGCGGATCGATCGCCAGCAGCGCCAGCCCCAGCGCGACCAGGAACACGACGATGAAGGGCACCGACTTGCGGAAGTTGACGTCCTTGAAGCTGTAGAACGGCACGTTGGTCACCATCGTGATGCCGGCGAACAGGGCGATGCTCCAGGAGATCCAGTCGGCCTGGCGCGGGCTGATGTTGATCTCGGGGTCGGTCATCATCATCACGAAGCCGACCACCAGCGCCGCCGCGGCCGGGCTGGGCAAGCCCTGGAAGAAGCGCTTGTCGACCACTTCGATGTTGGTGTTGAAGCGGGCCAGGCGCAACGCGGCGCCGGCGCAGTAGACGAAGGCGGCGATCCAGCCCAGCTTGCCCAGGCCGCGCAGCGACCATTCGTAGATCACCAGTGCCGGCGCGGCGCCGAAGGACACCATGTCGGACAGCGAATCGTACTGGGCGCCAAACTCGGACTGGGTATTGGTCAGGCGCGCCACGCGGCCGTCCAGGCCGTCGAGGACCATGGCGATGAACACGGCCCAGCAGGCGTGGTCGAAGCGCTGGTTCATCGCCATCACGATCGCATAGAAGCCGCCGAACAGGGCGGCCGTGGTGAAGGCATTCGGCAGCAGGTAGATGCCGCGGCGCGGCTTGGCGCCCTCCTGCTTCCGCGGGATACGGTTGAAGCGGCTGAAACGGCCGAAGCGGCCCGACTTGGGAACTCCGTTTTTTCTGCGGCGTGGGAATGTTGGCATAAGTCTTGTTATTCGGAAACTGCGCACGGAAGCGCGGACCCTGCCATTATATGGCCGCGCCCCCGTGTTAGCGAAACGCTACAGTTACTTGAATTTCACTTTGCCCACCAGGCGCATTTCCAGCCGGGTCTCGCCGGGCTCGAAGCTGGGCTCGGGCGTCTCGGCCATGTCCGCACGTTTGCCGCGCATCATCGCCATCGGCGCGGCCGCCATCTCCGGTCCACCCGCGTAGTGGCCGCTGCCTTCGAAGTCCACGGTGTCGATCACGGCATCGTTCACATTGCGGCCCATCGCCCGCGCGATCGAGGTGATGCGCTCGTTCAGGTTGCGGTAGGTGGCGGCGATGCGCTCGTCGTCCAGCTTCCGGGTCAGCTCCGGGCTGAGGTGGTAGTCGATATTGGTGATGCCCAGCACCTTCTGGGCCGCGGCGGCCGTCTTCGGCAGGCTGTCGAGGCTGCGCGTCCTGACCTCCAGGTACTGGCCGACCCGCCAGCCGATCGGGACGCGGCGCGCGGCCTGGTTGGCCAGCGGACGCGGCGGATTCTCCTGCACTTCCGGGTACACCGGATAGCTGTAGTAGTTGACGGTCTTCAGCTCGGCGTGCGGATCCTCGCGGCGCACGATGTCGGTGCCCTGCTTCATCTTCTGGTTCACGCGGGCCTGGGCGGCGGCGCGGTCCTTGTCCTGCTCTTCGACACTGAAGGTGACGGTGGCTTCGTCGTTCGCGTGCTTCACTTCGCCGTAGGCGGGGACGATGACCAGGGTGCCGGCGGTGGTGGCGACTGCGGGCGCGGCCTGCTGGGCCTGGGCCTGGGCTTGTGCGTTGAAGGCGATGGCGAGGCTGGCGGCGAGGATGAGGTGGGATGGGCGCATTCTTGTTCTCCGGTTGGGTTTGCAGGGAGAACGATAGCGGGTTTTACCGAGGCGGGGGTGGGATGTAATGGAAAGTTGCAAAGGGTTGCAAATGAATGCAATTGTTTGCCGCAAAACCGTCATTCCCGCGAAGGCGGGAATCCAAGTTTGTTGAGCTATCGAAATGCGTACAACTTGGGTCCCCGCCTGCGCGGGGACGACGGTGTTTTAGTTCTTCGACTGATCCACCAGCTTGTTCTTCGCGATCCACGGCATCATGCCGCGCAGCTTGTCGCCCACCTGCTCGATCTGGTGCTCGGCGGTGATGCGGCGGCGCGAGATCAGGGTCGGGGCGCCGGCTTTGTTCTCCAGGATGAAGGATTTCGCATACTCGCCGGTCTGGATGTCCTTCAGGCATTCGCGCATTGCCTGCTTGGTCTGCTCGGTCACGATGCGCGGGCCGGTCACGTATTCGCCGTATTCCGCGTTGTTCGAGATCGAGTAGTTCATGTTGGCGATGCCGCCTTCGTAGATCAGGTCGACGATCAGCTTGAGCTCGTGCAGGCACTCGAAGTAGGCCATCTCCGGCGCGTAGCCGGCTTCCACCAGGGTCTCGAAGCCGGCCTTGATCAGTTCGACGGCGCCGCCGCACAGCACGGCCTGCTCGCCGAACAGGTCGGTCTCGGTCTCTTCGCGGAAATTGGTCTCGATGATGCCGGCCTTGCCGCCGCCGTTCGCCATCGCATACGACAGCGCGATGTCGCGCGCCGCGCCCGACTTGTCCTGGTAGACCGCCACCAGGTGCGGCACGCCGCCGCCCTGGGCGTAGGTGTTGCGCACGGTGTGGCCCGGGGCCTTCGGCGCGACCATGATCACGTCGAGGTCGGCGCGCGGCTGGACCTGGCCGTAGTGGACGTTGAAGCCGTGGGCGAAGGCCAGCACCGCGCCCTGCCTGGCGTTCGGCGCGATGTTCTCTTGATAGACCTGGGCGATGTTCTCGTCCGGCAGCAGGACCATGATGACGTCGGCGGCCTTGACCGCGTCGTCGACCTCGGCCACCTTCAGGCCGGCCTGCTCGACCTTGCTCCACGACGCGCCGCCGCGGCGCAGGCCGACGGTGACGTTCACGCCGGAGTCGTTCAGGTTCTGGGCATGCGCGTGGCCTTGCGAGCCGTAGCCGATGATGGCGACGTTCTTGCCTTTGATGAGGGAGAGGTCGCAGTCTTTGTCGTAGAAAACTTTCATTTGGTATTCCCGTAAATTTTAGAGGTGTTCAAACTTTGAGGATGCGCTCGCCGCGGCCGATGCCGCTGCCGCCGGTACGGACGGTCTCGAGGATGGAAGCGCGGTCGATGGCGTCGATGAAGGCGTCCAGCTTGCTCTTGGCGCCGGTCAGCTCGATCGTGTAGGTCTTCTCGGTCACGTCGATGATGCGGCCGCGGAAGATGTCGGCGGTGCGCTTCATTTCTTCGCGCTCCTTGCCGACCGCCCTCACCTTGATCAGCATGAGCTCGCGCTCGATGTGCTGGCCTTCGGTCAGGTCGACCACCTTCACGACCTCGATGAGCCGGTTCAGGTGCTTGGTGATCTGCTCGATGATGTCGTCCGAGCCGGTGGTGACGATGGTCATGCGCGACAGCGTCGGGTCCTCGGTCGGCGCCACCGTCAGCGTCTCGATGTTGTAGCCGCGCGCGGAGAACAGGCCGACCACGCGCGACAGGGCGCCCGCTTCGTTTTCGAGCAGGACGGAGATAATGTGGCGCATTACAGGTCCTCCGAGCTCAGCAGCATCTCCGACAGACCCTTGCCCGTCTTGACCATCGGCCAGACGTTTTCGCTGCGGTCGGTGATGAAGTTCATGAACACCAGGCGGTCCTTCATGGCGAAGGCATCGCGCAGCGCGCCTTCGACGTCGCCCGGCTTCTCGATGCGCATGCCCACATGCCCGTAGGCCTCGGCCAGCTTCTCGAAATCCGGCAGCGCGTCCATGTAGGACTCGGCGTAGCGCGAGTTGTAGTCGAGCTCCTGCCACTGGCGCACCATGCCCAGGAAGCGGTTGTTCAGGAGGATGATCTTCGGCGTCAGGTGGTACTGCTTGCAGGTGGCGAGCTCCTGGATGTTCATCTGGATCGAACCCTCGCCGGTGATGCAGGCCACGGTGGCGCCCGGGTTCGCCATCTGCACGCCCATCGCGTACGGCAGGCCCACGCCCATCGTGCCCAGGCCGCCCGAATTGATCCAGCGGCGCGGCTGGTTGAACGGGTAGTACTGGGCCGCCCACATCTGGTGCTGGCCGACGTCGGAGGTGACGTAGGCGTCGCCGCCGGTCACCTGCCACAAGGTCTCGACCACCGACTGCGGTTTGATCACTTCATCGGAGGGCGCGTACTTCAGGCATTCGCGGCCGCGCCATTCGCCGATCTGGTCCCACCACTTCTGCAGCGCCGGCGCGTTCGGTTTTGCTTCGGCGGCGTCGAGCTGGGACAGCAGTTCGACCAGCACGTCCTTGACGTTACCGACGATCGGGATGTCGACCTTCACCCGCTTCGAGATCGACGAGGGGTCGATGTCGATGTGGATGATCTTGCGCGGGCTGCTGGCGAAGTGCTTGGGGTTGCCGATCACGCGGTCGTCGAAGCGGGCGCCGATCGCGACCAGCACGTCGCAGTGCTGCATCGCCATGTTCGCTTCGTAGGTGCCGTGCATGCCCGGCATGCCGACGAAGTGGCCGCTGGACGCGCGGTAGGCGCCCAGGCCCATCAGGGTGTTGGTGACCGGAAAGCCAAGCTTGTCGACCAGGCGGTTCAGTTCGTCCGATGCGTTGGCCAGGATCACGCCGCCGCCGGTGTAGATCATCGGGCGCTCGGCTGCCAGCAGCAGTTGCACCGCCTTGCGGATCTGGCCGGCATGGCCCTTGTCGACCGGCTTGTACGAACGCATCTCGATCTCGCGAGGATAGTCGTACAGCGCCTTCTGCATGCTGATGTCCTTCGGGATATCGACCAGCACGGGGCCGGGACGGCCGGTGCGCGCGATATAGAAGGCCTTCTTGATCGTGGCGGCGACGTCGCGCACGTCCTTGACGAGGAAGTTGTGCTTGACTACCGGCCGCGTGATGCCGACCGTGTCGCATTCCTGGAAGGCGTCCTGGCCGATCGCGTGGGTCGGCACCTGGCCGGAGATCACCACCATCGGAATCGAATCCATGTAGGCGGTGGACAGACCGGTGACGGCATTGGTGACGCCCGGACCGGACGTGACCAGCGCGACGCCGACCTGGTTCGAGCTGCGCGAATAGGCATCGGCCGCATGGATGGCCGCCTGCTCGTGGCGCACGAGGATATGCTGGAATTTGTCCTGCTTGAAGATGGCGTCGTAGATATACAGGACCGCGCCGCCGGGATAGCCGAAGACGTGCTTCACGCCCTCTTCTGCCAGACAACGGACCAGTATCTCAGCGCCCGTGATGGGAACTGCTGCGTCGTGACTCATACGTTTCCTTTCAAGACCCATAGGGAGATTGATCGGATGCTCGTTCCTGACGAGATACGTATCGCGCAACAGTGCTCATGCTTCCCTTCTTCCTGCGGTCACGTCGATCTTTCGGCTGCCGGCAGGCAGCGTACGAACCGGCGCTGGGCGCAAACTCGTTTGGCGTGAGTTCCTGTGTGCGGATTGCGTGTCTCTCGCGCTTGTGGCGCGGGTTGGAGCAAACTGCCTACATGTGAAAGCGCGTCATGCCAGGATGGGCGGGATATGCTTTTCCGGATGACCTTGGGCTTCGGGGTTGCAAAGCGTGAGATACCTTACTGCGTTGCACCATTCCGGTCAAGTACAAAGATGGAAATGGCCAGATTGGTGCAGAAACCAGACTCAGCCAGTGCGCTCAGGGCCTGCCGTTCATGCAGCACGCGCGGCAAGCCTGACGCAGGCGCAGCAATCCGGCCCAGGCGCGCAGGGCGGGATAGTCGGGACGGGCCATCGGCGGCGTCATCCAGCGGTTCAGCGACAGGCCGAGCATGGCCTGCCTTTCGATGGGATTATTCGAATAATCGTGGCCGGGGCGGCCCCGATGTGCCCGTTTACCGTGCGCTCAGCCGTAAATTTTGCTAGGATTCGACAGTTTTCCGACCCTTCAACGCATGGCAACTGACAAAGAACTCAACGACTTCCTCGAGAGTGTGGAACGGCGCGCCTTCAAGCAGGCTGCGTACGCCGTCCGCAAGGACGAGGCAGCGCTGGACATCGTTCAGGACGCCATGATCAAGCTGGCCGAGAAATACGGCGACAAGCCGCTGGCCGAACTGCCGATGCTGTTCCAGCGCATCCTGCAGAACACCATCCTCGATTATTTCCGGCGCGAGAAGGTCCGCAACACCTGGATCAGCCTCTTTGGCAGCCTCGGAAGACGCGATGAAGACGACGAGGACTTTGATATACTCGCCTCTTACGAGGCCGAAGAGGGAACGGCGGCCGCCGAATCGAGTGCAGATCAGGTCGAACGCGCAGAAACCCTGCGCCTGATCGATGAAGAGATACAAAAGCTCCCGACGCGTCAACGGGAAGCCTTCCTCATGCGTTACTGGCAGGACATGGACGTGGCCGAAACGGCCGAAGCGATGGGATGCTCCGAGGGCAGTGTGAAAACGCACTGTTCTCGCGCTACGCATACCCTGCAGAAAGCCCTGGAGGCCAAGGGAATAAAATTATGAACAACGACGACATCAACCTGGCGTACAAGATCCGTCACGCCCTGAACGAAAACCTCGACCAGCTGCCGGCGTCGACCACCGAACGCCTGGCCGCCGCGCGCGCGCTTGCCCTCTCCCGCAAGAAGGCGGAGGCGCCGCGCAAGCGTGCAGGGTTCGATGTCCGTTCGCTGTTCGACATGCAGTGGATGAAGGGCGTGGCCGTCGCCGCGCCGCTGCTGGCGATGGTCATCGGCCTGGCCAGCGTCTACCAGGTCGAGCGCGAGCAGCGCACGGCCGAGCTGGCGGACCTGGACGCCGCCGTGCTGTCCGACGACCTGCCGCTCACCGCCTACACCGACCACGGCTTCAACGCCTACCTGGCCCAGCAACAGCAGCAAGCCCCGCAACGCGCTCAGTAAGGCCCAGTTTTGATGACGGCAACCAAGGGTAAAGTCGCTGCCGCCGGCGCCGCAGCCGTATTCGCCGCCGCATTTGCCGGTATCGTGCTGGTGTTCGGCCAGCAGCACTGGCGCTTCGGCGCGCCGGATACGGACAGCGCCGGCGCCGCCGCAGCCGCCGGTAAGCCGGCCGCCAGGCCCTCCGCGGCATCGCCGCACAAGGCCGGCGACAAGCCGCTGTGGCGCAACCTGAGCCCGGCCCAGCAGGTCGCGCTGCAGCCGCTGCAGGGCGAGTGGGACCAGATCGACGGCGTGCGCAAGCAGAAATGGCTGCAGCTGGCCAAGCGCTTCGACAGCATGAAGCCCGAAGAGCAGCAGCGCGTGCACGAGCGCATGCGCGAATGGGTCAAGTTGACCCCGGCCCAGCGCGAGCTGGCGCGCGACACCTACGCGCGCACCCGCAAGATCGCACCCGAACAGAAGACCGCGAGCTGGGCCAGCTACCAGCAGTTGCCGGACGAGCAGAAGAAAAAGCTGGCCGCCTCCGCGGCAAGCCGCAAGTCGACCACCGTGGTGCCGAGCCAGGCCGGCGGCAAGGCCGTGGCGCCGCTAGGCCAGGGCGCGACCTCCTGCCCGGCCGGCACCGTCAAGAACACCGTCTCCGCCACGCCGCCCTGCGTGGCGGCGCCGGGCACGCCGCAGCAACCCACGCCTGCCGTGCCGGCGCCGCAGCCGGCCCAGCCCGCCCAGCCGAAACCGCCCGAGGAAAAACCGGTCCCGGCCAACTGGGGCATCACGCCGAACAACGCCTGAGTTTTCGAGTCCTCATGAACCCTACCGCCAGCACCAGCAGCACCCCCACCGTCAAACGCCGCCTGATCGTGATGGTCTACGAGACTTTCCTGCTGCTGGCGGTCGAGATGCTGGCGGTGGCGCTGTGGCTGCTGGTCACGCGCAACAGCCACGCGCCGCTCGCCGGCTACGGCCTGAAGGCCTTCCTGTTCGTGGTCACCGGCGCCTACTTCGTCTGGAGCTGGACCAACAGCGGCCACACGCTGGCGATGAAGACCTGGCGCCTCTGCCTGACCGACCGCAGCCAGGGCCGGGTGTCCATCAAGACCGCCGCCCTGCGCTACCTGCTGGCCTGGGGCTGGTTCCTGCCGGCCCTGGCCCTGTGCGGCCTGTTCGGCCTGAAGGGCAAGCTCGAAGTGTCGATCGCCATCGCCGCCGGCATCCTCGCCTGGGGCCTCACCGCCTTCCTCGACAAGGACCGCCAGTTCCTGCACGACCGCCTGGCCGGAACGCGGCTGGTGCAGTTGCCGAAGGCGAACGCGAAGGCGGCCGCCGATGTGGCCCAGGCGGCAGGCGCCTGATTCCCCGGCTCAGTTCCGGCGCGCCTGCGCCTCGGCCTTCGTCAAGAGCTGGCCGCGCCGGCGCGCCAGCCCCAGCAAGGCCGCTGTCACCGCGCCCAGCGCCACCAAAGTGACAAGCGAAGCCTCTACGCCGTAAGCGCCGCCGGACAACCATTCCGGCCCCACGGTCGTTCCTTTCAGAATGCCCTTGCCCGGATGCCCCGAGGTCGTGACCGAAAAGATCGCGTCCGACATGAAGTTCCAGGCGAAATGGATCCCGATCGCTAGCCAGAGGCGGCGCGTCACCAGGTAGGCGGCTGCGAACAGCAGGCCGGCGACCACGGTCACGGCGATGCCCGCCACCGTCACGTTCGCATTCGGCAGATGCGCCAGGCCGAACACGAGAGACGAGATCCCGAGTGCCGACCAGCTGCCCAGCGAACGCTCGAGGTTGCGATACAGGACGCCGCGGAACAGCGTCTCTTCGAACAAGGCCACCAACACCAGTTCGGTAAGCGGCACCATCAGCACCTCCCAGTCGCTGGCGCCGTCCACCCGATAGCCGCCGAGCATGGCCATCGTTGCGATCACGCCGGCGAACAGCAGGCTGCCCAGCAGCAGGCCGGCGCCGAGTTCGCGGCCGGCGCCGGCGCCGGCCAATTCAGCCATCGGCCGCCGCTCGATGCGTTGCACGTAGAGCCGGTAGCCAACGACGCACAGCGTGGCCGCCAGCAGCTGCGGCCACAGGCCGCGCATGCTTTTTTCGACCAATTGGTGGACCAGGAACATCGTCAACGCGACCGGCAGTACGACGGCGAGCACACCGAGCACGATGCGCACGAACGAAAAGCGGGTGATGCCAGGACGGCCGGGACGAAGTTGGCCGCCGTCCGCAGACGGCTGGCTGAGGGATGACGCAGTCATGGAAAGCCTCCTGAAAAAGGCTTCACGATAAACGCATGGAGCAGGCGAGAAAACTTATTTCACGCTGACCCTGTCAGAACTTTCAGGGACCGGAGCTCGGTACAGCTCAGAAGCGCTCGACGTCGCGCAGGAAGCGCCACTGCCCTGGCGGCAGACCGCTCAGCGCGACGCGGCCGATGCGCAGGCGCCGCAGGCCGGTCACCTGCAGGCCGACCTGGGCGCAGATGGCTTCGACCTGGCCCGGCACGATACCCTTGCCGGCAAAGCGCAGCCGGGTTTCGCTCTGCCAGCTGGCCTTGATCGGCGCGTTCGGCTTGCCGGCCCGGTTCAGGCGCGCCAGGCCATCTTCGGCGATCGCGCCGCTCACCTCGGCCACGTATTCCTGCTCGATGCGGTCGCCGTCTTCGCCGAGCTTGCGCAGCACGCGCCAGTCCTGGCTGAACACGACCAGGCCGCTGGCCATGGCTTCCAGCGGCATCGCCGGGGTCAATCTGGTCAGGTGACGCTTCAGCGCGCGCTCGCCTTCGTAGGCCGGGAACAGGGTGTCCAGCTGCAGCGAGTCGAGCGCCGCCTTGCCGTGCAGGCCGGCCGGCTTGTGCAGGAGGATCGTGACGGGTTGCGGTTCCTCGGCCGTGGCGCCGGGCAGCAGCACGACTTGTTGCGACGGCAGCACGCGCGTCGCGGGTTCGTCGACGACTTCACCGTCGACGCTGACCCAGCCGCCGGCGATGTAGCGCTCGGCGTCGGCGCGCGAACACGGGACGGTTTCGGCCACGCGCTTGGCGAGGCGGATGGCATCAAGACTCATCAGGCGCGACTATCCTTGAAGAAGTCCTTGAACGCGGCGACGGTCGCCTGCACGTCGGCCTGGCTGACATCCAGGTGGGTGACCAGGCGGGTATGCGTACCGATCGAGGCGCGGATGCCGCGCCCGGCAAGGTGCTCGCGCAGCGCCGCCACGGCGGTTTCCGGGATCTCGACGTAGAAGATGTTGGTCTGCGGCGTGGTGACGGCGAGCTGCTCGATCTGCGCCAGGCCGGCGGACAGGTCGGCGGCGTTCCGGTGGTCGTCCGCCAGGCGTTCGACGTTGTTCTCCAGCGCATACTGGGCCGCGGCGGCGATCACGCCGGCCTGGCGCATGCCGCCGCCCAGCATCTTGCGCCAGCGCTTGCCCTGCTCGATGAAGGCCTTCGGCCCCAGCAGCACGGAACCGACAGGCGCGCCCAGGCCCTTGGACAGGCAGACCGAGATGGTGTCGAAGCCTTCGGCCGCGGCGCGCAGGCTGATGCCGTTCTTGACGGCGGCATTGCAGACGCGCGCGCCGTCCAGGTGGGTGGCCAGGCCCTTGTCGTGCGCCAGCTTCGTTGCGGCGAGCACGTACGCCTGCGGCAGCACGCGGCCGCCGATGGTGTTTTCCAGGGCTAACAGGCGGGTGCGCGCGAAGTGCATGTCGTCCGGCTTGATGTAGGCCGCGATGTCCGTCAATGCGATGCTGCCGTCCGGCTGGTTGGCGATCGGCTGCGGCTGGATACTGCCCAGCACCGCGGCGCCGCCGCCTTCGTATTTGTAGGTGTGCGCTTCCTGGCCGACCAGGTATTCGTCGCCGCGGCCGCAATGGCCCATCAGCGCGATCAGGTTGGTCTGGGTGCCCGAGGGCGCGAACAGCCCGGCCTCGTAGCCGAACAGTTCGGCGGCGAAGTCCTGCAGGCGGTTGACGGTCGGGTCGTCGGCGTACACGTCGTCGCCGACCGGCGCCGCGGCCATGGCGGCGCGCATCGCGCTCGATGGTTGGGTGACGGTGTCGCTGCGCAGGTCGATCCAGCGCTCGGTGCTCGGTTGTTCGCTCATGTGCTCGCTCGTGGGTTTCCCGGTTAAACGTAAAAGCGCTGGGCCATCTCTTCCAGGCCCACTTCGGCCAGCACCTGCTGCAGGCGCTCGGCGGGCCGCTTGCGCGGCAGGTTCTTGTAGGTCGCGACGATCAGCTCGTTCTTCATCGAATGCTCCCAGCCCACCAGTTCCGTCACGGTCACCTGGTAGCCGTGCGCCTCCAACTGCAGGCAGCGCAGCACGTTGGTGATCTGGCTGCCGAATTCGCGGGTGTGGATCGGATGGCGCCAGATCTCGGTGAGTGAATTGGCCAGCGACTTGCCCTTGTTGCGGTTCAGCACCGAGGCCACTTCGGCCTGGCAGCACGGCACCAGCACGATGTGCTTCGCCTTTTTCTTCAGCGCGAAGTCGATCGCGTCGTCGGTCGCCGTATTACAGGCGTGCAGCGCGGTGACCACGTCGATGGTGGGCGGCAGCTTGACGGATTCGGTCGATTCGGCCACCGACAGGTTCAGGAAGGACATGCCCCCGAAGCCCAGGCGCGCCGCCAGCTCGGTCGATTTCTGCACCAGCTCTTCGCGGGTTTCGATGCCATAGATGTGGCCGCCCTCGCCTGCCGCCTTGCCTTTGAAGAGCAGGTCGTAGAGGATGAAGCCGAGGTAGGACTTGCCGGCGCCGTGGTCGACCAGCGTGACACCCTGCTTGGTTTCGCCCTGCTGCTCGAGGACGTCCTTGACCAGCGGTTCGATGAACTGGACCAGGTGGTAGACCTGCTTCAGTTTGCGGCGGCTGTCCTGGTTCAGCTTGCCGTCGCGGGTGAGGATATGCAGTTCCTTGAGCAGTTCGATCGACTGCCCAGGCTTGACCTCGGGGAGGAGTTCGTAGACTGTGGGTTTAGCTTGCTTCATCTATCCAGGCCGATTGAATGGCTTCCAGCACGCGCTCGCCGCCGCGTGCACGGTCGTCGTCGAAGCCATCCAGCCCGACGACCCAATTATGCAGGTCCACGAAGCGCACCGTGGCGGGATCGACGTCCGGGTACTTTTCATCAAGCGCCTCGGCGATGGCGGTAACGTCGGTCCACTTCATGGCGCGCTCCTCGTGCAGGGATCAGTGGTTCTCTGCGGCGTGGTTGATCGTGTATTTCGGGATCTCGACGACCAGGTCTTCATCGGCGATGATCGCCTGGCAGGACAGGCGCGAGTGCGGCTCCAGGCCCCAGGCCTTGTCCAGCATGTCCTCTTCCTTCTCTTCCTGCTCGTTCAGCGAGTCGAAGCCTTCGCGCACGATCACGTGGCAGGTGGTGCAGGCGCACACGCGGTCGCAGGCGTGCTCGATCTCGATGTCGTTCTCAAGCAGGGTGTCGCAGATCGACTTGCCGGACTGGCCGTCGAGCACCGCGCCTTCGGGACAGAACACTGGATGGGGGAGGATGACGATTTGTGGCACTTCTTTTACCTCGTTTGTTTTTTACTGGTTACGTCATCCCCGCGCAGGCGGGGATCCAGGTTCTGCTGGAGCTGACGAAACGCTGGCAAACCCGGGGTCCCGCCTTCGCGGGAACGACGGCATTTTAGTTACACCTGATCCAGCGATTTACCCGCCAGCACCTTGCGCACGCTCTTGTCCATGCGCCGCGCCGCGAAGTCCTCGGTGCCGTGGGCCAGCGCCTGCACCGCATCGTGCAGCCTGTTCTGGCGCTCGTCGGCAGCCACCGCATCCATGTTCGAACGGGCCAGCGCCTCGCGCACGCCCTGCTCCAGCGTGGCGACGGCCGCGCGTTCCTCATCGTTCAGCAGCTCGGCGTCGGCGTCCAGCGCCGATTGCGTCGCCAGCAGGATGCGCTCGGCTTCGACCTGCTCTTCGCGCAGCGCGCGCGCGACCATGTCGACTTGCGCCGCGTTGTACGAGTCCTGCAGCATGCGCGCGACTTCGTCGTCGCCGAGGCCGTAGGACGGCTTGACGGTAATGTGCGCCTCGACGCCCGAGCGCGTCTCGCGCGCCGACACCGACAGCAGGCCATCCGCATCGACCTGGTAGGTCACCCGGATGCGCGCGGCGCCGGCGGCCATCGGCGGGATGCCGCGCAGTTCGAAGCGCGCCAGCGAACGGCAGTCCGACACCAGCTCGCGCTCGCCCTGCACCACATGCACCGCCAGCGCGGTCTGGCCGTCCTTGAAGGTCGTGAACTCCTGCGCACGCGCGCACGGGATCGTCGAATTGCGCGGGATGATCTTCTCGACCAGGCCGCCCATGGTCTCGATGCCCAGCGACAGCGGGATCACGTCCAGCAGCAGCCAGTCGTCGCCGGCGGCACGGTTACCGGCCAGCAGGTTGGCCTGGATCGCGGCGCCCAGCGCCACCACCTTGTCCGGGTCGATGTTCGCGTGCGGGATGGTCTTGAAGAAGTCGCCCACGGCGCGGCGGATGTGCGGCATGCGGGTCGCGCCGCCCACCATGACCACGCCATCCACGTCTTCGACCGACACGTTCGCATCGCGCATGGCCTTGCGCACGGCGTTCATGGTCTTGCCGACCAGCGGCTGGGTGATCTCGGAGAAGGTCTTCGCGCTGACAAGCACCTGCACGATCTCGCCCGACTTCAGGATCGCCTCGACCGTCGTTTCTTCATTCGTCGACAGCAGTTCCTTGGCCTGGCGCGCCTTGACCATCAGGGTCGCGGTATCTTCATCCGACAGCGGACCCACGCCGGCCTGCTGGGTGATATGGCAGAACAGGCGCTGGTCGAAGTCGTCGCCGCCCAGGGCCGAGTCGCCGCCGGTCGACAGCACTTCGAACACGCCCTTCGACAGCTTCAGGATCGAGATGTCGAAGGTGCCGCCGCCCAGGTCATACACCGCGAACACGCCTTCCTTGCCGTGATCCAGGCCATAGGCGATGGCCGCGGCGGTCGGCTCGGACAGCAGGCGCAGCACGTTCAGGCCGGCCAGCTGGGCCGCGTCCTTGGTCGCCTGGCGCTGGGCGTCGTCGAAGTAGGCCGGGACCGTGATCACGGCGCCGACCAGTTCGTCGCCGAGTGCGTCTTCGGCGGTCTGGCGCAGGGTGGCCAGGATCTGCGCCGAGACTTCCACCGGGCTTTTCACGCCGGCCACGGTCTTGACCTGCACCATGCCGGGGCCGTCCACGAAGTCGTAGGGCATGTTCTCGGCGTGCGCGATGTCCTTCAGGCCGCGGCCCATGAAGCGCTTGACCGAGACGATGGTGTTCTTCGGGTCCGTGGTGCGATGGGCCTGCGCCTTGTAGCCGATGTTGGCGTGGCCGTTCGGCAGGTAACGCACGATCGATGGCAGCAGCGCGCGGCCGTCCTCGTCGCTCAGCACTTCGGGAATGCTGGAGCGGACGGTCGCGACGAGGGAGTTGGTGGTGCCCAGGTCGATGCCCACCGCCAGCCGGTGCTGGTGCGGCGCGGTCGACATGCCGGGTTCGGAAATCTGCAGTAGTGCCATGGTCGTGTTACCTGGTTTTATTATTCGATCCGTCCGCGCCCGTGGGCACCGCGGACATGGAGGGGATTACGATTCGAGCGCTTCGAAGGCGTAGTGCAGCTCGTCCGCGAACTTATCGAGGAACATCAGCGCGCGCACGCCCTGCGCCGCCTGGGTGTAATCGCCGGCGTCGAGCAGCTTGCCGACCTGCGCCAGCCTGCTCTTCCTTTCGCCGCGGACCTGCGCGTCGAGTTCGTCGAGCGCTTCGGCGTCCTTGGCCGCGCGCGCATCGCCGAGCGCCTCGCGCAGTTCCATCTGCTGCATCAGGAAGTCCATCGGCATCGCCGTGTTGGACTCGGTCTGCAGGTCGACGCCGTTCAGCTCGCACAGGTAGCGCGCGCGCAGCATCGGGTTGCGCAGGGTTGCATAGGCCTCGTTGGCGCGGGTCGCCCATTGCATGGCGACGCGCTTCTCGGCATCGCTGGCGTTCACGAAGCGGTCCGGGTGCACGCGGCCCTGGACTTCGCGGTAGGCCGTGTCGAGCGCATCCTGGTCGACGTCGAACTTGGCAGGCAGCTGGAACAGCTCGAAGTGGTTCTGCATCGCGCGCTTGCCTGCCTTCAGATGCGGAAGGATTCGCCGCAGCCGCAGTTGTCCTTGACGTTCGGGTTGTTGAAGCGGAAGCCCTCGTTCAGGCCTTCGCGTGCGAAGTCCAGTTCGGTGCCGTCGATGTAGGCCAGGCTTTTCGGATCGACGAAAACCTTCACGCCGTGCGACTCGAACACATTGTCTTCAAGCGCCGGCTCGTCGACGTATTCCAGCTTGTAGGCCAGGCCGGAGCAGCCGGTCGTGCGCACACCGAAACGCAAGCCGACACCCTTGCCCCGGCGTTCGAGGTAACGGGTGATGTGACGCGCGGCTTTTTCGGTCAGGGTGATTGCCATCTGTGTTTCTCCAGCTTTGATTCGTTCAATGCATCGTGGGCTCCGGGAGCCCATGCGACAAATTACGCGGCCTTTTCTTCGGCTGCGTGCTTGGTCTTGTAATCGGCCACGGCCGCCTTGATCGCGTCCTCCGCCAGGATCGAGCAGTGGATCTTCACCGGCGGCAGCGCCAGTTCTTCGGCGATCTGGGTGTTCTTGATCGACAGCGCTTCGTCCAGCGACTTGCCCTTCACCCATTCGGTCACCAGCGAGCTCGACGCGATCGCCGAGCCGCAGCCGTAGGTCTTGAACTTCGCGTCTTCGATGACGCCGGCTTCGTTGACCTTGATCTGCAGCTTCATCACGTCGCCGCAGGCCGGGGCGCCGACCATGCCGGTGCCGACGTCGTCCGAGTTCTTGTCGAACGAGCCGACGTTGCGCGGGTTTTCGTAGTGGTCCAGAACTTTGTCCGAGTATGCCATGTCAGTGCTCCTTGAAGTCGTATGCGTAAATTAGTGGGCGGCCCACTGGATCGTGTTCAGGTCGATGCCATCCTTGTGCATCTCCCACAGCGGCGACAGTTCGCGCAGCTTGGCGACTTTTTCCTTCAGCAGCCTGACCGCGAAGTCGATGTCGTCTTCGGTGGTGAAGCGGCCGATGGTGAAACGGATCGAGCTGTGCGCCAGTTCGTCGCTGCGGCCCAGCGCGCGCAGCACGTAGGACGGCTCCAGCGAAGCCGAGGTGCAGGCCGAACCCGACGACACCGCCAGGTCCTTGACCGCCATGATCAGCGACTCGCCTTCGACGAAGTTGAAGGACACGTTCAGGTTGTGCGGCACGCGGTGTTCCATGTCGCCGTTGATGTAG
>CAJYXO010000027.1 GCA_913778765.1 uncultured Massilia sp. | reverse complement strand
GCATGGCATGGATGTCCGACAAAAAAAGACGGGGCCGGCGTGCGATTCCATGATACCGAAATCGCAGGCCGGCCCCGGCCGGGACCATGCAATGGCGCGCGGAAAGCTTAACGCGCGGCGGTGCTGCTGTTCACCGGCTCGCTCCAGCCGCCGCCCAGCACGCGGTACAGCGTGACCTGGTTCTGCAGGCGCGACAGGTTCGCTTCCACGGCCGACTGCTGGGCCAGGAACAGCGAACGCTGGGCGTCCAGCAGGTCGAGGTAGTTGGCGGTGCCGCTGCGGTAGCGCAGGTCCGACAGTTTGAAGCGTTCGGCTTCCGACTGCGCCTGTGCCTGCTGGGCGCGGAGCTGCTCGCTGAAGGTGGCCTGGCCGGCCAGCGCGTCCGCCACTTCGCGGAAGGCGGTCTGGATCGACTTCTCGTACTGGGCCACCGCGATGTCGCGGCCTGCGCGGGCGGACTCGACGCCGGCGCGGCGGGCGCCGAAGTCGAACAGCGGCAGGATCGCCTGCGGCGCGAAGGTCCAGCCATAGGAGCCGGACTTGAACAGGCCGGACAGTTCCTGGCTGGCGCTGCCCGCGGTGCCGGTCAGCGAAATGCGCGGGAAGTAGTTCGCGCGCGCCGCGCCGATGTCGGCGTTGGCGGCGATCAGCTGCTGCTCGGCGGCGCGGATGTCCGGACGCGAGACCAGCAGGTCGGAGGGCATCCCGGCCGGCAGGTCGGGCAGGTTGGTGGTCGCCAGGGTGGCGCCGGTCGGCAGGTCGTCCGGGATCGGCTGGCCGATCAGCAGGGTCAGCGCGTTCAGGTCTTGCGAACGCAGGCGCTGCTGCTGGGCCAGCACGGCGCGCGCGCCTTCGACCAGCGACACCGCCTGCTGCAGGTCGAGCTTCGACACGACGCCGTTCTCGAAGCGCAGCCTGGTCAGGCGCAGCGATTCGTCGCGGGTCTTGAGGGTCTGCTGGGTCAGCGCCAGCTGCTCCTCGTCGGCCAGGAAAGCCAGGTAGGTGTTGGCCACCGTGGCGATCAGGCTGATCTGCGAAGCCTTGCGCGCTTCCTCGGTGGCGAGGTATTGCGCCAGCGCGGCGTCGGTCAGGTTGCGGACCCGGCCGAACAGGTCGAGCTCGAAGGCCGATACGGCCACGCCGGCCTGGTAGACGCTGCTGAAGGGCGCATCGCCGGGCGTGGACTGGCGGCTGCCGGTCACGGCCAGGTTCAGCTTCGGGAAACGGTCCGAGCGCTGGATCTGGAAGGCGGCGCGCGCCTGCTCGATGTTCAGCACCGAGACGCGCAGGTCGCGGTTGTTGGCCAGCGCGATGCGGATCAGCTGCTGCAGGCGGGCGTCGGTGAAGAAGCGTTCCCAGGCCATGTTGGCCGGGGCTTCATTCGCCACCGGGTTGCCGCTGCTGACGCTGCCCTGCACGGTCGGGAAGGCGTTCGCGACCGGCGCGGCCGGACGCTCGTACTTCGGCGCCAGGTTCACGCAGCCCGCGAGGGACAGCGCCAGCACCAGGGGAGTCAGGACATTCTTCATCTTGTTCATTTGATTTCTTCCTTCGTGATGCCGGCGGCATCGGCGTGGTGCTGGTACATCTCTTCCTGGCGCTTGCTGCCCTTGAAGAAGCTGCGGATCACGACGAAGAACACCGGCACGAAGAACACGCCGAGCGCGGTCGCGGTGATCATGCCGCCCATCACGCCGGTACCGATGGCGCGCTGCGAGGCCGCACCGGCGCCGCCCGCGATCACCAGCGGCAGCACGCCGAGGATGAAGGCCAGCGAAGTCATGACGATCGGACGGAAACGCAGGTGGGCCGCCTGCAGCGCCGCTTCGATCGGCGACTTGCCCTGGGCCTGCAGGTCCTTCGCGAACTCGATGATCAGGATCGCGTTCTTCGCCGCCAGGCCGATCACGGTGATCAGGCCGACCTTGAAGTAGACGTCGTTCGGCATGCCGCGCATGGTGGCCGCCAGCAGCGAACCGAGCACGCCCAGCGGCACCACCAGCAGCACCGAGACCGGGATCGACCAGCTTTCATACAGCGCCGCCAGCGCCAGGAACACCGCCAGCAGCGAGAAGCCGATCAGGATGAACACGGTCGAGCCGGACAGGATTTCCTCGCGCGACTGGCCGGTCCATTCGTAGGCGAAGCCGGCCGGCAGCTTGGCCGCCAGGTTCTGCATCTCCGTCAGCGCGTCGCCCGAGGAGTAGCCGGGCTTCGGTTCGCCGGTGATGCTCATCGCCGGATAGCCGTTGTAGCGGGTGGTCTGCTGCGGACCGTTGATCCACTTGGTCGACGCGAAGGCCGACAGCGGCACCGGCTGGCCCTTGGTGTTCATCGCGTTCAGGCGCAGCAGGTCTTCCGGCTGCATGCGGTCCTTCGCATCGGCCTGGACCACCACGCGCTGCAGGCGGCCGGCGTTCGGGAAGTCGTTCACGTAGCTCGAACCGAGCGAGGTCGAGATCGCGCTGTTGATCGCGTCGAAGGTCACGCCCAGGGCCTGGGCCTTGTCGCGGTCGATTTCGAGCTGGAGCTGGGGCGCGTCTTCCAGGCCTTCCGGACGGATGCCGGTCAGGACCGGCGACTGCATCGCCATGCCCAGCAGCTGGTTACGCGCCTGCAGCAGGGCTGCGTGGCCAAGGCCGCCGCGGTCCTGCAGGCGGAACGAGAAGCCGGCGCCGCGGCCCAGTTCCGGGATCGGCGGCGGGCTCACCACGAAGATGAAGGAGTCGCGCAGGGCGCCCAGGTGCATCGTGATGCGGTTGGCCAGGCTCTGTGCGTCCGAACCCTTTTCCTTGCGCTCGTCCCAGGTCTTCAGCGGGATGAAGGCGAGGCCCATGTTCTGGCCCTGGCCCGAGAACGAGAAGCCGGTCACGGCCACCATGTCGGCGACTTCCGGCTGCTTCAGCACGTAGTCTTCGGCGGCCTTCAGCACGGCGCTGGTGCGCTCGGCGGTGGCGCCCGGCGGCAGCTGGATGTTGGCGATGATGTAGCCCTGGTCTTCGTTCGGCAGGAAGGAGTTCGGCATCTTGGTGAACACGAGGCCGACCACGCCCAGCAGCAGCACGAACACGACCAGTGCGCGGCCGGTGCGGCGCAGGATCTTGCCGACAAAGCCTTCATAGCGCTTGGCGCCGGTCGAGAAGGTGCGGTTGAACCAGCCGAAGAAGCCGCGCTTCTCCATGTGGTGTCCGGCTTCCACGGGCTTCAGCAGGGTCGCGCACAGCGCCGGCGTCAGCGACAGCGCCAGGAAGGCCGAGAAGGCGATCGAGGACACCATCACCGCCGAGAACTGGCGGTAGATGTTGCCGACCGCGCCGGCAAAGAAGGCCAGCGGCACGAACACCGAGATCAGCACCACGGTCACGCCGATGATCGCGCCCGAGATCTGGCCCATCGCCTTGCGCGTGGCTGCCAGCGGCGGCAGGCCTTCCTCGGACATGATGCGTTCGACGTTCTCCACCACCACGATGGCGTCGTCGACCACGATGCCGATGACGAGCACCATGCCGAACATGGTCAGCACGTTGATCGAGAAGCCCAGCGCCAGCAGGGTGGCGAAGGAACCGAGCAGGGCGACCGGCACCACGATGGTCGGAATCAGGGTGTAGCGGATGTTCTGCAGGAACACGTACATCACGATGAACACCAGGATCACCGCTTCGATCAGGGTCTCGATCACCTGCTTGATCGAGATCTGGATGAACTTGGTCGAGTCGTACGGGATCGCGTACTTCATCCCGTGAGGGAAGTACTTCGACAGTTCCGTCATGCGGGTCTTGATCAGCTGCGCGGTCTCGAGCGCGTTGCCGGTCGGCGAGAGCTGCACGCCGATACCGGTGGACGGACGGCCGTTCAGGCGCGCCGAGGTGGTATAGGCCTGGCCGCCGATCTCGATGCGGGCCACGTCCTTCAGGCGCACGGTGGAGCCGTCCGGATTCGCGCGCAGCACGATGTTGCCGAACTGTTCGACGGTCGACAGCTGGCCGGTCACGACCACGGTGGCGGTGATCTGCTGGCCGACGTTCAGCGGCAGGTCGCCGATGGTGCCGGAGGCCACCTGGGCGTTCTGCGAGCGGATCGCGGCGTTGACGTCGTTGGCCGACAGGTTGAAGCCGACCAGCTTGGCCGGGTCGATCCAGACGCGCATCGCCTTTTCGGTGCCGAACAGCTGGGCCTGGCCCACGCCCTTGATCCGCTGGATTTCGGGCAGCACGTTGCGCGAAGCGTAGTCGCCCAGCGCGATCGGGTCCCAGTTCGGGTCGTCCGAGGACAGGATGGTGAACAGCAGGAAGTTCGATCTGGCCTTGTCCACGCGCACGCCCTGCTGGGTCACGGCCGCCGGCAGGCGCGGGGTCGCGCGCGACAGGCGGTTCTGGACGTCGACCTGGGCCAGGTCGGGATCGGTGCCGGTCTCGAAGGAGATCGTGATGGAGCCGGTGCCGTTGGCCTGGCTGGTCGACTCCATGTAGACCATGCCCGGGGAACCGTTCATCTCGCGTTCGATCACGGAGATGACGGAATCCTCGAGGGTCTGTGCCGAGGCGCCCGGGTAGGCGACGCTGACGACGATCGACGGCGGCGCCACGGTCGGGTATTGCGCGATCGGCAGCTGCTTGATGGCGACGCCGCCAAGCACCATGATGAACAGCGCGATCACCCAGGCGAAAATGGGGCGGTCAATAAAAAAACGTGCCATTGGTATTCCTACTTATCTAAGCCACATTACTGACGGGTGTTGCCGGTGCCGGCAGCGGCGCCGGCGGCCGGCGAACCGGCTTTCGGCGTGTCGGCGGTGCGGCTGGCGGCAGCGGCGTTGGCGCCGGATGCATTGGGTGCCGCGGCAGGCGCCCCGGCTGCCGCCGGCGCGCTGCCGCTGGTCTGCGGCGTCCACGCCACCGGCTGCACCGGGGTGCCCGGCGGCAGCATCTGCAGCTTCTGGAAGCCGTCGACCATCACTTTTTCGCCTTCCTTCAGGCCATCGGTGACGACCCAGTTGCTGCCTTCCTGCGATGCGATCTTGACGGTGCGCGAAGCCGGCTTGTTGTCGGCGCCGACCACCATCACGGTGTCGCCGGCCTGGCCGCCACGGGTCACGGCCTGCTGCGGCACCAGGATGCCGGACGGCAGTTCGGCCTGGGCCAGGCGCACGCGCACGTACTGGCCCGGCAGCAGGGCGCTGTCCGGGTTCGCGACCTGGGCGCGCAGGGTGATCTGGCCGCTGCTCGGGTCGACCGTCACGTCCGAGAACAGCAGCTTGCCCTTGCGGCCGAGTTCCGAGCCGTCGTCGAGGATCACCGACACCGGGATCGCCGAGTCGATGCCGCGGTTGCCGGCGCTCTTGCGCAGGCGCTGCAAGTCGGCGGCGGACTGGGTGATGTTCAGGTAGACGTTGTCGGTCTGCTGGATCAGCGCCATCTGGGTGGCTTCCTGCGCCGAGACGAGCGCGCCTTCGGTCACCAGGGCGCGGCCGATGCGGCCGGAGATGGGCGCGTACACGTTGGCGTAGCTGTAGTTGATCTGGGCGATGCGCAGCTGGGCCTTGGCGGCGCTGACGTCGGCCTCGCCCTGCTTGGCGGCGGCGACGGCGTTCGTGTATTCCTGCTTGCTGACCGCGCTGGCTTCCAGCAGCGGCTTGTAGCGCTCGACGGTGGCCGAGGCGGCGGTCAGGTTGGCCTGGGCGCGGCCGAGCGCGGCCTGGGCGCTGTTGACTTGTGCCTGGTAGGGTTCCGGATCGATCTGGAACAGCGACTGTCCCTGCTTGACCATGCTGCCCTCGGTGAACAGGCGCTTGAGGACGACGCCGTTGACGCGGGCGCGGACTTCGGCCACGCGGATCGCTTCGACGCGGGCCGGCAGTTCGGTTTCGAGGGCGACCTGCTGGAACTTGGTCGTGATCACGCCGACTTGCGGGGCGGGCATCTTGCCGCCGGGGGCGCCGGCGCCGGCGTCGTCCTTCTTGCCGCAGGCCGACAGCAGGGCCAGGGCCATGAGGGTGCACGCGGCAATCCGCGTGAGGTGCATGGTAGAGGAGTGGGCAGAGGGCATGAGTGCTTCCTTCAGTTGAAAAAAGGACAATATCGTCCGTGGCACTTCGCTGGCGCCGCATACGATTCGTCACTGGCATTCGGATAAACCCGGCTATACTATCACGAGTGTATGTTTAATGTTTTGGACCCCAAAAAATGGAGAGGCGACCATGGCCCGCAGAACCAAAGAAGAGGCCGCTGCCACGCGTGACAGCATTCTTGATGCCGCGGAGAAATTGTTCGTAGAACAGGGCGTGTCTAGAACAACTTTGCAGCATATCGCAAGCGCAGCCGGTGTGACGCGCGGTGCGATCTATTGGCACTTCGACGACAAGGGCGCGCTGTTCAACGCGATGATGGAGCGCGCCACCCTGCCGCTGGAAGCGGAACTGCAGGTCCTGGACAAGGCCGAGTCGAGCGACCCGCTGGCCGACCTGCGCGAGTACGTGCTGGCGGTGCTGCGCCGCACCGTCGAGGACCCGGTGGCGCGGCGCGTGTTCGAGATCGCCACCCTGAAGGTCGAATTCGTCGATGAGATGGACGCCGTGCGCTTGCGCCGCCAGCATGGCCTGAGCCAGTGGATGGCGCGCGCCGAGCGGCGCATCAAGCTGGCCGTCGACCAGGGCCTGATCGGCAGGAACGTCGACCCGGCCCGCGCGGCGCTGGCGATGTGGACCATGATCGACGGGATGATCCGCAACTGGATGTTCGCGCCGCAGAGCTTCGACCTGCTGCAGCTGGGGCAGTGCGTGATCGATCCCTACATGGCCGGCCTGCGGGCGGGGCGGGAATGAAGCGTCTTCTGGCGCTGCTGGGCGGCCTGGCTGCCGCACCGGCCGTCCTGGCGCAGGACTTGCCATTCTCGGGGAAGTGGCTGCTCGACGAGGGCAAGGGCCCCGCGGCGGCCTATACCCGCCTGGCGATCGAGGACGGGCGCATGCGCTGGACCGGGCCGGACAAGGCGACGCCGCCCTGCGTACAGGACTTCACGGTCAAGACGGAAAAGCCCGGCACGGTCTACGTCGATGGCCGCG
>CAJYXO010000026.1 GCA_913778765.1 uncultured Massilia sp. | reverse complement strand
GTTGAACAGCATGTGCGGCTCGATCTGGGCCTGCAGCAGGCGCAGCTGGGCCTGCAGCGCCTGGCGTTCGACGGCTTCGGCCCGGGCGGTGGCCTCGCTGCGTTCGAGCTTGACGCGGTCCATCCGTTCGCGGGCCAGGAACACGCCCAGCAGGGCGAAGATGGCGAGCAGCGTGAACAGGATCATGCTGAGCCGCGGGACGGACAGGTAATGCGCCAGGTCGGGCGCGTCGAGGCCGAGGATGGCGCTGCCGATGCGCAGTCCGACGTAATGGGCGAACGGCGCCGCCGCCACCAGCAGGACCAGCGCGGACAGCCGCCAGCGGCGCCGCAGCACCAGGTCCTCCCAGAACAGCCGCCGCGCGGCGTTCACGGCCAGCAGCGCGACCAGGCCGATGCACAGCGAGACGACCAGTTCGTTGAACAGCTGCTCGGGCCGGCCCGCCGCCAGCGTCATCAGGACCGCCGCCCAGCCGCTGACGACCACCGTCAGGCCGAGTTCGCTGGCGAAGACGAGCAGGCGGCGCCGCGGTACAGGGGCGCGGTCGAGCGGCGGAGACAGTGAGGTCATCGGCTTTCCTTCTTTGCTGATATGGATGAATTGTCGCCACAGCGGCTGGCGCGGGCAAGCGGGAAATGACGAAGCCCGTTTTCAAGGGAGCGAAACCGGATGCGGGCGGCGTGAAACGTGCCCGGCAAGGCCCGGGGATGCTTGATAATGCGCCTGACATCGTCACGCGGGAGAGCAAGGCATGGAATTCCAGTTTCTCGGCACGGCATCGGGCACCCCCAGCAAGCGCCGCAACGTCACGGCGCTGGCCCTGCGCTCGCTCGGCGCCTCGCGCGCGGCGCGTCACTGGGTGCTGGTCGACTGCGGCGAAGGCACCCAGCACCGCATCCTGCGCACGCCTTGGTCGCTGAACGACCTGGCGGCCATCTTCATCACCCACATGCACGGCGACCACTGCTACGGCTTGCCCGGCCTGCTGGCCAGCGCCGGCATGATGGACCGGACCGCGCCCCTGGTCCTGGTCGGCCCGGGCCCGCTGCGTCCCTTCGTGGAAGGCGTGATGGCGACCACCGGGCTGGCGCTGCCGTTCGAGCTCGATTTCGTCGAGGTGACCCGGCTGGCGGATGCCGACCCGCTGCCGGACCTGCGGGTGACCGCCACGCCGCTGTCGCACCGCATGCCTTCCTGGGCCTACAGCTTCATGGAGAAGGAGGTCGAACGCCGGCTGGACACGGCCAAGCTGGATGCGGGCGGCATCGCGCGCGGCGCCGCCTGGGGCGAACTACAGCATGGATGGGAGGTCACGCTGCCGGACGGCCGGGTGCTGCGGCCGCGGGACTGGCTGCTGCCCGGCCGCAAGCCGAGGAAAGTGATCGTCGGCGGCGACAACGACCGCCCGGATCTGCTGATCGACCAGGCGCGCGACGCCGAGGTGCTGATCCACGAAGCGACCTACACCGAAGCCGTCCTGCGGAAGGTCGGGCCGGGACCGCAGCACAGCTCCGCGCGCATGACGGCGCAGGCGGCCGCCGCCGCCGGCGTGCCGAACCTGGTGCTGACGCATTTCAGTCCGCGCTACCAGGACGGGGAGGGAACGCCGTCGATCCGCGAAGTCGAGGACGAAGCCCGCGCGGCCTACGATGGCGAGCTGTTCCTGGCGCGCGACTTCGACCGCTACCAGCTCGACCGGCAGGGCCGGCTCGCGCTGCAGGAATGAAGGAGGGGGAGCGGAATGACCGAACTGGGCCTCGGACCGCTGGCGCTGCCTCTGGCGCCGCTCGTGACCGGCATCGCGCTCGTGCTGGCGCTCCTGACAGGCAAACGCATCGCGGCCCGGCGGGGCGCCAGCGTCGAGAACCTGCTGTGGACGATCTTCGCAGCGGCGCTGCTGGCCGCGCGCATCGCCTTCGTGGCGCGCTACTGGCCCTACTATGCCGAGGCGCCCTGGCACATCCTCGACCTGCGCGACGGCGGCTTCAAGCCGGCTGCCGGCATCGCGGCCGCCGCGGCGCTGGCGGCCTGGCTCGCATGGCGCGACCGGCCACGGCGCAAGGCGCTGCTGGCCGGCGTGCTGGCGGGCAGCCTCGCGTGGTCGGCCGGCACGGCGGCGCTGTCCGTGGCCAGGCCCAAGCAGCAATTGCCGGACCTGACGCTGGCCGATGCGAACGGGCGCGAGTTGCCCCTGCGTTCGTTCCTGGGCCGGCCGCTGGTGGTAAACCTGTGGGCCAGCTGGTGTCCGCCGTGCCGGCGCGAGATGCCGGCGCTGGCGAAAGCCCAGCGCATGCACCGGGATGTCGGCTTCCTGTTCGTGAACCAGGGCGAGTCCGCGGCCCAGATCCGCAGTTACCTGCAGGAGCAGGGACTGCGGCTCGACAACGTGCTGCTCGACCGTACCAACCGCCTGGCCGGGGCGACCGGCTCGCCGGGCCTGCCGACCACGCTGTTCTTCGATGCCGGAGGGCGTCTCGTGGACCGGAGTTTGGGGCAGGTGTCGGCGGCCACGGTGGCGCAGGGGATCGAGGGCTTGCGGCGCTGAGCGGCGTCCCCATCTGGGCTGCATGCGAACTTTCCTGCGCAGCCTCGCCGTCGCCCTGGCCCTGATCGCCCTCGAGGGCCTGCTGCGGCCGTGGCTGGAAAACCTGAGCTATGCGATCCGCCTCGGCGCGCTGCCGGCGCCGTCGACCTTGCCGGTGCCGGTGGCCGGCGTCGGGCCCGCGCGCCTGGCCGATACCTGGGGCGGCGCCCGCAGCGAAGGCCGCAGGCACGAGGGCATCGACATCTTCGCCAGGCGCGGCACGCCGGTGCTGGCGGCCACCGAAGGCATCGTGATGCGGGTCGGCGCCAACCGCCTGGGCGGCCTGGTGGTCTGGGTGCTGGGCCCGGGCGGCCAGCGCCATTACTACGCCCACCTCGACGGCTACGGCGACGTGCACGCCGGCATGCGCATCGATGCCGGCAAGATCGTCGGTTACGTCGGCAACACGGGCAACGCCGCGACCACGCCGCCGCATCTCCATTACGGCATCTACACGGCCGGCGGCGCCATCAATCCCTATCCCTTCCTGCGGCCGGCGCCGCCATCATCGTGGTGGAAGGGCGCGAACCAGCAGGCCAGGAAGGACGGGATCGTCGCCACCATCACGAACACGAAATAGGCAACATAGCCCATCATCTCCTGCAGGTGGCCGCTCAGCACCCCCGTCAGCATGCCGCACAGGCCCATCAGGCCGGTGCCGAAGGCGTAGTGGGTGGTGGCGTAGGGGCCGGGCGCGAGCTGCTGCATCAGGTAGATCATGAAGCCGACGGCGCCGAAGCCGAAGAAGAACTTCTCGACCACCACGCCGGCCGCGATCACCCACAGGCTGGAAGGCAGCGCCAGGCTCATCGCCAGGAAGGTGAGGTTCGGGATGTTCACCGCGCAGCACAGCAGGAACAGGGTGCGCCTCAGGCCGCGCCGCGCGACGAACCAGCCGCCCAGCAGGGAGCCGAGCAGCACCGCTGCCAGTCCGTAGGTGCCGTAGACGAGGCCGAGCTGCTCGTTCGACAGCCCGAGGCCGCCGCGGCCGGCGGCATCGACCATGAAGAAGGGGCCGATTTTTTCCAGGAAGCCGATGCTGAGCCTGAACAGGAAGGCGAAGGCCACCATCTTCCACACGTCCCGCTTCTGGAAGAAAGTGAGGAAGGAATCGCGCAGGATGTCCCAGGCGCCGCCCAGGTTGGCCGGCGTGTTCCCGGCGCGTGCGCCCTCCGGCATGAAGCGCGCGTGCCAGGCCGCCATCAGGAGCGTGATGCCGGCGACGATGAAGAAGATCACGCGCCAGGCGTCCATCCACGCCGGCCCGAAGGCGCGCGGGTCGTGGTGGAAGACGTCCGCATGCAGGCGCCCGCTCAGGTAGACCAGAAAGCCCGAGGCGACGATCGGGCCGATGTTCCAGGACAGGCTCTGCACGCCGCAGTACAGCGACTGCGCCCGGCTGTCGAGCGAGGTCACGTAGACGCCGTCGCTGGCGATGTCCTGGGTCGCGCCGACGAAGGACATCAGCCAGAACAGCGGCAGCATCAGCGCCATGGTGTCGGGCAGGCCCATGGCCAGCGCCGCGCCGGCAAAGCCCAGTCCCACCAGCACCTGCGCGCACAGCACGAAGAACTTCTTGGTGCGGTACATCTCGACGATGGGCGCGAACAGCGGCTTGATCGTGTAGGCCAGGATCAGCATGCTCGAATACGCGGCGGCGCGGCCGTTGTCCATGCCCAGATTCTTGAACATGATGGCGGTCACGCTGGTCAGCATGGTGTAGGCCAGGGCCATCGTGAAATAGCCGGTCGGGACCCACAGCAGGGGCGAGCGGCGCGCCGTCGGTTCAGGCGGGTGCATGGCGCTGTCCGGCCAGGAAATCGCGGTACCACAGGGCGCTGGCCTTCGGGATGCGCGACTGGGTTGCATAATCGACGTAGACGATGCCGAAGCGCTTGGTATACCCCGAGTTCCATTCGAAGTTGTCCAGCAGGCTCCAGAGGAAGTAGCCGCGCACGTCGACGCCCTGGTCCATCGCCCCTTTCAGCGCTTCGAGGTGGGTACGCACGTAGTCGATGCGCACCGTATCCCGGACTTCGCCGTCCTCGACGCGGTCGGCCGCCGCCATGCCGTTTTCGGTGATGTAGACGGGCGGCAGATCGTACTCGGCGTTCAGCGCCAGCAGCAGGTCGCTCAGGCCTTTCGCGTAGATTTCCCAGCCCATGTCGGTGAAGCCTTCGCCGCCTTCGGGCTTGCGCGGCGGGTCTTCGGCGCTCATCACTTCGCGGCGGTAGTAGTTCACGCCGAGGAAGTCGAGCGGCTGGGCGATGATGTCGAAGTCGCCGTCCTGCACTTGCGGCGCGTTCGCGCCGTGGTGGGCGAGGGCGAGTTCCGGATAGCGGCGCTTGAAGATCGGGTCCATGAACCACTGCACCGAGCGCGCCCATTCGAGCCGGGCCAGCGCGCGGTCGGCTTCCGACGTGGTGGCCGCTTCGGCGGTCCACTGGTTCAGCACGATGCCGAGCCGCGACTTGGGCGCGGCCGCGCGCATGGCCTGCATCGCCAGGCCGTGCGACAGCAGCAGGTGGTGCGAGACCTGGACCGCCTGCTTGCGGTCGGCCACACCCGGCGCGAACTGGGCGTTGCCGTAGCCGAGATTCGCCGTGCACCAGGGCTCGTTGTGGGTGGCGATGCTTGCCAGGCGGTCGCCGAAACGGCGCGCCACCTCGTCGGCGTAGTCGGCGAAGCGGTGCGCGGTGTCGCGCGCCAGCCAGCCGCCCGTGTCCTGCAGGCCCTGCGGCAGGTCCCAGTGGTACAGGGTCAGGTGCGGCGCAATGCCTTTCTCCTGCAGCGCGTCCATCAGGCGCTCGTAGAAGTCGAAGCCCTTTTCGTTCCAGCTGCCTTTGCCGTCCGGCTGCACGCGCGTCCACGCCATCGAAAAGCGGTAGGCATCGACGCCGAGCGATGCCATCAGCGCCACGTCCTCGCGGTAGCAGTGGTAGTGGTCGCAGGCGACGTCGCCGTTGCTGTGGTCGTCGATGTTGGCCGGGTTGCGGCAGAAGCTGTCCCAGATCGAGACGCCTTTGCCGTCGGCGCGCGAGGCGCCCTCGATCTGGAAGGCGCTGGTGGCGACGCCCCAGGTGAAATCGGCGGGGAAATGCAGGGAATGGGTCATGGGCTCGGTTGCGGGCTGGTTATGAAATCGATTTCATAGTACCGTCGGGATCGATTCCATGTCAAACGCTTTTGCGCCGCTGCTATACTCGGCGGATGAGAAAAACATCCATGGCCACCGTGCACGAGGTCGCGCGCATCGCCGGCGTCTCGGCCGCCACCGTGTCGCGCTTCCTGAATGGCACCGCCAAGGTCTCCATTGAAAAGCGCCAGGCGATCGAAAGCGTGATCGAAAGGCTGAACTACAAGCCGAACGTGCTGGCGCGGAATCTCAAGACCGGCAGCTCGCGCACCATCGGCGTGCTGACCCAGTCGCTGGTCTCGGGCTACTTTGCCGATGCCATGGCCGGCATCGACGACGCCCTGCAGGGCAGCGGCTACGCGCCGCTGATCGTGTCCGGCCACTGGCACGCGGACGAAGAAGCGGAGCGCATCGAACTGCTGATCGCGCGCCGCGTCGACGGCCTGGTCATCCTGAGCGGCAAGCTGAAGGACGCGCAGATCCTCAAGCTGTCGCAGCGGGTGCCGATCGTCGCCTTCGGCCGCACATTGGACGGGCCGCAGGCCTATGGTTTCAGCCTCGACAACTACCGCGGCGCCTGCGAAGCGGTGGAGTACCTGATCGGGCAGGGCCACCGCCAGATCGCCTTCATCGCCGGCCCCGCCGACCATCTCGACGCCCAGGCCCGCCTGGCCGGCTACCGCGACACGCTCAGGAAGCACAAGATCAAGGCCAGCGCCCAGCTCATCGTCGAGGGCGACTTTTCGGAATCCGGCGGCCTGCAGGCGGTCGAGCGCCTGCTGGCGTCCGGCCAGCGCTTCTCCGCCATCTTCGCGGCCAACGACCTGACCGCCTACGGCGCGCGGCTGGCCCTGTACCGGCGCGGCGTCAAGGTGCCGGAGGAGATCTCCGTGATCGGCTTCGACGACCTGCACAGTTCGATGTACACGACGCCGCCGCTGACCACGGTGCGCCAGCCGCTGTTCGACGTCGGCCGCTGCCTGGGCCAGGCCATCGTCAGGATGATCGGCCAGGAGCCGCTGGCGCTGGACCTGCCCCAGCTCAGCCTCGTGGTGCGCGAGTCGGTGCAGCGCGTGGCCTGAGGCTGCGGCACGGGCTATACTGCTGCCAACGCCAACCCGGACACCTTCCATGTACGCAGCAGTCGACCTGGGCTCGAACAGCTTCCGCCTCCACATCGGCGAACCGATCGCCGGCCAGATGCACATCGTGCGCACCGCGCGCGACCCGATCCGCCTTGCCGCCGGCCTCGGGCCCGACGGCGCCCTGACGCCCGAGGCGATGGAAACGGCGGTGCGCAGCCTGCGCGACTTCGGCGCGCTGCTGCGCCAGCACCGCCTGGAAGCCGTGCGCGTGGTCGCCACCAACACCATGCGCGTCGCCACCAATGCCGAGCAGCTGCTGCCGCGCCTGGAAGCGGCGATCGGCCATCCGATCGAAGTCATCTCCGGCGAGGAAGAAGGGCGCCTGATCTACATGGGCGTGTCCTGCGCGCTGGCGCGGCCGGGCGAACGGCGCCTGGTGATCGACGTGGGCGGCGGCTCCACCGAAGTCATCGCCGGCGCCGGCGACGCCATCGAACTGGTCGAGTCCTTCAGCATCGGCACCCATCCGCAGAGCGCGGCCTGGTTTCCCGGCGGGCGCATGACTGCCGCGGCATTCGACGCGGCCGTGAACGCGGCGCGCGCACTGTTCGAGGATGCCGCCGACCGCTACCGCGCGCACGGCTGGCAGGCGGTCTACGGCTCGTCGGGCACGATCCGCGCCGTCAACGAAGTCATCGTCCGCAACCGCCTCGGCGACGGCAGCATGTCCTTCGACAGCCTGCTGGTCCTGCGCGACAGGCTGGTCGAGGCCGGCCACGCCGACGCCTTCGACCTGCCCGGCATCAAGCGCGAACGCGTGATCGTGATGGCGGGCGGCCTGAGCGTGCTGCTGGGCGCGATGCAGGAATTCGGCGTGCGCGCGATGACCGCGATAAATGCCGGCCTGCGCCTGGGCGTGCTGTCCGACCTCGAGCTGCGCGCTTGCCGCAGCGACCGCCGCGACAGCGCGATCCAGGACTGCATGCGCCGCTTCGGCGTCGACGAGGGCAGGGCGGTGCGCACCGCCGCCGTCGCGCGCCAGCTCTACGACCGCCTCGGTCCCGCCGACGAGGGGCTGCGCCGCCACTTGTTGTGGAGCTGCATGCTGCACGAGGTCGGGCAGGCGGTGTCGCACACCGGCGCCCACAAGCACGCCGCCTACATCGTCGAACACGCCGACCTGCCGGGCTTCACGAACCGCGAGCAGCGCCTGATGAGCACCATCGTGCTGGCCCAGAAGGGCAATTTGCGCAAGGTGCGCGACGCGCTCGGCGCGCCGGACGTGGCGCGCGCGGTGCTGGCGCTGCGCCTGGCGGCCGTGTTCATGCACGCGCGCGTGGACGGCGACCTCGACGGCCTGCGCGTGCGCATGAAGAACCGCATCGAGATCGACACGCCGCGCGGCTGGTTGAAGCAGCACCCGACGGTGGCGGCCTGGTTCGACAAGGAAGCCGCGGCCTGGGCGGAGGTCGGGGTCGGCTTGCAGCTCACGCAGGTCTAGGCGGACTGGCGGACTACCGCCACGAATTCCGTTGACAATGCCTTCATTATGTTCTTTAATTTCTGCATTAACAGAAATAAGAGAAAATCATGCTCGACAGTCCGACCGCACGGAAATTCGTCCTGCACTGGGGCGAGATGGGCACCCGCTGGGGCGTCAACCGCACCGTCGCCCAGATCCACGCGCTGCTGTTCCTGGCGGGCCGGCCGCTGAACGCCGACGAGATCGTCGAGACCCTGGGCGTGGCGCGCTCGAACGTCAGCAACAGCCTGAAGGAGCTGCAAAGCTGGAAGCTGGTGCGCGTGACCCACGTGCTGGGCGACCGGCGCGACCACTTCACCGCCCTGCAGGATGTCTGGGAAATCTTCCGCGTCATCGTCGAGGAGCGCAAGCGCCGTGAGATCGACCCGACCCTGAGCGTGCTGCGCGAATGCGCGATCGAGGGCTCGCAGGACGGCGAGCTCGATGCCGGGGCGCTGGCGCGCATGCAGACGACGCTGGATTTCCTCGAGATGCTGAGCGCGAGCTTCGAGGATTACAAGCACCTGTCGCCGCAGACCCTGCAGCGCCTCATGCGCATGGGCGGCAAGGTGGCGCGCTTTCTACCGAACGGAAAGGAGACATCATGAACGCGGCGATCCCTTTCGACCACACCAAGCGCACGGTACTGGTGACCGGCGCCACCGGCTTCGTCGGCCGGCACCTGGTGCGCGCGCTGCTGGACGACGGCCACACGGTGCTCGCGCTGACGCGCCGCAAGCAGCAGGCGGCGCAGCGTTTCGGCGGCCAGGTGCGCTGCATCGGCGCGATGGACGAGCTGGATGCGGCCGAGCGCGTCGACGTCGTGATCAACCTGGCCGGCGCGCGCATCCTCGGGCCGCGCTGGAGCGAGGGGCGCAAGGCGGCCCTGCGCGCCAGCCGCGTCAGGCTCACCGGACGCGTGGTCGACTGGATCGCGCGCGCGCAGCACAAGCCTTTCCTGTTCCTGTCGGCGTCCGCGATCGGCTACTACGGCATCCAGCGCCTCGGCGACGCCACGCCGCTCGACGAGTCCGCGCCGCCGCAGCCGGTCTTCATGTCGGACCTGTGCCGCGAATGGGAAGCGGCGGCGGGCCAGGCCGCGCAGTATGGCGTGCAGGTCGAGTGCATGCGCTTCGGCCTGGTGCTGGGGAAGGGCGGGGCGCTGCCGATGCTGCTGCTGCCGATCCGGCTCGGCATCGGCGGAAGGCTGGGCAGCGGGCGCCAGTGGCTGTCGTGGATCCATGTGGACGACGTGGTGCGGGCGATGGCGCACCGCTGGCAGCACGCCGTGCAGGCGCTGCAGGCGGGCGGCCGGGCCGGGCCGCCGGGCGCCAGCAACTTCACGGCGCCGGAAGCCGTCAGCCAGGCCGAATTCAGCCGCATTGCGGCGCGCATCTGGCGCCGACCTGCCGTCGTGCCGACGCCCGGCTGGCCGATGCGGCTTGCCCTGGGCGAGCAGGCCGACCTGCTGCTCGAAGGGCAGCGGGTGGCGCCGGCGCGGCTGGAGCGGGAGGGCTTCCGCTTCCTGTTTCCGACCCTGGCGGAGGCGCTGCAAGACCTGAAGTGAGCGGTGGGCGCGCCTGGCGCCTTTTTAGTTGAATTGCAACTAACCGACAGACGACGTCGAAGCAACTGCGAACCGGGGCCGTCACCGGCCCCGCCAAGCCGCCGGCAAGCGTCAGCGCAGTTTCCCCACCAGGTCCGGCCCCACCGCCAGCCGCACGAAGGGGGCCGGATCCTGCTCGCCCTTGTGCGCGATCCAGAACACGCTGGCCTTGCGGATCTTCCAGTCCTGCGCCTGGCCGCTGAAGATCAGCGAAGCCACCTGGCCCAGCAGCGGGTTGTGGCCGACGATGACCACCGGCTGGCGCGAGTTCGGCCAGCCGCTCGCTTCCAGGATCGCTTGCGGGGTCGAATCCGTATTCAGGGCGTCGACGGTCTGGAACTTTCGGCCCAGGCCCTCGGCGGTCTGGACGCAGCGGGTGGCGGGGCTGGACAGGATGCGGCACTGGGCCGGCAGCTGGCGGTCGAGCCAGGCGCCGACGCGCGAGGCATGGCGCGCGCCCTTCGGGGTCAGCACGCGCAACTGGTCGGCCAGCGCGTCCGGCTTGTGCGGTTCAGCTTCGGCGTGGCGCCACAGGATCAGTTCCATGTTCGGTGTCCTTGTTATGGAGGTCGGTGGCCAGGCCCAGGCTTTCCATCAGCTGCAACTGGGCGCTGTAGGGCGCCTGGCTGCCGCGCGGCTTGCGGCGCCGGTAGTGGCCGTCGCTGCCCAGGTCCCAGGCGTCGACGTTGTCCTTCAGGTAGACCTGCAGGCCTTCGCGGATCACGCGCTTCTTCAACGCCGGCGAGTTGACCGGGAAGGCGATCTCCACGCGGCGGAACAGGTTGCGGTTCATCCAGTCGGCGCTGCTGAGGTAGACGTCGTGCCGCAGCTTGTTGTGGAAGTAGAAGATGCGGCTGTGCTCCAGGAAGCGGCCGACGATCGAGCGCACCCGGATGTTCGCCGACAGGCCCGGCACGCCCGGCCGCAGTGCGCAGGCGCCGCGCACGATCAGGTCGATGCGCACGCCATCGTTCGACGCATCGTAGAGCGCGCGGATCACCGATTCGTCGGTCAGCGAATTCATCTTGGCGATGATGCGGGCAGGTTTCCCTTCGCGCGCGATCGCGGCTTCCTGGCGGATCGCCTTCACGATTTCCTTCTGCAGCGAGAACGGCGCCAGCCAGATGCGCGAGAGCTGGGTCGGCCGCGTCATGCTGGTCAGGTGCAGGAAGACCTCGTTGACGTCGGCGGTCAGTTCTTCGTCGGCGGTCAGCAGGCCGAAGTCGGTGTAGTGCTTGGCCGTGGTCGGGTTGTAGTTGCCGGTGCCGAGGTGGGCGTAGCGGCGCAGGCCCTGGGGCTCGCGGCGCAGCACCAGCGCCAGCTTGGCATGGGTCTTCAGGCCGACCACGCCGTACACCACCTGGGCGCCGGCTTCGTCCAGGCGCTCGGCCCAGTTGATGTTGGCTTCTTCGTCGAAGCGCGCCATCAGCTCGACGATCACCGTCACTTCCTTGCCGCGCTGGGCGGCGGCGATCAGCGCTTCCATCAGCTCGGAGTTCGAACCGGCGCGGTAGATGGTCTGCTTGATCGCCACCACGTTCGGATCGTTGGCCGCGCTGCGGATGAAGTCGATGACCGGCTCGAAGGACTGGAAAGGATGGTGCAGCAGCACGTCCTGTCGGCCCAGCACGGCAAAGATGTCGTGGTGGTTGACCAGCTTGGACGGGAAGCCCGGCACGAAGGGGACGAACTTCAGCTCCGGCCGCGCATTGCTGTTGACGATCTCCAGCAGGCGCCCCATGTTGACGGGGCCGTCGACGGCGAACAGGCGCGAGCGGTCGATCGAGAACTGGTCGAGCAGGAAGTCGGCCAGGTGGCGCGGGCAGCCGCGGCCCACCTCGAGGCGCACCGCGAAGCCGTAGTTGCGGCTGTGGAGTTCGCTCTGCAGGGCCTGGCGCAGGTTCTTGACCTCTTCCTCGTCGACCCAGAGGTCGCTGTTGCGGGTCACGCGGAACTGCGAATACGACACCACCTCGCGCCCGGTGAACAGGTCCTGCATATGGGCCTGGATCACCGACGACAGCAGGCAGTAGGAAGCGCCCGGCTTGCTGGACAGGTCGTCGGGCAGGCGGATCACGCGCGGCAGCACGCGCGGCGCCTTCATGATCGCGATCCCGCTGCCGCGCCCGAAGGCATCCTTGCCGGCCAGTTCGACGATGAAGTTCAGGCTCTTGTTGATCACGCGCGGGAAGGGGTGGGCCGGATCGAGGCCCACCGGCGTCAGCAGCGGCCGCACTTCCTTGTCGAAGTACTGCTTGACCCAGGCTTTCTGGGCCGCGTTGCGGTCGGCGCGGCGCAGCAGGTGGATGCCGTTCTCGGACAGGCGCGGCAGGATCTCGTCGTTCAGCAGCGCATACTGGCGCGCGATGATCTGGCGGCACTCCTCGCTGGCGCCGTCCAGGTTGACGGTCGAGACGTCGTCGATGCCGCCGCTCTGGTGATGATGCTGGGCCAGAAGGCTGGCCACGCGCACTTCGAAGAATTCGTCGAGGTTGCTGCTGACGATGCACAGGAAGCGCAGGCGCTCCAGCAGGGGCATCGCGGGATCCTCGGCTTGCGCCAGCACGCGCCGGTTGAATTCCAGCAGCGAGATCTCCCGGTTCAAAAAGAGGGCGGGGCTGTCGGGGGCGGGTGCTGCCAAAACCTCTTCCGGTGTCGACTTCATGTCCATTGGGCTCGAATATTTCACTCTCGGCAACGGAGTGTAGAGCCCGATTATGACAACATCGTGAATGGTGCGGCGCGCGCTCGCCCATCCGTTCCTGTCAGGTCCGGCTGCGGGCCAGCATGCGCGCCAGCGGCGGCGCCGCGCGCAGGCGTTCGCGCCACCACTTCAGGGCCGCGCCTTCCTCGCCGGTGCGCCAGGCCATGAACAGGGTTTCGTCGGCGCGCGGTTCCTCGACCTGCTTCTCGACCAGGCGCCCGGTTTCGATCGCGGGACGGGCCCAGGCCTCGGGCAGGAAGCCGAAGCCGAGGCCGGCCACCTGGTAATCGTACTTGGTCTGCATGTCGGGCACGCTGATCGTGTCCTGGCCGAACAGCAGGCCGACGGTGCGCGCCTGCAGCAGGCGCACCGAGTCGGCCACCGACACCGCGCGGTGCGCGCTCAGCTCGGCCTTGCCGAGCCGGTGCTTGACGCCGGCCAGCGGATGCGAGGGCGCGACCACGAACACGAAAGACATCTTCCCGAGCGGCTCGGCGGTGTAGCCGCCGCCGGACGGGCCTTCGCCGGCGGCGCCCGCCAGGAAGTCCACCCGGCGGTCGAGCAGGCTTTCCCAGGTGCCGGACAGGGCTTCCTTCACGATGCGCAGGCGGGTCTGGTCGGCGACTTCATAAAAGGCGCGGATGTCGTCCTGCAGGCCGAGCGGCGACAGGGCCGAGTCGACGCCGATCGTGAATTCGGTCTCCCAGCCGGAAGCGACGCGGCGCACCCGGCTTTCCAGGTCGCCGGCCGCCTTCAACAGGTAGCGGCCTTCCTTCAGCAGTTCTTCGCCGGCGGCGGTGAGCACCACGCGCGGACCGAAGCGTTCGAACAGCTGCACGCCGAGGTCTTCCTCGAGCTTGGAAACGGTATAGGAGATCGTCGACGGCACACGGAACAATTCCTTGGCGGCGGCCGAAAAACTGCCGCGGCGCGCGATGGTGTCGACGGTGAGAAGGGCATCGAGGCTGATTCTGAGCATCCAACTATTTTACAATAGCGACATGCTCGAACAACTCGTTCCCAATCTCTGGCACATGGAACGCGGCTTCAAGGCCGCCGGCCTGCCGGTCTCGTCCCGCATGACGGTCGTGCGTTTCGCCGACGGCCGCCTGTGGCTGCATTCGCCGATCCGCTTCGACGAAGCGGTGGCGGCGCAGCTGCGCGGCCTGGGCACGGTCGCGTGGATCGTCGCGCCGAACCGTGCGCACCACCTGTTCGCGAAGCATGCGCTGCGCATGTTCCCGCAAGCCGCGCTGTACGGCGCGCCGGGGCTGGCGGCCAAGCGTCCCGACCTGGCCGGCATGACCGAGCTGGGCGACGTCGCGCCGCCCGAATGGCGGCACGAGCTGGACCAGGTCTGCATCCGCGGCATGCCCTTCGTAACCGAGGTGGTGTGGTTCCACAAGGCCTCCCGGACCCTGATCGTGACCGACGTGCTGCAGTGCTGGGGCGGGGATCTCGACTGGCGGGTCGCGGCCTATGCGCGCCTGACCGGGGTGCGCTCCAAGCTCGACGTGCCGCGCACGGTGCGGCTGGTCACGCGCGACCGGGCCAAGGCCGCGGGCAGCGCACGCCTTGTCTTGCAGTGGCCGTTCACGCGGGTGATCACGGCGCATAACAGCATCGTCGAGCAGGATGCGCATGCGGCGGTGGCGCGGGCGTTCGGGCGGTTCGGGGTCTGAGAACCGGGGTGGCCCGGCCGGGCGTCTGCCGGCGGCAATGCGCTTACCGGGCCAACGGCTCCTTGCTGCACTTCGCCGACAGGACGCGCTGGACTTCGTCGATGTCCACCGGCTTGGTCAGGTGGTGGTCGAAACCAGCCTCGAGGCTGCGCGCCTGGTCGGCCTCGCTGCCCCAGCCGGTGAGGGCCACCAGCATGCGGTCCTGCGAATCCGGCAAGGCCCGCAACAGCGAGGCGGTCTCGTAGCCGTTCATGCCTGGCATGCCGATGTCGAGGAATACGACCACGGGCGCATGGCGCCGTACCATCTCGACCGCGGTCCGGCCGTCGTGCGCAATCAGCACCTCGTGGCCGTTCACTTCCAGGACCATGGCCATCGTCTCGGCCGCGTCGCGGTTGTCGTCGACGATCAAGATCCTGTGCCGCTCGATGGCCTGCGGAGCCGGAGGCGGCGCGGTCTCGGGCCGCGCCGGTGCGTCCGCACGCGGCAGCCAGATGCGGAACAGGCTGCCGCCGCCCGTGCCTGCGCTTTCGGCGACGACGCGGCCGCCGTGCAACTCGACCAGTCCCTTGACGACACTCAGGCCGATGCCCAGTCCGCCCTGCGCCTGGTCCAGGTGCTGGTGCACCTGCGCGAAGCGGTCGAACACGCGCTCGAGCATGCCTGCCGGGATGCCGATACCCGTGTCGGCCACTTCGATGAGCAGCATGCCCGGCTCGGCGGCCGCGCAGCCGCGCAGCGTCACGCGGCCGCCACGCGGCGTGTACTTCGCCGCGTTGTTCAGCAGGTTGCCGACTACCTGCACCAGCCGTGTCGGGTCACCCGTGATCTGCAGCGCCGGATCGACGCCTTCCAGGACGAGCGCATGGCCCTGCGCGTCGAGCAGGGCTTGGGCGCTCTCCAGGGCCTGTTCGAGTACGGATTGCAGCGCAACCGTTTCCTGCCGCAGCAGGATCTTGCCCTGCTGGATGCGGGCGACGTCGAGCAGGTCGTCGACCAGGCGCACCATGTGATCGAGCTGGCGCTGCATGATGCCCAGCACCTGGCCGGCCTGGCGCGGCAGGCCGTCCCCGGTTTTCTGCAGCAAGTGCAGTCCGGTGCGCAACGGCGCCAGCGGGTTGCGCAACTCGTGCGCGAGCGTTGCCAGGAAGTCGTCCTTCTGGCGGTCGGCAAGCTTCAGCGCCTCGCGGGCGCGGACGTAGTTGGTGATGTCCACGCAGGCGCCGGTCATCGTCTTCGCGCGTCCCGTGGGGTCGAGGAAGGTCCGGCCACGGTCGTAGAGCCAGTGCACCGAACCGTCCGGATACACCACCCGGAATTCCATCTCGAAGTCGTCACCGTGATCGCGGCAGCGCTCGCAACGGCGGATCACCTCGGCCCTCTCGTCCGGATGAACCAGCGCGATGAACTGGTCGAGGCTGCGTACCGCCTCGCCGGGGCGCAGGCCGAACAGGCGGTCGAGCGCGCCGTCCCATGTGAGACGATTGTCCTGGATGTCCCAGTGGAAGGTGCCGGTATGGCTGGCTTCCAGGGCCATTTCCAGCGCCAGTTCGATGGTCTTGCGGCTGGTGATGTCCATCGCCGTGCCGTTGGCGCGTACGCAGCGGCCGGCCTCGTCGAACAGGCCGCGTCCCTTGGCCTCGACCCACCGGATCCGGCCGTCGTCGCGTCCCACGGTGCGGTACTCGACGTTGTAGAGCGCGCGCTGCTGCGGGTCGCAGGCTGCCGCGAACGCGCGGGTGACCGTCTCGCGGTCGTCGGGATGCAGGCCCGCGAAGAAGTCGTCCAGCGACAGCGCCTCATCGGTCGTGATGCCGAACATGGTTCGCAGCCGCGGTTGCCAGACCAGGCTGCCCTCGGGCACGTTCACATCCCAGAATGCGATCTCGGACGCGTCGGTGGCGAGGCGCAGGCGTTCTTCGCTCTCGGCCAGAGCATGCTGCGCCGCGTTTGTCGCGCGTGCATTGTCCGCCAGCTGCACCGTCGCGGTGGTTTCGATCGCCATGCAGAAGATGCCCGCCACGTGGCCTTCGTCATCCAGCAAGGGGGTGTAGGTGAAGCTGAAATAGTGAGGTCCGGGCGTTGCGCGGCCGGCGAGCTGGAACGGCCTGTTCTCGAAGGACAGCGACTCGCCGCGCATGACGGCCTCGTTCAGCGGCTTCAGTTCGTCCCAGATCTCGCTCCAAACCTCGGCCATCGGCTGGCCAAGCGCGGCAGGATGCTTGGCGCCGAGGATCGTGACGTATCCGTCGTTGTAGAGGGAGATGCAGCGTGGTCCCCAGCCAATGAACATGGGCTGCTGCGCGCGCAGCATCAGGCTCACGGCGGTCTTCAAGGACAGAGGCCATGATTGCGGCGCGCCAAGCGGCGTCGCCGACCAGTCGTGGCAACGGATCAGTGCGCCCATAGCGCCACCACAGGAAAGGTGCGGCAGGTCAGCGTGGTGGCTCATTTGCAGGGCTCGATGCACCGGTTAAAAGGTCATTGTACTTTTAGAAATCTTGTTCGTCTATCGACGTGGAAGGGGACTAGCAGTCCGTCGGTCGTCCAGCCTCGCAACAACGCCGTCAGCCCGGGTCCGATCCGCGCGCCGGGCCGTTCGTGGATGGCGGCATGGCCCAGCTCCGGGAGGCTGTCCAGGGGGAGGGAAGCGCGGTATCCTTGTCCGCATATTCATCGATAAAGGAAACGCATGCTCCCGTCCCCCCGGTCCATGCGCGCAGCCAGCCTGGCTGCCGCGATTCTCGCCGGCGCCGCGCCGTTCGGCGCCGTCCATGCCGCCGCGCCCGCGTCCCAGTCCACGCAGGCCGGCGCCACAACGGCCGAGAAGAAAGTCGACCAGATCGCCGCGCAGTTCTACGACGCCCGCGCGAAATACGATCCGCTGCTGTACGCCACCGCCAACGGCGACAGCCGCTACGACGACCAGCTCGGCATGGCGATCGATCCGAAGGTACGCCAGCGCTACCTGGCCGCAAACCACGCTTTCCTCAAGCAGCTGCGGACGGTCGGCCGCAACGGCCTGTCCGACAGGGCGCGGCTGAACTACGAGATCCTGGCCGCCGAGATCCAGGCCCAGCTCGACCTGGAGCGCTTTCCCGAGCATCTGCTGCCGCTGAACCACTTCGACAACGTGCCCAGCAACCTGGCCAACTATGCCGGCGGCACCGGCTCGCAGCCGCTCGAAACGCCGGCGCAATACCGCGCCTACCTGCGCCGCCTGGAACAGCTGCCGGCCTGGATCGACCAGGCCATCGTCAACATGAAGGAGGGGATGCGCGCCAAGGTCGTGCAGCCGAAGATCGTCACCATGCGCATGCTGCCGCAGTTCCAGCAGCTGCGCAGCAGCGATCCGCAGGCCAGCGTGTTCTATTCGCCGGCCACGCGCCTGCCGGCTTCGTTTGCCGACAAGGACAGGCGCGAGCTCGCGAACGGCTACCGCCAGGCCGCCGTGAAAATCGGCCAGGCGCTGGACCGCCTGTGCGTTTTCCTCGAAAAGGACTACCTGCCGGCCGGCCGCGATACGGCAGGCTACGGCGCGCTGCCCGACGGCGCCGCCTGGTACCAGGCGCGCATCCGCAACAACACGAACCTCGACACGCCGCCCGCGCAGATCCACGCGCTGGGCCTGAAGGAGGTCGCCCGCATCCAGGGCGAGATGGCCAGGCTGGCGCCGAAGCTCGGCTACGACGGCCCCTTGAACGGCTTCCCGCAGTGGGTCGCCGCGCAGAAGAAATTCAAGCCCTTCACCAGCGAGCAGCAGGTGCTGGCGCGCTACCGCGAAATCTACACGCAGATCGATGCGAAGCTACCGCAGTACTTCACGCTGCGACCGAAGGCGAAGCTCGATATCCAGCTCGAGCCCGAGCTGACCCGCGCCACCGCCTCCGACCATTACACCCCGGTGGCGGCGGACGGCTCGCACCCGGGCGTGTTCTGGGCGGTCGTCAACGACCCGAAGGACTACGACACGGTCGGCATGGCGACGCTGCTGCTGCACGAAGGGATCCCGGGCCACCACTTCCACGCGGCGCTGCTGAAGGAACTGCCGCTGCCGGACTTCCGCAAGTTCTTCACCGAGCATCCGAGCGCCGCCGCCTATACCGAAGGCTGGGCGCTGTACTGCGAGACGCTGGGCAAGGAGCTCGGCTTCTACGACGATCCGGCCTACTACTCCGGCCACCTGAACGACGAGCTGCTGCGCGCCGTGCGCCTGGTGGTCGACACCGGCA
>CAJYXO010000025.1 GCA_913778765.1 uncultured Massilia sp. | reverse complement strand
GTGGCCCGCAACGAGGAAGAAGCGCAGGCCAAGGCCAAGGAGCAAGGCATCAGCGGCGAGATCAAGCGCGACGACGACGTGCTCGACACATGGTTCTCCTCGGCCCTGGTCCCGTTCTCGACCATGGGCTGGCCGGAACACACGAAGGACATGGACCTGTTCCTGCCTTCGTCCGTGCTGGTCACCGGCTTCGACATCATCTTCTTCTGGGTCGCGCGCATGGTCATGATGACCGCGCACTTCACCGGCAAGGTGCCGTTCAAGACCGTCTACGTGCACGGCCTGGTGCGCGACTCGTCCGGCCAGAAGATGTCCAAGTCGAAGGGCAATACCCTGGACCCGATCGACCTGATCGACGGCATCGGCATCGACGCCCTGGTGGCCAAGCGCACCACCGGCCTGATGGACCCGCGCACTGCGCCGAAGATCGAAAAGGCGACGCGCAAGGAATTCCCGGAAGGGATCCCGGCCTTCGGCACCGACGCCGTGCGCTTCACCATGGCCAGCTACGCCTCGCTGGGCCGCAACATCAACTTCGACCTCGGCCGCTGCGAAGGCTACCGCAACTTCTGCAACAAGCTGTGGAACGCGACCCGCTTCGTGCTGATGAACACCGAAGGGAAAGACTGCGCAAAGCCGGACGCCGCCGACTACTCGCAGGCCGACCGCTGGATCATCTCGCTGATGAACCGCGTCGAGCTGGACGTGGCGAAAGGCTTTGCCGACTACCGCTTCGACAACATCGCCAACGCGATCTACAAGTTCGTGTGGGACGAGTACTGCGACTGGTACCTGGAGCTGGCCAAGGTCCAGGTCCAGCAGGGCACGGAAGCGCAACAGCGCGCCACCCGCCACACCCTGCTGCGCGTACTGGAAGTGATCCTGCGCCTGGCGCACCCGATCATCCCGTTCGTGACCGAGCAGCTGTGGCACGCGGTCGCGCCGCTGGCCGGCAAGACGGGTGACACCATCATGCTGCAGCCTTACCCGATCGCCGACGAATCGCTGATCGACGAAGGCGCGGAAAGCTGGATGGAGCAGTTCAAGAAGGTCACCGACGCCACCCGCAACCTGCGCGCCGAGATGAAGCTGTCGCCGTCGGTGCGCGTGCCGCTGATCGTCGAGCCGGCATCGGGCGACGACCGCACCGCTGCGGCGAGTTTCGCACCGTATGTGCAGCTGCTCGGCAAGCTGTCGGAAGTGCAGATCGTCGACGCCCTGCCGGATTCGCCGGCGGCCGTCGCCATCGTCGGCACCACCAAGCTGATGCTGAAGGTCGAGATCGACGTCGCCGCCGAGCGCGAGCGCCTGTCCAAGGAGATCGCGCGCGTCGAAGGCGAGATCGCCAAGGCCGAAGGCAAGCTGTCCAGCGAAAGCTTCGTTGCCCGCGCCCCGGCCGCCGTGGTGGCCCAGGAACGCGAGCGCGTCGCCAACTTCACGGCCACGCGCGACAAGATGAAGGAGCAGCTGGCCAAGTTGCCGCCGGGCTGATCTTTTGCCGTTTGGTCAAAAAGCCGCGCCGGGTTTTGCCTTGCGCGGCTTTTTTTATCGATGGAGACAGTGATGGAACAAAAGATTCTTGCAGTCGTACCGGTCCTGATGTCGCGCGACGTCGCGGCCAGCCTGCGCTTCTACGCGAAGCTCGGCTTCGCAACAGAATTCACCAACACGCCGGACGCGCCGCGCTACGCCGGCATCGCGCGCGACGGCGTGGAGCTGCAGCTGCAATGGCAGGATGCGTCGCAATGGGCGCATGCGATCGACCGGCCGATGTATCGCTTCGTGGTGCATGACCTCGATGCGCTGTACGCCGAATTCCAGGCCGCCGGCGCCCTGCCCTCGCCGAACCCCGGCCCGTACGCGAAGCCGGCCGATACGCCGTGGGGCACGCGCGAATTCCACTTCTACGATCCGGACCGCAACGGCCTGCAGTTCGTCGCCCGCGGCTAGCGCCGGCGCGCCCCGCGTGCGCGCAGCAGCAGTCCGGCCAGGCCGAGCGCCAGCATGGCCGCCTGCGCCGGCTCGGGCACCGGCGAGACGTTCATCACGACGTTGTCGAGGCTGCCCCACTGCTCCTGCGGCGAATCCAGGTCGCCCGGATTGGTCATGTACCAGTCGATGTAATGGACGTTCTCGAAGCCCGCCGGCATGCTGAAGGTGGCCAGCGGCTGGTCGCCGAGGATGGTGAACGTGGCGCCGGTGTCGCTGACGAACACGGAATCGCCGCCCGAATAATCGAAGGCCAGGAAATCGAAGGCGCCGCCGTCAAGGCGCGCGAGGTGATAGGGCGACGAGCCCTCGCGGCTGTGCAGCCACAGGGTTTCGCCGCCCCAGTGCAGGTGGCCGCCGTCGGACGCCAGCGAGGTGACGATGAAGCCTGATTCGGTATAGGAAGGCGGATACAGGTCGCCGGTGTCGTCGATGTGTTCGAAGGTCAGGGTGATGGTCTCGGCCGAGGCCGTGGCGCTGGCGATAGCGGCCAGGCTGCAGGCGCAGCAGATTGCGGCAATATGGCGTGTGATCCGGCGCGATGACGTCATGGCGTTCCTCGATGCAAGTTGAAAAGCGGGAGCGATCTACCCTCCCAGCATAGGGACGCGCGACGAGATCGTATTGATCAAAGCCAGCCCGCGTTACGCGCCATCCGGTACGCCTCGATCCGGTTGCCCGCATTCAGCTTGCTGATCGCCTCCGACAGATAATTGCGCACCGTGCCCTCGGACAGGTGCACCAGCTTCGCGATCTCGCCGCTGGTCTTGCCCTCGCCGGCCAGGCGCAGCACTTGCCGCTCGCGGTCGGACAGCGGGTCCTGGCCGGCGCTCCAGCTTTCCAGCGCCAGCTCGGGCGCGATCGCGCGGCCGCCGCCCGCCACGTTGCGGATCGCCGCCGCCAGGTTCTCGGCCGGCGCATCCTTCAGCAGGTAGCCGCGCACGCCGGCTTCCAGGGCGCGCCGCAGGTAGCCGCTGCGCGCAAAGGTGGTGACGATCACCACCTTGCACGGCAGGCCGAGTTCGTGCAGTTGCGCCGCCAGTTCCAGGCCGGTCATCTGCGGCATCTCGACGTCGGTGAGGACGATGTCGGGCCGCAGTTCGCGGCACAGCGCCAGCGCATCCCTGCCGTTGCCGGCGGTGCCGACCACGTCGAGGTCGTCCTCGAGTTTCAACAGCGCCGCCAGCGCGCCCAGCACCAGGGCCTGGTCTTCGGCGATCACGATACGGATCCGGTTCGCACTCATGCTGCCTCCTTGGTTTCGATGGTCGGCAGGCGCAATTCCAGGCGCAGGCCTTTGTCCACGCGCGTCGACAGCGTGCCGCCCACCGCCGCCGCGCGTTCCTTCATCCCCGTCAAGCCGTTGCCGACGCGGACGTCGTCGCCGGCGCGCAGGCGCCCGCCGTCGTCGCTCACGCGCAGCACCGCGCTGCCCTGCTCCCCGGCCAGGGAAATCCAGCAGCGCGCGGCGCCGGCATGGCGCACCACGTTCGTCACCGCTTCGCGCAGGGCCAGCGCCAGCACGTGCTCGATGCCCGGCGCCAGCGCAAGCTGCCGCAGGTCCTCATGCAGCTCGACGCCGGCCGCCGCCAGGCTGGCGCGGGCGCTGGCCAGCGCGCCCGGCAGGCCGCTGTCGCGGTAGCCGGTCACCGCCGTCCTGACTTCGGCCAGGGCGCGGCGCGCGGTCGTCTCGACGTCGGCGATCTCGCGCCTGCAGGCTTCGAGGTCGCGGCCGGCCAGTTTGCCCGCCAGCTCGGCCTTCAACGCGATCAGCGACAGCGAATGGCCCAGCAGATCGTGCAGGTCGCGCGAGATGCGTTCGCGCTCGGCGATGCGGGCGATGTGCTCGACTTCTTCCTGCTTGCGCTGCAACTGCTGGCGCGAGGCCCGCAGGCCGCCTTCCATGATCGAGGCCACGCCCACCGACAGGCCGACCAGCCACGGCGCCAGCAGGAAGGCCACGGTGTTCGCCGACAGCAGCCAGCCGGCGGCCGTCGCCAGCGCCAGCACCACGGCCAGCATGCGCGGGGCGTTGCGGCCCGGCGCCAGGCGCCCGCACATGCCGGCCGCGAAGATGAAGAAGGTGCCGGCGCCGGAATTGAACGGCGCCCACAACATGCCGAACCCGCAGGCCGCCAGGATGCACAGGACGGCGCTGCGGCCGCTGGTCCAGAAGCTGACCAGGTAGAGCGGCAGGAACAGCGCGGCGCTGAGGACCAGCATGCCCAGCTCGAAGGCGCTGAACGGGCTGTAGAAATATTTGAAGACCAGGAAGGCCAGGGACGTCGCCCACAGGTAGGGCAGCTTGCCCAGTTCGGCCGGGACCCAGGGCCCGGCCAGCACGCGCTTGAATCGTTCCATCGCTCTTTGTGTTGTTGGTTATCGTGATCAGCGGTCGGCCAGGCGGACGTCGGCGATCTCGAAGCGGTAGTCGCCGGGCTGCGGTCCAGCGTTAAATCCTATCATGGTCACCGCGGTCGGATCGACCCCGGCGAAGGCGCTGAAGGGAATCGCCACTTCCTTCCATTCGGCGCCGGTCTCGAAGGCCACGCTGCGCGGGATGGTCATGCCGGTCGAGGCCATCGAGACCGTGTACTTGCGGCCGTCGCCGCGCACGCGGAAGCGCACCACCTTGGCCGCGCTCAGGTCCGCGCCCTGCATCGGCTGGGCGCCCGGCATGAAGGCCGCGCCGGCCCACGGGTAGGCGAAGCCGGGCTTGACCCGGGCGTCGACGGCGATCGACGCCCCGCCTTCATTCGCTGCCTGGGCATCGAGGTTGACGGTCGACACGCCGCCGGCGAACTGGTCGGTGGACGGGAACCAGCCGGTGCCGAAGGGGCTGGCCAGCTTGCCGTCCTTCAGCAGCGAGATCCGGCCGCCTTCGGGCAGCGCGAGCGGCTGCTTTGCCGTCGTTTCCTGCGCCACGTGAACGCGCTGGGCATCGCGGATCGCCGCCGTGCTTTCGCCGTCCTTCCACACGTCGACGATGCGGCGGGTGGCCGCGATGTCCCGCAGCGGATTGCCGTCGACCAGCACCAGGTCGGCCTTGTAGCCCTTCTCGATGCGGCCGCGCTGGCCCAGGCGGAAGGCTTTCGCCGGCGCGCTGGTGGCGGCGGCCAGGGCTTCGCGCGGCGTCAGGCCGGCATCGACCAGCGCCGCCAGTTCGTGGTGCAGGCTGGCGCCGTACTGGGTGCCGGCATTGCCGGCGTCGGTCCCGGCCAGCACCGGCACGCCGGCGCGGCGCATGGCCGCGGTCACCATCTTCGGCGCCGCCAGGATGCCCGGGCGCGGCGTCGCGCCGTAGCCGGCCTGCAGGGCGCCGCGTTCTTCGCGGTCGAGCAGGCCGGCCACCTGCGGATCGTCGAGCAGGTCGCGCGGTTTCACGCCGGCGATGCTTTCCAGGACCGAGAAGGTCGGCACCACGAAGGCGCCCTTCTGCTGCGCCAACCGCGCCAGGGCGTCCGCGTCGGCCTGCGAGATCTGCGCGGCGACGAACAGGTGGGCCAGGCCGTCCGCGCCCGCCTCCAGCACGGCGCGCGCATCCTTCAGGCTGCTGATGTGGACCACCGCCAGCTTGCCGCGCTTGTGGGCGGCGTCGATGACCGCCTTCACGGTGCCGATGTCGAGGCTGTCGAAGCGATGGTCGCCGTAGCCGTCTTCCATCACGATCTTGATGAAGTGCGAGCCTTCGGCGATGCGGGCGTCCACGAAGGCCTGGGCGTCGCCGCCCTTCTCCAGGGTCGGGATCTTGACCGGGAATTCGGTGCCGTGGCCGCCGGGCGAGGTGACCAGGGTGCCGGCCGAGAACACGTCGGCCTCGTGCTGGTTGCGCCCTTCCGCCATCTGTTTTTTGATGCGCTGCATGACTTCGACGCCGGTGAACATGTCGACCTGGGTGGTCACGCCGAACACCAGCGGCAGCTCGAAGTGCTGCCAGGTGTGGACGTGGGCGTCGATCAGGCCGGGCAGCAGGGTGCGGCCCTTGCCGTCGACCAGGCGCGCGCCGGCTGGCGCCTTGCCGCGGTAGTCGGCATCGGCGATGACGCCGTCGCGCACCAGCACGTTGCGGTGTTCGTGGGCGGCCACGCCGTCGAACACGCGCACGTCCTGCACCAGGATGGTCCCGGCGAAGGCGGCGGTGGAGGCAGCGAGGCCGGCGGCCAGCAGCAGCGAAGTCAGGATGGTCGGTTTCATGTTGGATCCCTTGATTGTCGGTTGTTGGTCGAGATGGCGATCTGCCATGGACACCAGTATCGGGAAACGCGATCCGCCGCGGCAGAAGCAGGCGCCATCAGTTTCAGGTGACAAATGTCATCTGCGAGCTTACTCACGGATGTTTACCGAACGACCGTACTGTTTGCTACACTCGGGCTGCATACAACAACCCCTGGAGACCCCATGCGCACCTTCATCAATGCTTCCCTGATCGCCGCCGCCGTTCTTGCCGCTCCGCTCGCATGGGCCCAGGACGGCTCGCCGGTCGGCCTGTGGAAGAGCATCGACGACAGCTCCGGCAAGCCGACCGCGCTGATCCGCATCACCGAAAACCAGGGCGAGCTGACGGGCAAGATCGAGAAGCTGTTCCGCACCCCGGACGAAGACCAGAACCCGAAGTGCGTGGCCTGCACCGACGCGCGCAAGAACCAGCCGATCCTCGGCATGACCATCGTGTCCGGACTGAAGAAGGACGGCGACGAATACAAAGGCGGCGAGATCCTCGATCCGAAGAACGGCAAGGTCTACAAGAGCAAGCTGACGGTGCGCGAAGGCGGCAAGAAGGTCGAAGTGCGCGGCTACATCGGCATGCCGATGTTCGGCCGCTCGCAGGTCTGGCTGCGCCAGGAATAAGCCACCGGCAAGCGACAGAGTCAGTCGCTTGTGCGTTACACTTTCTCCTGAATCTATCGACGGAGAAAGCAATGGCAAACCGGACCGGCGTCCCACCGGCGGCAGCGCATGACGACCCGGCCTCGAGCCAGGTCGCGCGCTACCTCGCCGCCGACGCGCCGCCGGTGCCGCTGCACTATCTCACCTACCTGTTCGAGCACGTCGCCGACGTCATCTTCTTCCTGGAAGTGCTGGACGGCGACCGCTACCGCTTCTCCGCCGTCAACGAGCGCTTCACCCAGGCCACCGGGCTGCCGGTGGCCGCCGTGGTCGGCAAGGAAGTCGACCAGATCATCCCGCCCGATTCGCTCGCGCTGGTGAAGTCGAAATACCGCGAAGCCATCGCCACCCGCCAGGTGGTGCGCTGGCAGGAAGTGTCGGATTATCCGACCGGCACCAGGACCGGGGACGTGACCGTCTCGCCCGTGATCGGCGAGGACGGCGCCTGCCGCCTGCTGATGGGCGTGGTGCACGACATCACCGAGCATGTGCGCATCCGGCAGCAGCTGGAACTCGGCGCGCTGGTGTTCGAGAACAGCCACGAGGCGATCGCCGTGCTCGATCCAGGCGGCCGCATCGAGACCGTGAATCCGGCCTTCACCGCCATGCGCGGCTTCAGCCTCGACGAGGTCGCCGGCAAGGCGCCGCGCGTGTATGACGCCGGGCTCGATGAGCCGGACTTCAACGATGCGATGTGGACGCGGCTGCGCACCACCGGTCAATGGCAGGGCGAACTCTGGAGCCGCCACAAGGATGGCCACGTGATCGCCGAATACCGCAGCATCACCGCGGCCCGCGGAGCGGACGGGCAGGTGCGCAACTACATCGAGATCGGCACCGACATCAGCGACAGCAAGCGCGCCGAGGAGCTGGCCTGGCGCCAGGGGAACTACGACACCCTGACCGGCCTGCCGAACCGCCAGATGTTCCTGGAGCGCGTGACCCAGGCCATCGAGGGCGCCGGACACGCGGGCTTCACCCTGCTGGTGATCGACCTCGACCGCTTCAAGGACGTCAACGAAACCCTGGGCCATTCCAGCGGCGACGAGATCCTGAAGGAAGCGGCCCAGCGCCTGCTCGACTGCACCCGCGACGGCGACGTCGTGGCGCGCCTCGGCGGCGACGAGTTCACGGTGCTGCTGCAGCCGGGGCGCGCGCATGCGGGCGGCGAGCCCTTCAGCGTCGACCGCACCGCGCAGGACATCATCCACGCGATGGCCCTGCCCTTCGCCGTCGGCGACGAAACCCTGCACCTGTCGGCCAGCATCGGCATCACGCATTATCCGAAGGACGCGGCCGACATGGAAAGCCTGGTCAAGCACGCCGACCAGGCGATGTACATGGCCAAGCAGCAGGGCCGCAACCGCTACGCCTACTTCTCGCACGTGATGCAGGATCGTGCCCAGGCGCGGCGCCAGCTGATCAAGGACCTGCGCACGTCGATCAACGAGCGCCGCTTCGAGGTGCATTACCAGCCGATCGTCGATCTCGCCACCGGCGCCCTGAAGAAGGCCGAGGCGCTGGTGCGCTGGCCGCATCCGCAGCGCGGCATGATCGGTCCGGCCGAATTCATCCCGCTGTGCGAAGAAACCGGCATGATCGTGGAGCTGGGCGAGCAGATCTTCGAGACCGCCGTGCGGGACGTGGCGGCCTGGCGGCGCGACCACGGCGCCTGCCTGCAGGTCGGGATCAACGTCTCGCCGGTGCAGCTGCTGTCCGACCGCGACTCCTGCGAGCGCTGCTTCCAGATGGCGCGCAAGGCCGCGCTGCCGGAGCATGCGCTGGCCATCGAAGTCACCGAGAGCATGCTGCTCGATAACAATCCCTTCGTCATCCAGCAGCTGCGCCAGATCGCCGAACACGGCATGGACCTGTCGCTGGACGATTTCGGCACCGGCTATTCGTCCCTGTCCTACCTGAAGAAATTCAGCTTCCAGTTCCTCAAGATCGACCGTTCCTTCGTCACCCACCTGGAGCCCGGCACCACCGACTACGCCCTGTGCGAAACCATCGTCACGATGGCGCACAAGCTCGGCATGCGGGTCATCGCGGAAGGCATCGAGACGCCTGAACAGCTGGAGCTGCTGCAACAGGCCGGCTGCGACTACGGCCAGGGCTATCTGTTTTCGAAAGCCGTCCCGGCCGAAACCATCGACCGCTGGCTCGCCGGCCAGGCCATGCCCTGGATGAACCGCGCGCCGCAAAAATTAACCTAATGCTAACCTCGGTCGCAAACCATCCTCGATTGCGACCCATGAAAAATAAAACGATTCCGCTGTACCCTGAAAGGACGTCCTCATGATCGTCCTGCGTCTGATTGCCCTGGCCGCGGCCGGGCTGGTCCTGATCATGCCGCCGCTGATGGCGGCCGATCGCGCCCATGGCAACGTGTCGGGCTGGGTTGCCGTCGGCGGCTTGACCGGCCTGGCGCTGATCGCGCTCAGCTTCTTCTTCATCGCCGTGCTGGGCGACCGCATGCGCCGCTCCGCGCAGACGCGCACGCTCGGCGGCCTGCTGCTGCTGATCCCGGGCGCCGCCGGCCTGGTGACGCTCGCCACGCGCAACGAGATTCCGCTGCTGTGGGGAAGCGGCCTGCTGCTGTCGTTCACGGTGGTGCTGTTCGTCGCCTTCGTCTATCCGGGCATCCCGGAGCGCCGCAAGCGCCGCATCTACCGCAGCGAACGCGCCGAGCCTTCGCTGATCCTGGTGCAGCGCCACCCGTCGACCGAACGCAGAGGCGCAAGCTTCTAACCGCGTGCGGGCCGCCGCCTTGCCAGGTGCCGGTCCAGCGCATTCGCGAACTGCTGGCGGTCGGCCTGGCTGTAGGCGCTCGGGCCGCCGGTGTCGACGCCGCCGCTGCGCAGCTCCTCCATGAAGGCGCGCATCGTCAGCTGCTGCGCGATGTTGTCCTTCGTATAGAACTCACCGCGCGGATTGAGCGCGTCGCCGCCCTTCTCCAGCACGCGCGCCGCCAGCGGGATGTCGCCGGTGACCACCAGGTCGCCCGGCGCGAGCCTGTCGACGATCTCGGTATCGGCCACGTCCGGCCCGCTCGGCACCTGCAAGGCGCGGATGAAGCGCGAGCCGGGCACGCGGATCAGCTGGTTCGCCACCAGGGTCACCTGCAGCTGCAGGCGCTCGGCCACGCGGAACAGGATCTCCTTGACGGCGGCCGGGCAGGCATCGGCATCGACCCAGATCTGCATCGGCAGGAAGTCGCTCATGCCGGCGGCAGGTTGTCCCACAAATCGCCGGTGGGGCTGATGCGGGGTGCGGTGACGCCGAAGTGCTGGTAGGCCAGCGGCGTCGCGATGCGCCCGCGCGGGGTGCGCTGCAGATAGCCCTGCTGGATCAGGTAGGGTTCGAGCACGTCCTCGATGGTGTCGGCCGCTTCGCCGATCGCCGCCGCCAGGTTGCCGATGCCGACCGGGCCGCCGGCAAACTTGAACAGCACCGCTTCCAGGAGCTTACGGTCCATCACGTCGAAGCCGACGGTGTCGACGTCGAGCATCTTCAGCGCGCGGTCGGCCATCTCCTTGGTGATCTCGCCGTTGCCCTTCACTTCCGCGTAGTCGCGCACGCGCCGCAGCAGGCGGTTGGCGATACGCGGCGTGCCCCGGGCCCGCTTGGCGACTTCGCGCGCGCCCTCCTCGTTGATCGGGGCTTCCAGCAGCGCGGCGCTGCGGGTAACGATCTTGGTGAGCTCGTCGACGTTGTAGAACTCGAGGCGGGCGACGATGCCGAAGCGGTCGCGCAGCGGATTGGTCAGCATGCCGGCGCGGGTGGTGGCGCCGACCAGCGTGAACGGCTGCAGGTCGAGCTTCACGGACCGCGCGGCCGGGCCCTCGCCGATCATGATGTCGATCTGGTAGTCCTCGAGCGCGGGGTACAGGATCTCCTCGACCACCGGCGACAGGCGGTGGATCTCGTCGATGAACAGGACGTCGTTGGCTTCGAGGTTGGTCAGCAGCGCGGCCAGGTCGCCGGGACGCTCCAGCACCGGGCCGGAAGTCTGGCGCAGGTTGACGCCCATCTCGCGCGCGATGATGTGGGCCAGCGTGGTTTTACCGAGGCCCGGCGGACCAAACAGCAGGGTGTGGTCGAGCGCCTCGCGCCGCTTGCGGGCGGCGTGGATGAAGATCTCGAGCTGGTCGCGGATCTTCGACTGGCCGACGTATTCGTCGAGATGCTTGGGCCGCAGCGCGCGCTCGATCGCCTCCTCGTTCGGCGAGGCCGGCGCGGCGTCGATGATGCGCTGCTCGGTGAAGTTGTCGGTCTGGATGCTCATATGTTTGTTAGCCGATGAACGTCGTTCCCGCGCAGGCGGGAATCCAAGTTTGCGAGCGTGTCGACAGCTCACGCAGAACTTGGGCCCCCGCTTGCGCGGGGGCGACGGATTATGCTTTGGACAGCGATTTCAACGCCAGCTTGATCCCCTCGGACACGCTGGTCCCGGCCGGCATGTTCTTGATCGCGGCCAGCGCTTCCTTGTCAGAATACCCCAAGGCCAGCAGCGCATTGAGCACGTCTGCCTGGGCGTCGTCCTGCACCGCGCCGCCGACCGCGCCGATGTCCGCGCCCAGCTTGCCCTTCAGTTCCAGCAGCAGGCGCTCGGCGGTCTTCTTGCCGATGCCCGGAATCTTGACCAGGCGCCCGGCTTCCTGCAGCGTCACGGCCTGCGACAGATCGGCCACCGACATGCCGGACAGGATCGCCAGCGCAGTACGCGCGCCGACGCCGGTGATCTTGATCAGCTGGCGGAACACGGCGCGCTCGTTGCTCGATCCGAAGCCGAACAGCAGGTGCGCATCTTCACGCACCACGTAGTGCGTGAACAGCACGACCTTTTCGCCGGTGTGCGGCAGGTTGTAGAAGGTGCCCATCGGCACGTCGACTTCATAGCCGACGCCCTGGCAATCCACGAGCACCTGCGGGGGATTCTTTTCCAGCAGTACGCCGGACAGACGACCGATCATCGTTGACCTTTCTTTGTTTTATCAGGAGGAGACCAGGCGGCCGCGCCGCATGTGCAGGCCCTGCTTTTCCGGCGACAGCGAACCGATCAGCGCCAGCGTGTCCATGCCGTGGGCGTGGCAGATCGCGATGCCGAGCGCGTCGGCGGCGTCGGTGCCCGGCAGGCCCGGCAGCTTGAGCAGGCGCGCCACCATCTCCTGGACTTGCGCCTTGACGGCCTTGCCGGAGCCGACCACGGCCTGCTTGACCTCGGCCGGCGTGTACTCCGCCACATCGAGATCGGCGCCGACCAGCGCCGTGATCGCGGCGCCGCGCGCAGCGCCCAGCAGCAGGGTCGACTGCGGATTGACGTTGACGAAGACTTTTTCGATGGCCGCGCAGGCCGGCTTGTAGGTGGCGACGACTTCGCCGATGCCGGCCAGGATGATCTTCAGGCGCGGCGGCAAGGCGCCCTCCGTGCCGGTCTTGATGGTGCCGGACGCGATGTAGCGCAGCCGCTGCCCGTGTTTTTCAATGACCCCGAACCCCGTCGTGCGCAGGCCCGGGTCGATGCCGAGAATAATCATTATCGAATGTTATACCGGCTGGCGTGTTTCGTGGGAAAAATACTGTGCAAAAACACAGGTGAGCAGGTGCGACACCACAGGTCTGGCGCCTGCTCACATCCTTCCTGTTCCGGATTAGTGACGGAAGTGACGCGTGCCAGTATAGAGCATCACCACCCCACGCTCATCCGCCGCGTCGATCACTTCCTGGTCGCGCATCGAGCCGCCAGGGTGGATGACGCAGGTCGCGCCGGCGTCGACCACCACGTCCAGGCCGTCGCGGAACGGGAAGAAGGCGTCCGAGGCCACCGCCGAACCGACCAGCGAGAGACCGGCGTTCTGGGCCTTGATCGAGGCGATGCGGGCCGAGTCGATGCGGCTCATCTGGCCGGCGCCCACGCCCAGGGTCATGCCGTTGGCGCAGAACACGATCGCGTTCGATTTCACGAACTTGGCGACGCGCCAGGCGAACATCAGGTCCTGCAGCTGCTGCGGGGTCGGCTGCTTCTTGCTGACCACGCGCAGGTCGTCCAGGCCGACGTTCTTCGCATCCGCCGACTGCACCAGCAGGCCGCCGCCGACGCGCTTGACGTCGAAGGCGTTCTGGCCGTCGCCCAGCGCGATTTCCAGCAGGCGCACGTTCTGCTTGGCCGCCATGATCTGGCGCGCCTCCGGCGTGAAGGCCGGCGCGATCACGACTTCGACGAACAGCTTGGCGATCGCTTCGGCGGCGCGGCCGTCGACCGGCACGTTGAAGGCGATGATGCCGCCGAAGGCCGAGGTCGGATCGGTCTTCAGCGCGCGCTGGTAGGCGTCCAGCGCGTCGGCGCCAATCGCCACGCCGCAGGGGTTCGCGTGCTTGATGATCACGCAGCCGGCCGGCTGGTCGAAGCCTTTCATCGACTTCACGCATTCCCAGGCCGCGTCGGCATCGGCGATGTTGTTGTACGACAGTTCCTTGCCCTGCAGCTGGCGGTAATTCGCCAGGCTGCCGGCGGCCGGCGCCAGGTCGCGGTAGAAGGCGGCGCTCTGGTGCGGGTTCTCGCCGTAGCGCATGTCCTGCACCTTCTCGAAGTGCAGGTTCAGGGTCTGCGGATAGGCCGCGCGGGTGCCGTGCTGGCGGTCGTCGCCCAGGCTGGTCAGGTAGTTGGTGATCGCGCTGTCGTATTGCGCGGTGTGGGCGAAGACTTTCTTGGCCAGGCGGAACTTGGTTTCGTAGCCGACGTCACCGGCCTGCTCGACCGTGCTCTTCATCTCGGCCAGCACCGGACCGTAGTCGGCCGGATCGACGATCACGACCACGTCGCGGTGGTTCTTGGCCGCCGAGCGCAGCATGGTCGGGCCGCCGATGTCGATGTTCTCGATCGCATCTTCCAGCGAGCACTGTTCCTTGGCGACAGTCGCCTGGAAGGGGTAGAGGTTCACCACCACCATGTCGATCTGCGGGATGCCGTGCTCTTCCAGCTTGGCGACGTGCTCGGGGAGGTCGCGGCGGGCGAGGATGCCGCCGTGCACTTTCGGGTGCAGGGTCTTGACGCGGCCATCGAGCATTTCCGGGAAACCGGTGTAGTCGGCGACTTCGGTCACCGGCACGCCATTGTCCTGCAGCAGCTTGGCGGTGCCGCCGGTCGACAGGATGTTCACGCCGAGCGCGGACAGTGCGCGCGCGAAATCCAGCACGCCGGTTTTATCGGAAACGGAGATGAGGGCTTGTTTGATCATGGGAGAGGCCTGTTGATGAAAATTCGTGCGGCTACATGGTGACTCGCGCCGGGCAAGGCCGGCGCACGCTCGCACGCCGGCCCTCCCGCCGGCGCTTACAGCAGCCCGTGTTCCTGCAGTTTCTTGCGCAAAGTATTGCGATTGATACCCAGCATCTGCGCGGCATGCGACTGGTTGCCTTCGGCACGCGTCATGACCACTTGCAGGATGGGTTTTTCGACGGTCAACAGCATCATGTCATAGATGTTCGACGGTTTTTGCTCGCCCAGGTCGTTGAAATAATCTTCGAGGCTTTTCTGAACGACTTCCTGGATACTTTCTTTGCTCATCTGCTACTTCGCCTTGGTTAATGGTCTGCTTTTGACAGCCCTGTCTCCGATTATTCTTATTGTTGTATTGCTTATTGTTATGCTGCGATTGCCACGTCTTCAGGATGCGCGGGCCGGTATTGTAACCGCTCGCCATGCCGATGCTGCGATTTGAAAAATTCATCCACGGCCGCCAATTGATCGGCGGTCGATTCCAGCAAGTTCATGCGCTGACGGAATTCTTCGCCGCCAGGCAGGTCTTCCACATACCAGCCGATGTGCTTGCGCGCGGTTCGCACGCCCAGGTATTCGCCGTAGAAGGCATAGTGGGCCGGCAGGTGTTCGTTCATCAATTCACGGACTTCGTCGACCAGCGGCGCCGGCAGCTTCTCGCCGGTGCGCAGGTAATGGTCGATCTCGCGGCAGATCCAGGGACGGCCCTGGGCCGCGCGGCCGATCATGACGGCGTCCGCGCCCGTGTAGTCGAGCACGAACTTGGCCTTTTCCGGGGTCGTGATGTCGCCGTTCGCCACCACCGGAATCGCGACGGCCGCCTTCACCGCGGCGATTGTGTCGTACTCGGCGTCGCCTTTGTAACCGTCGGCGCGGGTGCGGCCGTGCAGGGTCAGCATGGCGATGCCGGCCTGCTCGGCCATGCGCGCGATCGTCAGGGCGTTCCTGTTCTGGCGGTCCCAGCCGGTGCGGAACTTCAGCGTGACCGGCACGTCGACGGCGCGCACCACGCTTTCCAGGATGCGCTGGACCAGGTCTTCGTGCTGCAGCAGGGCCGAACCGCACCAGTTGTTGCAGACCTTCTTGACCGGGCAGCCCATGTTGATGTCGATGATCTGGGCGCCGCGGTCGACGTTGAACTTGGCGCACTCGGCCAGTTCTTCCGGCACCGCGCCGGCGATCTGCACCGCCTTCGGCTCCATCTCGCCGGCATGGTCGGTGCGGCGCGCCGATTTCTCGCTGGCCCACAGGCGCGGATTCGAGGCCGCCATCTCCGACACCGCGTAGCCGGCGCCGAGTTTCTTGCACAGCTGGCGGAACGGACGGTCGGTCACCCCGGCCATCGGGGCGACGAAGACATTATTGCGCAGCGCGTAAGGACCTATTTGCACGGGAGAAAAACCAGGAGAAAAATCGGGAACTCGCTATTTTACCCGAACCGCTGCTCAATTTATCAGCACACTTTTTTCTAGTGTTGTGAATCTGACATATTTGGCTGTCAGTTGCTGGCTTCAGCCGAGTTCGTCGAGCAGGGCCGGGCGCAGGTGGCCGACTTCGCCCCAGCTTTGCAGGCCCAGGCGGCCGTCCGCCACATGGAAGCGGTTGATGCTGGCGTTGTAGACCTTGAAGTCGCGCGGCGTTTCCAGCGGCAGGCCGAGCGCCATCCGGTAAGCGCACTCGAGCACGCCGCCGTGGGCCACCAGGGCCAGGGTGCGGCCCGGATGGGCGGCGGCCAGCGCCAGGATGGCATCGGTGGCGCGGGTGTAGAACTGGCGGAAGGTTTCACCGCAATTTTTACCTTCCGGCAAAATTGCATCGACGTCGCGCGCCTGCCAGGCCGCGAACTCGGCCGGAAAGCGCTGCTCGATTTCGCTGTACAGCAAGCCTTCGAAGCCGCCGTAGCAGCGCTCGCGCAGGCCCGGTTCGACGTGCACGCTCATGCCGCGCGCGCCGGCCACGGCCTGCGCCGTCTGGCGCGCCCGCTGCAGGTCGCTGGCAACGACCAGGTCGATGGATTCAGGGGCCAGCGCCTCGGCCAGGCGCTTTGCCTGGCGCTCGCCTTCCGGGTTCAGGGGGATGTCGAGATGGCCTTGCAGGCGGCGCTCCGCGTTCCACGCGGTTTCGCCATGGCGGATCAGGATGATATTCAAACTTGTTTATTTATCGATGAGGGTGGCGGCGATTTCCGGGTTCAGCGAATACACGCCGAAGATCCGGGCTTCGTCCAGGATGTGGCCGGTGATCGCCAGGCGCGCTTCCTTGCCCGTGAACCGGCCTTCCAGCGGCAGGCGCGGGATGTCGAGCGCGTACAGCGTGAAGACATAGGTATGCACCCGTTCGTCGTTCCAGGGCGGGCAGGGGCCGTCATAGCCAAAGTATTCGCCGACCATGTCGGGGTCGTTGGCGAACCAGCTGGTGTAATCGTTGACGCCGTGGCGCAGCTGGTGCTCGGTGCCGTTCTTGATCGTGAACGGCACCAGCGGCCCGCTCTTGCCGCCGGGAGTCACCATGTCCGAGAACAGGCCTTCGGCAAAGGAATCCAGCACCACCGGGATGTCGACCAGCGACCAGTGATAGAAGTCGGTGCGCGCCAGCGCATCCGGCACCGTGCGGCCCTCGCGGTTGACGTTCGCGCCGTCGGTCGGCACGTCGAGGTCGTGGCACAGCAGCACCAGCGACTCGGCGCCGGCCGGCACCTCGTCCCAGGCGATGTGCGGGCTGCGGTTGCTGGACAGTTTGATGTGGCTGCCGGGATCGATCTCGGCGAACGCGCAGCGGGGCGGAATCGGGCCGCCTTCTACAAAGGAATCGCTCCAGATCTTCATCGCCCTGCCCTCCTTATGCCCCTACTTACATTGACCGGCGCGGTGCTTCGCGGTTTCACCCCGAGATCTTGGGTGGATCAATACGAAGCCAGAAAGTGACCGGACCGTCGTTGGTCAGCGCCACTTTCATGTCGGCGCCGAAACGGCCGGTCTCGACATTACCGTGACGCTCGCGCGCCTGGCGCACGAAATAGTCGAACAGCCGGCGTCCGTCTTCCGGCGCGGCGGCCGGCGAGAACGACGGCCGCGTGCCGGAGCGGGTGTCCGCCGCCAGCGTGAACTGCGGCACCAGCAGCAGGCCGCCTTCGACGTCGACGACGCTGCGGTTCATCTTGCCGGCCTCGTCGGAGAACACCCGGTAGCCCAGCAGCTTGGCCAGCAAGGCCTCCGCTTCGCGTTCGGTGTCGCCCTTTTCGGCACAGACCAGCACCATCAGGCCATGCCCGATGGCGCCGACGACCTCGCCGTCGACGGTGACGCTGGCCTGGCTGACGCGCTGGAGCAGGCCGATCATGCGGCCGACAGGGTCACGCGCGCGAACTTGCGCTTGCCCACCTGCAGCACGAAAGTGCCGGCCTGGATCTGCAGCGCCTTGTCCGCGACCACCGTGCCGTCGATGCGCACGCCGCCCTGGTCGACCATGCGCATCGCTTCCGACGAGGAAGCGCACAGGTTCGCGGCTTTCAGCAGCTGCGGCAGGCCCATCGGGGCGCCGGACAGGCTGACTTCCGGCACGTCGTCCGGGATGCCGCCCTTGGAGCGGTTGACGAAGTCGGCCAGCGCGTCCTCGGCCGCCTGCTGCGAGTGGAAGCGCGCGACGATCTCCTGGGCCAGCGCGACCTTGGCGTCGCGCGGGTTGCGGCCGCCCTCGACCTCGGCGCGCAGCGCGGCGAGGTCCTGGATCGAACGGAAGGACAGCAGCTCGTAGTACTTCCACATCATGACGTCCGAGATGCTCATCAGCTTGCCGAACATGGTGTTGGCCGGCTCGGTGATGCCGATGTAGTTGTTCTTGGACTTCGACATCTTCTCGACGCCGTCCAGGCCTTCGAGCAGCGGCATGGTGAGAATGCACTGCGGCTCTTGCCCGTAGTCTTTCTGTAGTTCGCGTCCAACAAGCAGGTTGAATTTCTGATCCGTTCCACCTAGCTCAAGGTCTGCTTTCAAAGCGACCGAATCATAGCCTTGCATGAGCGGATAAAGGAACTCATGCACGGAGATCGGGGTCCCACTCTTGTAGCGCTTGGTGAAGTCGTCGCGCTCCATCATGCGCGCCACGGTGTAGCGCGAAGCCAGCTGGATCATGCCGCGCGCGCCGAGCGGGTCGCACCACTCCGAGTTGTAGCGGATTTCGGTGCGGGCCGGGTCGAGCACCAGCGAAGCCTGCTTGAAATAGGTCTGCGCATTGGTCTCGATCTGCTCGCGGGTCAGCGGCGGACGGGTCACGTTGCGCCCCGAGGGGTCGCCGATCATCGAGGTGAAGTCGCCGATCAGGAAAATCACCTGGTGGCCCAGGTCCTGGAGCTGGCGCAGCTTGTTGAGCACCACGGTGTGGCCCAGGTGCAGGTCGGGCGCGGTCGGGTCCAGGCCCAGCTTGATGCGCAGCGGCTGGCCGCTCTTTTCCGAGCGCGCCAGCTTCTGGGCGAACTCGCTTTCGATCAGCAGTTCGTCGACGCCGCGCTTGGTGATCGCAAGGGCTTCCTGGACGGCATCGCTCAAGGGAAGCGCCGCCGCCCCGGCGGAAGTTGCATGTTTGGCATTACCAGAAAGCTCAGCAGAAGTCATAAAAATCTTGTAGGAATTTGCCTAAAACGGTTGTAGGAGCCGGTATTTTGATATAATGCCCGATCCCATCAATCTTGCCGCATGAAAAGTTTCACGGACAACAAGTAAGAAATCAAAAAGAAAAAGCGTTGGTCCGTAAGACGGTGAAGCGGTAAATTTTAACTGATTGCATGAACCCAATACAGAAAATCACCGGTAAACGCTGGTTCGGCCTGCTGGACACGAGCCGAAAGACCCGCATCGTTGCCGGGGGCGCCGCTGCCCTGGCACTCTGTGCCTTCGGCGCGACCGCAGTCGCCCCCATCGCTCCCGATCCTGCCGACATCCCCGTCAAGTCGATCGCGCAAGACCTGCAACTGCCGAACCTGGCGGACCAGATCGCCGCGCTGCAGCAAGACCAGCAGGAATTCATCCACGAAGAACGCGTCCGTCCAGGCGACTCCCTGGGCTCGATCTTCACCCGCCTCGGCATCGACGACCAGCAGGCCGCCGCCTTCGTTCGCAGCGACAAGCTGGCGCGCAGCATCCTCTCGCTCAAGACCGGCAAGCGCATCCAGGCCGAAACCGATGAAAATGGCCTGCTGCTGTCGCTGCGCGCCACCATCGCCGTCGACAAGGACCAGTTCAATACCGTGACCGTGTCGCGCAAGGGCGACAAGTTCGTCGTCAGCAAGGCGCCGGCAGAACTCGAGCGCCGCGTCGAAATGCGTTCGCGCGAAATCAGCTCCTCGCTGTACGCAGCCACCGACGCCAACGTCGACGGCGGCCAGATCCCGGATTCGGTGGTCAACCAGATCATCGAGATGTTCTCGACCAGCATCGACTTCCGCTCGGACCTGAAGCGCGGCGACCGTTTCAACGTCGTCTACGAAACCTTCTACCAGGATGGCGAACTGGTCCGTACCGGCCGCGTGCTGGCCGGCGAATTCGTCAACCGCGGCGTCGCTTACCAGTCGGTCTGGTACGAAGACCCGGTCAGCCACCAGGGCGGCTACTACAGCCTGGACGGCAAGTCGCTGAAGAAGGCCTTCCTGAAGTCGCCGGTCGCCTTCACCCGCATCTCCTCCGGCTTCTCGATGCGCGTGCATCCGGTGTTCAACGTCTGGAAAGCGCACAAGGGCATCGACATGGCCGCCCCGATGGGCACCCCGATCCGCGCCGCCGGCGACGGCGTCGTCGACTTTGCCGGCGTGTCTAACGGCTACGGCAACATGGTCGTGCTCAAGCACTGGTCCAACTACAGCACCGCCTACGGCCACATGAGCCGTTTCGCCAGCGGCATGCGCAAGGGCCAGAAAGTGCACCAGGGCGACGTGATCGGCTACGTCGGCGCCACCGGCTGGGCAACCGGCCCGCACCTGCACTACGAATTCCGCGTCGGCGGCAACGCGATCGACCCGATGTCGCAGAAGAACCTGCAGGCGCAGCCGCTGACGACCGGCGAGCTGGGCCGCTTCCGCACCGCCGCCACCGAAATGTCGCACCGCTTCTCGCTGCTGAATCCGGCTGGCAATGCAATGGCTGCACGTTAAGCTTCAGCCCGATTGCAGATAGAATGAGACGCCTTGCACTGCAGAGTGCAAGGCGTTTTTATTTATATGGGGTCAGATCCCGGTTCTCACGGGTGGGATCTGACCCCATCTGACTATTTGCATCTGACTGTACAAAGAATATGCCCGCTTCCTCTCTCTACATCGGCCTGATGTCCGGCACCAGCCTGGACGGCGTCGACGGCGTACTGGCCGATTTCTCCGGCCGCGGCATCCGCACCCTGCAGGCGGCCTTCACGCCCTTCCCGGCCGACCTGCGCGCCGAACTGATGGCCCTGCAGGCCGCCAGCGAGAACGAACTGGAGCGCGAGGCGCTGGCCGCCAACGCCCTGGCGCGCTGCTACGCCGATTGTGTGCAGCAACTGGTCGCGCAGGCGCCGGGCCCGGTGCGCGCCGTGGCCGTGCACGGCCAGACCATCCGCCACCGCCCGGAACTGGGTTTTACGCGCCAGACCAATAATCCGGCCCTGCTGGCCGAACTCACCGGCCTGGACGTGATCGCCGACTTCCGCGCGCGCGACGTCGCCGCCGGCGGCCAGGGCGCACCGCTGGTCCCGGCCTTCCACGAAGCCCGCTTCGGCAAGCCGAAGCAGGTGCGGGTGGTGGTGAACATCGGCGGCATCGGCAACATCAGCGTGCTGCACGGCGACGGCCGCGTGAGCGGCTTCGACACCGGTCCGGGCAATGTACTGATGGATCTGTGGGTAGCGCGCCACACCGGCAAGCCTTATGACGAGGACGGCGCCTTCGCCGCCTCCGGCAAGGTCGACGAGCAATTGCTGCAAATCCTGCTGGACGAGCCCTATTTCCGCCAGCCGCCGCCCAAGAGCACCGGGCGCGACCTGTTCCATGCTGAATGGCTGGCCGGGAAACTGGCCCGGCGCGCCGATGTGGCGCCGGCCGACGTCCAGGCCACGCTGACGCGCCTGACCGCGGTCACGATCGCGCATGCGATCCAGGATGCGACCGCGGGCCAGCCGGCCCAGGCGGTGTACGTGTGCGGCGGCGGGGCGTATAACGGCGTGCTGCTGCGCGACATCGAAGCCGCGCTCGGCGGCGGGATTCCGGTCAGGTCGACCGAGGAACTGGGCGTGGCGCCGAATCGGGTCGAGGCCCTGGCCTTCGCCTGGCTGGGTGTCCAGTTCATGCGGCGTCGGCCGGGTAATTTGCCGGCGGTGACAGGGGCGGCTGGGTTGCGGGTGCTGGGGGCGCTGTATCCGGCCTGATGATTTTGACGGACGTAAAAAAGCCGCCCGGCAATGCCAAGGCGGCTTTATTAATGCGCGAAACTGGCGATTACGCCGAGAACGACGAACCGCAGCCGCAGGTCGAGGTGGCGTTCGGGTTCTTGATCACGAACTGGGCGCCTTCGAGGTCGTCCTTGTAGTCGATTTCGGCGCCGACCAGGTACTGGTAGCTCATCGAATCGATCAGCAGGGTGACGCCGTTCTTTTCCATCGCGGTGTCGTCTTCGTTCATGATTTCGTCGAAGGTGAAACCGTACTGGAAGCCCGAGCAGCCGCCGCCCTGCACGAAGACGCGCAGCTTCAGGTCGGGATTGCCTTCTTCTTCGATCAGTTGGGCGACCTTCTGCGCGGCGCTGTCGGTGAAGTTGATGGGCGACGGCATTGCGTCCTGCTCTTGCGAGCGATGCAATTCGGCGATTGCGGTCATGGATAAACTCCTGATTGAATGCGGATTTCGTCCATTATAGACGGTTGGCGCCAGTCATGCTGACGCCCCTTCCGCCGCGACGCCTAAATGAAACACCGGCTCGGCGGCCGGCGCCGGGGCGGCTTCGTGGGTCAGCTTTCCCGTCACCAGGGCGCCGCCGTGCATCTCCAGCAGGCGGTAATGGACATCCCCGTGTATGCGGCCTTTCGGCTGCAATTCAAGCAGTTCCGTCGACCGCACCGTCCCCGCGATGTAACCGTTGACGACCAGATTGGCGCAGCGCACCTCGCCTTCGATGCGGGCATGCTCGGACACGATCAGGACGCTGTCGGCGTCATTACCGGCAATCACGTTGCCATGCACCTCGCCGTCGATGCGCAGGCCGCCGGTGAATACCAGGTCGCCTTCGATGCGCGCGGAAATGCCGATCAGGCTGTCGATTTCGCTTTTTGCATTACGACCGAACATGGTAGTCCCCTTGCAAAGTAGAACGCTGCCAAGCTCGGCAGTGCACAGGTCAATTTACCGTGATCAACACCTAGTGCGTTGATCTGCATCTTGTCGGCAACCCTTGCAAGGGGGCGGCGACCCGGCCCGGGTCGCCTTGCGCAGCGTTACGGCAGCAGCGCGACTTGTTGCAGGCCCATGTTTTCCGGCACGCCGAACATCAGGTTCATGCACTGCACGGCCTGGCCGGCGGCGCCCTTCACCAGATTGTCTTGCACCACCAGGATCACGACGGTATCGCCGCCGTCCGGACGGTGCAGCGCGATGCGCAGCATGTTCGAGCCGCGGGTCGAGCGGGTTTCCGGGTGCGAGCCGAAAGGCATCACGTCGACGAACTCGTCGTTGCGATAGGCCTCTTCGAACAGGGCTTGCAGCGCGGCATTATCGATATCGCGAGTCAGGCGCGCGTACAGGGTCGAGTGCATGCCGCGGATCATCGGCACCAGGTGGGGCGTGAAGATCAGGCCGACTTTCTGGTCGGTATAGCGCTGCAGCTGGGCCGAGGTTTCCGGGGTGTGGCGGTGGCCTGCCACGCCGTAGGCCTTGAAGTTGTCGCTGGCTTCCGAGAACAGGGTGCCGATCTCGGCCTTGCGGCCGGCGCCGGACACGCCCGACTTGCTGTCGGCGATCAGGTTGCCGGCGTCGATCAGGCCTGCCTTCAGCAGCGGGCAAAAGCCCAGCTGCATGGTGGTCGGGTAGCAGCCCGGGTTGGCGATCAGGCGCGCCTTCTTGATGTCTTCGCGGTTCAGTTCGGGCAGGCCATAGACCGCTTCCTCGATCAGCTCGGGCGCGGTGTGTTCCATCTTGTACCATTTCTCGAAGGCGGCGCGGTCCTTCAGGCGGAAGTCGGCGGCCAGGTCGATGACCTTCACGCCGGCGGCCAGCAGGGCCGGGGCCTGGGCCATGGCGACGCCGTGCGGGGTGGCGAAGAACACCACGTCGCACTGGCTCAGGTCGGCCTTGTCCGGGCTCGAGAAGGCCAGGTCGACGTGACCGCGCAGCGACGGGAACATGTCGGCCACCGGCAGGCCGTCTTCCTTGCGCGAGGTGATGGCGGTCAGCTGCACCTCGGGATGGGCCGACAGCAGGCGCAGCAGCTCCACGCCCGTATAACCGGTACCACCAACGATGCCAACTTTGATCATGTTCTTTCCTTCGTAAAAAAATAAGTGCCTAGCGGTCGAGGTGCAATTTTATGCGAAAAATCAAACCGGGGTCAGACTCCGAATTCTGGCAAAAACCGAAGAGCAATTTCCAAAATTGGGGGCAGATATTGGCCTGAAAAACAATTTCCAAAAATCGGAGTCTGACCCCGGTTTGATGGACAACAAAAAAGCCGCCGGCTTTGCAGCGGGCGGCTTCTTCTGGATGGCAGCGCGGAGGCGCTGCGGATCCGATTAACGCTTCGAGAATTGCTTTGCGCGACGTGCTTTGCGCAGACCAACTTTCTTACGCTCGACTTCACGGGCGTCACGGGTGACGAAACCGGCACGTGCCAGGTCGCCCTTCAGGCCTGCGTCGTAGTCGATCAGTGCACGGGTGATGCCGTGGCGCACTGCACCTGCCTGGCCGGACTCGCCGCCGCCATGCACGTTGACCTTGATGTCGAAACGCTCGACGTTGCCGGTCAGTTCCAGCGGCTGACGGATGACCATCAGGCCGGTTTCGCGCGAGAAGTACTCGGCGGCCGGTTTGCCGTTCACGATGATCTGGCCGGTGCCAGCCTTGATGAACACGCGGGCGACTGCACTCTTGCGACGGCCGGTGCCGTAATTGTAGTTACCGATCATGTCAGTTCCTTAGAAATCGAGTGCTTGCGGTTGCTGGGCGGCGTGCGGGTGGGTGCCTTCCGCATAGACCTTCAGCTTCTTGATCATGGCGTAGCCCAGCGGGCCCTTCGGCAGCATGCCTTTGACAGCCTTTTCCAGGGCGCGGCCCGGGAAGCGCTGTTGCATTTTCAGGAAGTTGGTTTCGTAGATACCGCCCGGGTAGCCCGAGTGACGGTAGTAGGTCTTGGCAGTGGCCTTGGTGCCGGTCACGCGCAGCTTGCCTGCGTTGACGACGACGATAAAGTCACCGGTATCGACGTGCGGAGTAAATTCAGGCTTGTGCTTGCCGCGCAGTCGGCGTGCCACTTCGCTGGCAACACGTCCGAGGACTTTGTCCGTCGCGTCAATCACGTACCAATCGCGCTGGACTTCATGGCCCTTAGCGGAAAAAGTTTTCATGTTGACTTCCTATATATAGGTGTAAATGCTCAAATGGTGGTTCTGCTGAACAACCGCAGACTCTGCCTTATTGTCTTTTCCTGAGCAAATGGAAAGCCCACGATCATAGCCGACTCCCACCTCTTCAGTCAAGCCGCTAGACGGAACGCAAGTGGTTTTCAGCACGCTCACCTAGACTCAAGAGCTAATGCATATATGCAACTATTTGTTGACCGACAAAAGAATAGCAATTTACTATGGTCAACATCAAAGAGGAGACTCCGTGAACACCCGTCCGATCATGTCTGCCCTGCTGGCCCTGCTGTGCGCCGCCCCGGCGCTTGCCGCGCCAGCCGCCGCCAATTCCCCTGCAAGCGCCGTCGCCAAACCGGCCGTCAGCAACTGCCACCTGCCCGGCGCCGAGGAAGCCCTGCGCTGCCTGAAGGTGTCCGTGCCGCTGGACTACGCGAACGCCGCCGCCGGCAGCCTCAAGCTGCACGTGACCGTGGCCCCGGCCTTCCGTGAATCGGCGCGGTCCGATCCGCTGTTCGTGCTGGCCGGCGGTCCCGGCCAGGCCGGCAGCGACGTGCTGCCGCTGCTGTCGGCCGCCTTCAAGCGCGTGCGCGCCACCCGCGACATCGTCTTCATCGACCAGCGCGGCACCGGTCTGTCGGGCAAGCTCGATTGCGCCGATCCGGACAACCAGGACACGATGAGCGACGCCGAGATCGAGAACGCGCTGCGGCGCTGCATCGGCGCCACCCATGCCAACTTCGCCGCCTACACCACCGCCAGCGCCGCGCGCGACATCGACGTCGTCCGCCGCAGCCTCGGCTACGGCAAGATCAACCTCTGGGGCGGCTCCTACGGCACGCGCCTGGGCCAGGCCTATGCGCGCGCTTTTCCTGACAGCGTGCGCAGCCTGGTGCTGGACGGCGTCGCCGCGCCCGACCAGGTGATCCCGGCGGGCGGCCGCGACGGCCAGGCCGCGCTCGACAAGCTGTTCGCCCAGTGCGAACAGGATGCCGGCTGCCACAAGGCCTATCCGAACCTGCGCAGCGAATTCGACGCCCTGGCGGCGCGCGCCGAAGCCGGCATCAAACTGTCGATCGCCGATCCGCGCACCGCGCAGCCGGTCAGCGTCACGATGACGGCGCCGCGCTTCCTGCAGACCGTGCACAGCATCCTGTACGCGCCGGCCGATGCGCGCCGCCTGCCCTTCCTGATCCACAGCGCCTACCAGGGCCGCTGGGAACCCTTCATCGCGCGCCGCAACATCGCCGGCGACTTCGCCACCGACGGCGCGACCTCGATCCTGCTGCACTTTGCGGTGGTGTGCGCCGAGGACGTGCCGCGCATGACGCCGCAGCTGATCAAGGACGACGCCGCCATGCTGACGCGCCCGCTGGCCGACCGCATGCCCGCCCTGTGCAAGGTGATGAACGTGCCGGCCGTGCCCTACGCCGCGCCGACGACGATCCAGGCGCCGGCGCTGCTGCTGTCCGGCGCGCTCGACCCGGTCACGCCGCCGCGCCGCGCGGAAAGCGCCGCCCGCTACATGGCCCACGCGCAGCAGCTGGTGGTGGCGAATGCCGGCCACGGCGTGTCGCAGCTGGGCTGCGCGCCGCGCCTGCTGCGCGAATTCCTCGACCGTCCGGCCAACCGGCTCGACGCCGCCTGCCTGGCCGAGATCCCCGCCCCGACCTTCCAGCTCGGCAGCGCCGGGCCGCAACCCTGAAGCGAGCCAGCCATGATAGAAGTCCAGGAAGTACGCAAGCAGTTCGGCGCCGTGCAGGCGCTCGGCGGCGTCAGCTTCACCGCGCGCGACGGCCAGATCACCGCCCTGCTCGGCCCCAACGGCGCCGGCAAGACCACCCTCCTGCGCACCCTGGTCGGGCTCTTGAAGCGCGACCACGGCAGCATCGCCATCGACGGCGTCGATCCGGAAAAGGACCCGCTGGCGGTACGCCGCAACATCGGGTTCCTGACCGACCAGTTCGGCCTCTACGAGCGTCTCAGCACGCGCGAATACCTGAGCTACTTCGGTGAGCTGAACGGCATGGCGGCCGGCCCGCTGCGCCAGCGCATCGACGAAGTGGCGGGGCTGCTGCAGATGGAAGACATCCTCGAGCGCCGCGCCAAGGGCTTCTCGCAGGGCCAGCGCATCAAGGTCGCGCTGGCGCGCACGCTGCTGCACCGCCCGCGCCACCTGCTGCTGGACGAACCGAGCCGCGGCCTCGACGTGATGAGCACGCGCGCGCTGCGCCAGGCATTGTCGGCGCTGCGCGCCGACGGCTGCTGCGTGATCATGGCCACCCACGTGATGCAGGAAGTGACCCAGTTGTGCGACGACGTGATCGTCATCGCCAAAGGCCATACCGTGGCCCAGGGCTCGCCCGAAGAACTGTGCCGGCGCACCGGCATCGCCAACCTGGAAGACGCCTTCGTCAGCCTGGTCGGCACCGAAGAAGGAATCGCCGCATGAAACCGAAGTTCATGATCGTGCTCCTGAAGGAGCTGCGCGAAACCCTGCGCGAAAAGCGCACCCTCGGCCTGCTGGCCCTGTTCACGCTGATGTATCCGGTGATGCTCGGCTACCTGCTGAACCAGGAGATCAAGCGCGCCACCAAGCCGGAGCGCGACGGCGTCGAGATCGCCGTGATCGGCGCCAGCCAGGCCCCGACCCTGATCTCGCAGTTCAAGCAGCGCAGCATCACCGTCAAGGATCCCGGTCCGCTCGACGAAGCCGGCATCACGGCGCTGCTGCAGACCCGCACCTATCCGGCGGTGCTGCGCCTGTCCGACAAGTTCGGCGAGAACTACGCGGCGATGCGCCCGGCGCGCATCGAGATGTGGTTCGACTCGGCCGACGAGAACGGCAAGCGGCGCCGCGACATCGAAGACGTGCTGGAGGCCTACGGCGCCAACGTCGCCAGCGCGCGCCTGCTGGCGCACGGGGTCTCGCCGGCCACGCTGGCGCCGATCCAGGTGCAGCGCTTCGACACCGGCACCAACGCCTCGCGTTCGGCCATGCTGATCGGCAGCATCCTCGGCGTGCTGTTCCTGCCGGTCTTCATCTGCGGCATGTCGACCGCCGTCGACAGCACCGCCGGCGAGCGCGAACGCCGCTCGATGGAAGTGCTGATGGCGCAGCCGATCCGCGCCTGGGAGCTGGTGGTCGGCAAGTGGCTGACCGCCGCGGTGCTGGCGATCGTCGGCGTGACCCTCGAACTGGCGCTGGCGCACGCGATCCTGTCCTGGCTGCCGCTCGAGGAAATCGGCATGTCGTGGAGCCTGAACTGGGCTGACCTGATCATGGTCTGCATCGCCACGATTCCCCTGTGCCTGCTGGCCGCCGGCCTGCAGGTGGCGCTGGCGATGAACGCCAAGTCCTTCAAGGAAGCGCAGAGCGTGCTGAGTTTCGTGATGCTGGTGCCGCTGATTCCGGGCGTGGTGGTCTCGATGATGGAGCTGAAGACGGCGACCTGGATGTACATGGTGCCGATGCTGTCGAACCAGACCCTGCTGCGCGAGATGGCCAAGGGCATCGACGTCGGCGTCCTGCCCTTCGTGCTGACCTTCGCCTGCTCGGCCCTGGGCGCGCTGCTGGCGGTCGGTTTTGCGAGCTGGCGGATGAAGAGCGAGCGCTACGTGCTGTCGGTATAAGCCGTAGAATAAACGCCTCGAATCACGCTAGGGAGAACAGGAATGGAAGTCAAAGTCAGCTGGAACGGCCCGTCCGGGATGAGCTTCCGGGCCGAGACCGGCTCGGGCCACATGGTCAGCATGGACGGCGCGCCGGAAGGCGGCGGCCACAACCTGGCGCCGCGCCCGATGGAGATGGTCTTGTTGGGGACCGGCGGCTGCACCGCCTATGACGTGGTGCTGATCCTGAAGCGCGGCCGCGAAGACGTGCGCGGCTGCGACGTGAGCCTGAAGGCCGACCGCGCCGATGCCGATCCGAAGGTGTTCACGAAGATCCACTTCCACTTCATCGTCAGCGGCCGCAATCTGAAACCGGCGGCGGTGGAGCGGGCCGTCAACCTGTCGCACGACAAGTACTGCTCGGCCTCGATCATGCTGGCCAAGACGGCCGAGATCACGCACTCGTTCGAGATCGTCGAGGCGTAATCAGACGTAATACGCGGTGGTGGTCATCACCTTGGCCATCGCCCGCATCGCCATGCGCACCGGCAGCGGCATCTCGGCCGCGCCCATCGCCTGCGCCTTCGATCCATGCTCGATCTCGTCGACGCGCATCTGCTCGACGATCGCGCGCGACTTGCCGTCCTGCGGCGGCAGCTGGTCGAGGTGGCTGTTCAGGTGGGCTTCGACCTGGCGCTCGGTCTCGACCACGAAGCCGAGGCTCTGGGCATCGCCCATGCGCGCGGCCACCGTGCCCAGCGCGTAGGCGCCGGCATACCACAGCGGATTCAGGAGGCTGGGCTGCGAGCCCAGTTCGGACAGGCGCTCGGCCGTCCACGCCAGGTGGTCTTCTTCTTCGCGGCCGGCCTGCCTGAACTGCTCGCGCATGGCGGCGCTGCCGGCATGGCGCGATTGCGAGTCGTACAGGGCCTGGGCGCAGACTTCGCCGACGTGGTTCACGCGCATCAGGCCGGCGCTGTGGCGCGCCTCCTGGTCGTTCAGTTCGCAGTCGCGGGCCTGGGCGCCGGGGTTCGGGCGCGAGGCCTTGGCCACGCCGCCGACCACGCGCAGGGCGCGGTCGAAGCCGGCGATCAGGCCGTCGAGGGGGTTGTGGGCACGGGTCAGATTATCCATGCCGCCATTATATGCCTTGCCCGCCTTTCTGCTTCTGCAGCCAGTCGTGCACCGGCCCCGCCACCTCCAGCTTCGAGATGTTCTTCGCCACGCCCAGGTTCAGCTCCAGCAGGAACGGAATCGAGTCGGCCGGTATTTCGGGACAGCTCTCGCCGAACACCGCCATGAAGCGCGGCGACTGCAAGGTCGGCAGCACCTTCTCTCCGCTCATGAACTGCAGGATGCTGGTGATGGTGTGGCCGCCGCCGATGCTCTGGTAGATGAAGCGGTTGTACTCGCGGTCGACTTTCGCAAAGTCGATCGCTTCCTTCGTCATCAGGCCGGCGAGGTAATGCAGGCCGGCGGCAACGCGGAACCAGTCGGTCGCCTCGGGGCGGGTGCGGCCCTGGCGGGTGACGGCCAGGATCCTGTCCTTGATCATCGTATCCATGTGGACATTATGCATCGATCCGGGGCGCGGAAGGAAGCGGCGGGAAGTTGTCAAACTGGACAGGAATTTTCCCCTGCCGTATGCTGGAGCGTTGTTTCCGTTCCGCCCTGGGACCGCATTTCTGCACTCTGGGACGGTGAAACTGCCGTGTGTCGCATGGGCCCTTCCTCTGCCGCTCGTTTTTAATACAATGCAATAGTCATCAAAGTACGCAGATTCTCACTATGGAACTAGAAATCCGCAATCTGTCCAAGACCTACGCCAATGGCGTGGTCGCGCTGGACGGGGTCACGCTGAGCATCCCGCCGGGGATGTTCGGCCTGCTCGGGCCGAACGGCGCCGGCAAGTCGACCCTGATGCGGATCCTCGCGACCCTGCAGGAATGCGATTCGGGTTCCGTGTTCCTGGACGATATCGACGTCCTCGACGAAAAGGACGAAGTGCGCCGCCTGCTCGGCTATCTGCCGCAGGATTTCGGCGTCTATCCGAAAGTGACCGCTTACGAACTGCTCGATCACTTCGCGCAATTGAAGGGCCTGGCGAACCGCGCGCGGCGGCGCGAAGTCGTCGACGGACTGCTGCAGCAGACCAATCTGTTCGAAGTGCGCGACCAGCGCCTGGGCACCTTCTCGGGCGGCATGCGCCAGCGCTTCGGCATCGCCCAGGCGCTGCTCGGCGATCCGCAGCTGATCATCGTCGACGAGCCGACCGCCGGCCTCGACCCGCAGGAACGGGTGCGCTTCCATAACCTGCTGTCCGACATCGGCCAGGACAAGACCGTGATCCTGTCGACCCACATCGTGTCCGACGTCGCCGACCTGTGCGCCAACATGGCGATCATCAACAAGGGCCACGTGCTGCTGTGCGGCGAACCCTCGCGGCTGATCGAAGGCATCGAGGGGAAGATCTGGGCCCGCTTCGTCAGCAAGCCCGAACTGCTCGCCTTCCAGAAGCGCCACACCGTGATCTCCACGCGCCTGCTGAGCGGCCGCCCGATGATCCACGTGTATGCGGAGCGCTATCCGGGCGACGACTTCGAGCCGATCCATCCGACCCTCGAAGACGTCTATTTCGCCACCATCGCCGGCCGCCACAATGCGGCGGCAGGGAATTGCTGATTACATGCGCGCGCTTTACGCCATCGCGCTGTTCGAGGCACGGCAGCGCCTGAAGCTGCTGTCCACCTGGATCTACTTTTTCTCTTTCCTGGCGCTGGCGATGCTGTGGGTGGCGGCGTCCGGCGGCGCCTTCAAGGACGTCACGATCTCCTTCGGCGGCCGGGTATTGGTCAACGGCCCGCGCCAGGTGGCATTGTCCTCGGCCTTCCTGGGCTGCTTCGGCATCGTGGTGGCGGCGGCCATGATGGGCCGCTCGGTGCAGCAGGACTTCGAATACGAGACCCACCACTTCTTCTTCAGCGCGCCGATCCCGAAGTACGCCTACGTGTTCGGGCGCTTCCTGGGCGCGCTGGCGACCATGGCCGTGATCTACGCCTCGATCGTGCTCGGCAACCTGCTCGGCACCCTGCTGCCGGGTGTCGATCCGTCGCGCGTCGGGCCCTTCGTCGCGCTGGCCTATATCGCGCCCTACTTCCTGACCCTGCTGCCGAACCTGTTCATCTTCGGCGCCATCTTCTTCGTCCTGGCCGCCCTCACGCGGCGCATGCTGCCGGTGTATGTGGCCGGCGTGGTGATGATGATCGGCTACGTGGTGGCGCCCTCGCTGGCGCGCGACCTCGATTACAAGACCCTGGCGGCGCTGATCGACCCGTTCGCCACCACCTCGCTGATCCGCCTGACCGAATACTGGAGCATCGCCGAGCGCAATGCGCGCCTGGTACCCTTCGAAGGCGTCTACCTGGCCAACCGCCTGATCTGGGGCGCGTTCTCGGTCGTTGTGCTGTTGCTGGGCTACTGGCGCTTCAGCTTCGTCTCCAGCCCGGCCTCGCGGCGCGCGGCGGTGCGCGGCGAAGGCGAGAGCGCGGCTACCGGCCTGGCCGCCAGCCTGGCCAACGGCGCGGCGGCCGGCGCCACCACGGAAACGCCGGACTTCGCCGCGCGCAGCCTCGCCGTGCTGCTGCTGAAATCCACCTGGCTCGACCTGCGCGAATCGGTCAAGAACGTCTACTTTGCCGTGATCGCGCTGGCCGGCGTGCTGGTGCTGGTGGTCAGCTCGCTCGACCTGGGCGCCATCTACGGCACCAATACCTACCCGGTCACCTACATGGTGCTGGAACTGATCCGCGACGTGTTCTCGCTGTTCCTGCTGATCGTCACCACCTTCTACGCCGGCGAGATGGTGTGGCGCGAACGCGAAGCGCGCATGGCCCTGATGCTCGACGCGCTGCCGGTGCCGAGCTGGCTGCCGCTGGCGGCCAAGACCCTGGCCCTGGTCGGCCTGCAGGCCGTGCTGCTGCTGGTGGCGATGGTGTGCGGGATGCTGATCCAGCTGTTCCGCGGCTACGTGGCCCTCGAACCGGGCCTCTACCTGTTCACCCTGTTCGGCCTGCTGCTGCCGAAGTACGCGCTGGTTGCCGCGCTGGCGATCGCGGTGCAGGCCATCCTGAACCACAAATACCTCGGCTACTTCGTGCTGGTGCTGTACTACATCGCCAGCATCACTCTGAGCTCGCTCGGGCTCGACCACCCGATGCTGCTGTACGGCGCCCTGCCGGACGTGACCTATTCCGCGATGAACGGCTTCGGCCACTACCTGCCGCTGCAGCGCACGCTGCTGGTCTACTGGGGCGGCGCCGCGCTGGTGCTGCTGGCGCTGGCCCTGGTGCTGTGGCCGCGCGGCGTGGCCGACCGCTTCCAGGAGCGCCTGCAGCTGGCGCGCCAGCGCCTGAGCCCCGGCGTGCTGGGCGCCTTCGGCCTGGGCGCGCTGCTGTTCCTGGGGTCCGGCGCCCTCCTCTGGTACAACCTCGAACACGTCGGCGCCTACCAAAGCGCATGGACCAAGGACCGCCTGCGCGCCGAATACGAGCTGCGCTACCGCCGCTACGCGAAAATCGCCCAGCCGCGCATCCTCGATGTCAACCTGCAGGTCGACATCCTGCCGGCCACGCGCACGCTGAAGGTCAAGGGCGCCTATCAACTGGAGAACCGCAGCGGCGCGCCGGTCACGGAACTGTTCGTGTCGCAGCTGCCCGGGCCGACCCTGCGGCCGCGCTTCTCGCAGACGGCGCGCCTCGTGGCCGCCGATGCCGAGCGCGGCTTCTACCGCTACCGGCTGGCCACGCCGATGGCGCCGGGCGCCCGCATCGCCCTCGAATTCGAACTCGAAGACGCCCCCGGCGGCGTGCTCGGTCTCGGCCGCGACACGGCGGTGGTGGCCAACGGAACCTTCTTCAGCAACGCCATCCTGCCCCACATCGGCTACCAGGCCTCGCGGGAACTGACGGACGACCGCGACCGCAAGCGCCATGGCCTGGCGCCGAAGGAACGCATGGCGGCGCGCGAGGACATCGCCGCGCAGGCCAACAACTACGTCGGCAACGACGCCGACTGGATCCGCTTCGACGCCGTCGTCAGCACCAGCCTGGACCAGATCGCGGTGGCGCCCGGCACCCTGGACAGCGAATGGATGGCGCGCGGCCGCCACTACTTCCACTACCGGATGGAGAAGCCGTCGCTGAACTTCACCACCTTCCAGTCGGCGCGCTACGAAGTGCGGCACGACCGCTGGCAGGACGTGACGATCGACGTCTATTACCAGCCGGGCCACGACTTCAACGTCGACCGCATGATCCGCGGCGCCAAGGCCGCTCTCGAATACGCCAGCAAACACTTTGGTCCCTACCAGCACCGCGAGCTGCGCATCGCCGAGTTCCCGCGCTATGCAAGCTATGCGCAGGCGGCGCCGGGCGTGATCGCCTTCTCCGAGAGCGCCGGCTTCATCGCCAAGGTCGATCCGGACTCGCGCAAGGACATCGACTACCCCTACTACGTCACCGCCCACGAAGTCGGACACCAGTGGTGGGCCCACCAGCTGGTCGGCGCCGACAGCCGCGGCGCCACGGTGCTGTCCGAAAGCCTGGCCGAGTACACGGCGCTGATGACGATGCGGCGCAGCTTCGGCTCCAGCAAGATGCGGCGCTTCCTGCGCTACGACCTCGAGGAATACCTGATGGGCCGCGCCGTCGAGACGAAGAAGGAGCTGCCGCTGGCGCAGAACGAAAACCAGCCTTACATCCACTACCGCAAGGGCAGCCTGGCGATGTACCTGCTGCAGGACCTGGTGGGCGAAGACGCGGCGAACGGCGTGCTGCGCGAACTGCTGGCCGAGCATGCCTTCCGCGGGCCGCCCTACCCGACCGTCTCGCTGCTGGTCGACAAACTGCGCGCGATCGTCCCGCCGGACAAGGCCTACCTGATCGACGACCTGTTCGAATCCATCGTCCTGTACGGGAACCGCGCCGACAGCGCCAGCGCCCGCCGCCGCCCGGACGGCAAGGTCGAGGTGACGATCCGCGCCAGCGCCAGCAAGGTGCGCGCCGGCGAGCAGGGCGAGGAGCGCGAAGTGCCGCTGAAGGACTGGATCGAATTCGGCGTCGACGACGAAAACGGCAATCCGCTGGCACGCGAACGCCGCCTGGTCGAGCGCCGCCAGCAGACGGTGACGCTGGTGGTCGACGGCCGCCCGGCACGGGCCGGTATCGACCCGGATAACAAGCTGCTCGACAGGAAACCAACGGATAACATGGTCCCTGTCGACACGCACTGAAGTTCACGTTATTATCTGGTCATAATTTCCTGTTAGGAGTATGAGGATGTCCATCGTCGCCGAGCTCGCAGCACAGATTCAGCAGCTATCCGCATCGGAAAAGCATGAATTGATGCAATTACTGTTGACTGACAGCGACGAGCCGGAACTGGACGCCGACGAAGCCTGGCGCGATGAAATCGTGCGGCGCGTAAAGGCGATCCGGAATGGCGAGGCGGCGATTCGGGCGCTGCAGGATTGGCAGGAATAAGTTGTATCGATGCCGCTCGAGGCGGCAGGCGTAAAAAAACCGCGAGCGATTCGCGGTTTTTTATTATTGGGAGATGGCTTTTCTGCCAAGCCCGAAGTTGCATCTATGCCTTGTTTTTCTGGTCCTTGATTCTGTTAGCCTGGATCATCGCCAAATGCTTTCGAACTTGTTTCCTGACTTCGAGAACGTGTCCTCGCAGTTGCAAAAAGGTTCTCCGGTCAATTGGGGCGCCTTGGAGCGCGCCTTGCGCTTCTGCAAATAAATCAAATAAATCTTGTGTCACATCGTCCACGACGGCTTCAGGCGCGATAAGACTGTGGCTCTCCAGCATCTCGTTATATAGATCAAGCATGCTTCCGGTGCCCGCGTAGTCCAGGTCGAGATTGACGCTGTAAGCCCGGATCAACGCAACGTGCAGCGTCCACATATCTAGGAACGGGCGCGTCGCATCGATCTGTTCGGAATCAAAACGCGGCATTCGCGCTTTAAGAAGCTGCTGTAGATTCGGGTGCCCGGCGTCCTGTGGTCGAGGACGCGCCAATTGCAATGCCCCAGCGTCCACGTCGACATATCTGAAATCGACCTTCACGTTTGGTTGCAGCTTCGACAGCTCCTCGAAAGCTCGCAACTTGTTCTGCATTCCGCGGCTGCTTTGGTATTTATTGACGAGCTCGATGATGATGACCTCGCCGGAATCGCTCCGTGCAATCGCATCGAATCGATATTGCAGACCTTGGATGCGAGGTTCGGGTTCGAAGCTGAAGCCGCGTTGACGGTAGCTCTGCTCAATCATTTTGAGCTGATATTTTTCATACTCTTCAAAGTTCACCAAAAGCCCCCGTTGTTATCGATATATGGTTCAAACTTGATTGCCGTTGCATATTCCGGTTTCGACGGGAGGCCGGTAGCCGCCGAAGCTTGTCCGTTTGCGATCATCATCGCTTTCGCTAGCGTTGGAGCGAACCCGGCAGGAACGAGAAGCGAGGCGCCAGGAGTTGGCGCGAATCTTTCAACAGTCAAGCGAAGCACGGTTTTATCGTTCTTCAGGATCGGTGCGAACGGTGCAGCCGGTGGAACCGGCTTCTTTTGATGGCACAAAGCATCGATCGTGTGCTTGAGCCCATTATCGATATCCGTATATTGTCCGTTATGCGGAAAAAAGAAAACCTTAAGCGCCACTTCCCCCACGTACGGAGGCGGAAAAGGATTGGGCTTGAATTTCTTATCCAGCTCTTCATTCCCGGCAGCGCTGACTTTCTTCTTCCATGCCAGCTTTTTCGCCGACTTTCCGTTGACAGACGATGGTCTGCCAGTAATTACAAATTCTATTGGTATCGGCATTCTTCCACTCTCCTTACACCGTCTTTAAAACGTGACTGAATTCGTATAGTAATAATGCCATGTGACAAGATCGAATTTTGCGTACATTGTCACAGCAGCAAATTTACTCTGGAGAAGGGTCGCGCCAATGAAAAAACCCAAAGCCAGAGATCCGCTTTGGGTTTCATGAAAACGGTGCCGGCCACGCCGGCAGCGCAACTGGCTTAACTAGCCGCCACCTTCTTCGCCGCAGTGGCCCGCTTGGCCGCCGGCTTCTTCGCCGCCACCGTCTTGGTGGCGCTCTTGGCAGCCGTCTTGGCCGGCGCCTTACGGGCAGCGGGCTTCCTGGCTGCGGCCGCCGTCGTGCCCTCGCCCTCGCCGCCTTCAGCGGCCGCGGCCTTGCCCTTGGCGCCCGGCTTGGCGGCGCGCGGCTCGAACTCGAAGCTGATCTTGCCGTCCTTGCCGCGCACCAGATAGGCCTTGAAGGCGCGGCGGGTGCGCTGCGAGACGAAGCCCGGCAGCAAATCGGTCTTGCCGTCGTTCAGCAGCTTGGCCATCTGCTCGGGCAGGATTTCCTGCTGCAGGATGATGCGGCTGCTGCGGAAGTCGCAGGTCTTGGGCTTGGCCACGCTCTTTTCGCACACATAGGCCAGGGGCATCTCGTAGACGCCGCCGAAGCACTTCGGGCAGGGACCGACCGGCGTCTGGCCGCTGAAGTCGACGCCTTCGCCCTCCTCGCCCTCGTCCTTGTCCTGGCCGGAGTCGAATTCCAGCTTGTAGTTGTGGATGTCCTCGTCGCGCACGATGCGCAGCACCGCCGCGAAGGGACGGCCCATCTTCGAGCGGAAGCCCTGCAGCGGACCGATGGTGCGGTTCTTCAGGAGTTCCTCGACTTCCTCGATCTCGAACTGGCGGCCGCCCGGCACCTTGCTCATCGAGAACTCGCACTTGGTGCAGGCGAAGCGGCGGTAGTTTTCCTTGACCACGCCGCCGCAGTTCGGGCAAGGCGTCTTCAGGGTCGCGTACTCGCCCGGGATGGTGTCGTTGTCGTATTCCTTGGCGCGTTTGACGATGATCTGGGTCATCTGGGCGATCTCGCGCATGAACTCTTCGCGCGTGATGTTGCCCTTCTCCATCTGCGACAGCTTGTATTCCCACTCGCCGGTCAATTCCGGCGCCGTCAGCTCGTTCACGCCCAGGCCGCGCAGCAAGGTCATGAGCTGGAACGCCTTGGCGGTCGGGATCATCTCGCGGCCTTCGCGCAGCAGGTACTTCTCGGTCAGCAGGCCTTCGATGATGGCGGCGCGCGTCGCCGGCGTTCCCAGGCCCTTGCCGGCCATGGCGTCGCGCAGCTCGTCGGAGTCGACCAGCTTGCCCGCGCCTTCCATTGCCGACAGCAGGGTCGCTTCGTTGTAGCGTGCGGGCGGTTTCGTCACCAGGCCGTTCGGCGTGACTTTATCCGCCAGCACCTTCTCGCCCTTGGCGACCGGGACCAGGCTGGCGCCGTCCTTGTCGTCGCCGGTGGTGTCCTTGCCGTACACGGCCAGCCAGCCGGGGTTGGTCATGACCTTGCCCTCGGTCTTGAACTGGTGGCCCGAGACTTCGGTGAAGCGGGTCGTGACCAGGAATTCGGCGGCAGGGAAGAACACGGCCATGAAGCGGCGCGTGACCAGGTCGTACAGCTTCTGTTCCGGCTCCGACAGGTTCTTCGGCACCACGCCGGTCGGGATGATCGCGAAGTGGTCGGAGATCTTGCTGTTGTCGAAGATGCGCTTGTTCGGCTTGACCCAGCCCTTGTCCAGGATCTGCTTGGCGAACTGGTTGTAGTTCGCGCTCTCCTTCAGCACTTCGAGGGTCTGCTTGACGGTGCCGATGTAGTCTTCCGGCAGCGCGCGCGAATCGGTACGCGGATAGGTCAGCACCTTGTGCTTTTCGTACAGTGCCTGGGCCAGGCCCAGGGTGTTCTTGGCCGAGAAGCCGAAGCGGCCGTTGGCTTCGCGCTGCAGCGAGGTCAGGTCGAACAGGGCCGGCGCCATCGAGGTGGTCGGCTTCGATTCCTCGGTGACGATGCCCTGCTTGCCTTCGCAGGCGACGACGATGGATTCGGCGGCGGCCTTGCTCCACAGGCGCTCGGCGCGCTTTTCCGGATCGTTCTCGTCCTTCTTGAAATTCTTGTCCAGCCAGCGCCCTTCGTAGACGCCGGCGGCGCAGACGAACTCGGCGCGCACTTCCCAGTAGTCGCGCGGCACGAACTTGCGGATCTTTTCTTCGCGCTCGACGACGATCGACAGGGTCGGGGTCTGCACCCGGCCGACGGTGGTCAGGAAGAAGCCGCCTTCCTTCGAGTTGAAGGCGGTCATCGCGCGGGTGCCGTTGATGCCGATCAGCCAGTCGGCTTCGGAGCGGCAGCGTGCGGCATCGGCCAGCGGCATCATCTCTTCGTCGCTGCGCAGGTGGGCGAAGCCGTCGCGGATCGCGTTCGGCGTCATCGATTGCAGCCACAGGCGCTTGACCGACTGCTTGGCCTTGGCGTTCTGGGCGATCAGGCGGAAGATCAGCTCCCCTTCGCGGCCCGCGTCGCATGCGTTGATGAGGGTGGTCACGTCCTTGCGCTTGATCAGCTTGTTCAGCACCTTGAGGCGCGATTCGGTCTTGGCGATCGGGTTCAGCGCGAAGTATGGCGGAATCATCGGCAGGTGGGTGAAGCTCCACTTGCCGCGCTTGACGTCGTATTCCTCGGGCACCGCGATTTCCAGCAGGTGGCCGACGGCGGACGACAGGACGTAGTCGTCGGATTCGAAATACTCATCGTGCTTGGTAAAGCCGCCGAGCGCCTTGGCGATGTCGTTCGCCACGGAGGGTTTCTCGGCAATGATGAGGGCTTTGGTCATATGGTTTCTCTATGTGTTCGATGGTCGCGGCTCGCGCATCATACATGACGGCGGCCACACGGACCCGGATCGGTTCCCGCCGCATCCCGGCCCGTTGATAGCTTATTGGTAACAATTACCGATGTGCGGCAAATGATAAGCGGGTTGCCGCGCACTCCGCAAGTGGACTGTGCCTCGTGCATGCCCCTTGGTTGCAGAGCGAAAATACGCTGGATCTTGCCTCAATGCAAGAAAAAACGGCGCCGCAGCGCCGTTTTCGTCATTACATTTGTGAAATCTCAGTGCAGAAGTCGCGGTTCCGCATCCTCATCGTCGTCCTCCGCCCCGAACAGGTCGTCGAACATGAGCGCGTCCGGCTCCTTGCCCTGGCTCCACAGCAGCATCAGGACGATGATTTTCAGCTTGCCCAGCGTGACCGGCGATTCGTCCAGCGCCAATGCGCGTTCGATGACGATTTCGCGCTGCGAGGCGGTGAGCAGGCCGGCCAGTTCGAGGAACTGGATGAAGCCGACGGCGGCCGTGCCGAGGGTGTCGGTTTCCTGCGAAATATAGAAACGGGTGCCGCTGGATTCAAGGGCGGGATTGGTGGTGCCGGCCATTTCGGTCAGGCCGTTCAACCAGTCCAGTGCCTCGGAAATCTCGACATCGTCAAAACCGACGGCGGAGAGCTTGCGGGCAAGCGCTTCCGGCTCGGGACAGGCATCGGGACGGTAGTACGTCTCGTAGAGGTAGACTAGGATGTCGAACATGGTGACGCTACTGTAGCAGCTAAGTTCGCCCCGGCACAAGTGCGTCACAAGGTCGACTGCCCTCCAGAAACATCACCGTTGTTTATCGGCCTTATTCGCTTCTCTACTCACTTCACCACTCTTTGCACCCTGCCACCAGGCTGGCGTTCCAGCAGTCCGGCCAGCTCGAGCGCCAGCAGTTGGCTGCTCAATAATGCGGGGCTCATGCCCAGCGTTGCCAGCAAAGTATCGGGCTCGACCGGATCGTGGCCGAGCGCGCCCAGCAGCGCCGCGCTGCCGTCGGGAATCGACTCGACGGGCGCCCGCGCCGGCGCCGTGCCGGATGCGCTCCGCACCAGCGGCGACCAGGCCATCGCTTCCAGCACGTCGGCGGCGGTGTCGACCAGCTTGGCGCCCTCGCGGATCAGGATGTGACAGCCCTTGGCCAGCGACGCGTGGATCGAGCCGGGAATCGCGAACACCTCCCGGCCCTGCTCGGCCGCCTGGCGCGCCGTGATCAGCGAGCCGGACTGGGCCGCCGCCTCGACCACCAGCACGCCGGCCGCCAGTCCGCTGATGACCCGGTTGCGCTTTGGAAAATTGCCCGGCAGTGGGGGCGTGCCGACCGGGTATTCGCTGACGATGCAGCCGTCCACGGCGATGCGCTCGCACAGGGCGCGGTTGCGCGCCGGATAGACCAGGTCGGGCCCGGTGCCGATCACGGCCACCGTCGACCCGATCCCGCGCAAAGCACCTTCATGTGCAGCGGCATCGATGCCCAGCGCCAGGCCGGAGACGATGCACAGGCCGGCAGCCGAGAGGCTTTCGGCAAAGGCCAGCGCATTGGTCCGCCCCTGCAGGCTGGCATTGCGGCTGCCGACCATGGCCAGCACCGGCGCCGCCAGCAATTCCACATGCCCTTTTATATAGAGCAGCAAGGGCGGATCGGGAATGTTGGCGAGCAGTTCGGGGTAGCCGGGCTCGCCCAGCGCCAGCACGCGGTGGCCGGGCCGCTCGCGCCAGCGCAAGGTGGCCTCGATCAGGCTCCGTGTCTCGCTCGAGGCCGGGGCGCACAGGGCGCGGGCCTGGGCCTGGCCGACGTGGGCGGCGAGCGCGTCGAAGCCGGCCTCGAAGATGGCGTCGATGCCGCCGAAGGCTTGCAGCAGCTTGCGGCCGGTGCGCCGACCGATGCCGCTCGCGCGCTCGAGGCGCAGCCAGGCCGCGAGCCTGGCATCGCTCAAAAACGCAGCGGCCGCTTTGGGGTGGAAGTCCGTGTCCTGCACGGCGGGATTACTCCGGTGATTTCGCCACGTCGCCTATCTCCACCGGCAACGTCACTTGCATGACCAGTCCATACGAAACATGGCCGAACACCCGGAAAATGAACAATTCGCCAAACTGCTCGTCCGGCATCCGCATCTTCGACGCGCCGATGCCGAAGATGCCTTTGCGGCCGCCCGGGTCCTGGATCGTCTTCCCGAGATGATAGAGCTGCAGCACGGAGCCGACATCGAGTCCGTCAAGTGCGCCCCGGTTGACAGTCACGACCTGGCTCTGGGCCGCATAATTCGATTCGGTGGACATGGCCATCACGCGGGCCGAGACCGGCTGGGCCGGCGCATGCGGCACGTAATTCCGCAGCGGCATCGGCGGGGTCGGCATCAGGCGGTCGCCGACGCCCATTTCCTGCACCGAACGGGTAACCGTGAAGGTGTGGACGTCGACGCCCGGTTTCGCTTCCTGCACCAGCCTGGCGGCGCCGACATAGGCGGCCTCGTAGGCGACGACCTTGCCGGTATCCGGGTCGATCAGCGGTTTGCCGGGCCGGAAGACCTGGAAATTGGTGGCGCCGTTCAGCGGACCGCGCACGTAGATGCGGTCGCCTTCGCCCAGCCAGACCCGGGTTTCCGGGGTGGCGGCGATGCGCGGCGCCGCATCCAGCTCGCCCGGCTCGACCACCAGCGGCTGGGTCAGGAAGGGTTCGATCACGCTGGACGGGATCGAGGCGATGGCGTCGCCGGCCAGCGCCTCGGTGCGCACCTGGGGCGACAGCTTCGTGACCGGCGGCAGGCCGGCCTCGCTGTCGGCGCTGCCCGGCTTGGTGAGCGTCAGGCGGCCGTGGGCGCGGTCGAAATAGATGATCTGGCCGGGATAGATCCAGTGCGGGTTGCGGATCTCGTCGCGGTTCATGCCCCAGACCTCGGGCCAGCACCAGGGATGCTCGAGGAACTTGCCGGAAATATCCCAGAGCGTGTCGCGCTTGACGACGAGATGCTGGTCGGGGGCGTTCGGACGGAAAGCGCAGTGAGGACCGGCCGCGGCCGGGGCAGCCTGGCCAGGCGCGGCCAGGACGAGAGCGCCCAGGGCGGCGATGGCGGTGCGGACCGCGAGCGACCGGGCGGCGCCTGTGCTAAAATTTTTCATTAAGAGTCCGTAAAGTGCGGCATTGAACACGGAAACCTCCCTGACCGCACGCCGGATCGAAGGGTTGCCGAACTGAATCAAATTCTGCCCACAAATCCATGAACTAGCAAGACAAGCACGTCCTGCCCCAGGCACGACGTGTTGCTTTTATGTCTGTGCGGAAACTATTGTACCGCGCTTGAACGGATAAGACGGACACCCCATCTACGCATCACTGACCGAATCAATACGAAGCCATGGCCTTACTGAACATCCTCCGCTATCCCGACCCGCGCCTGCACAAGGTGGCCAAACCGGTCACCGAATTCAATGAGCGCCTGGAAAAACTGGTCGCGGACATGGCCGAGACCATGTACGACGCCCCCGGCGTGGGCCTGGCCGCGAGCCAGGTCGACGTGCACGAACGCGTGGTCGTCATCGACGTCTCGGAGACCCATGATGACCTGCTCGTGTTCGTCAACCCGGAAATCACCTGGGCCAGCCCGGAAAAGCAAGTCTATGACGAAGGCTGCCTGTCGGTGCCCGGCATCTACGACGGCGTCGAGCGTCCGGCGCGCGTCAAGGTGAAGGCCGTCGACCAGCACAACAAACCCTTCGAGATGGAATGCGACGGCCTGCTGGCGGTCTGCATCCAGCACGAGATGGACCACCTGATGGGCAAGGTCTTCGTCGAATACCTGTCGCCGCTCAAGCGCAACCGCATCAAGACCAAGCTCATGAAAGAAGAGCGCGCCCAGCAGAACAGCGGGCCCCGCGCCGCCGGCCGTCGTTGATGGCGGCGCCGATGAAGGTCGTCTTCGCCGGCACGCCCGAGTTTGCCGCGGTTGCCCTGCGCGCCCTGCTCGACGCCGATTTCGCGGTGCCGCTGGTGCTGACCCAGCCCGACCGTCCGGCCGGGCGCGGCATGCAACTGCAGGCATCGAGCGTGAAACAGGTGGCGGTCGCGCACGGCATCGAGGTGCTGCAGCCGCTCTCGCTGCGCATGGATGCGAAGGATCCGCAGCGCGCCGCGGAAGCCAAGGCGGCCCACGAACGCCTGCTGGCCCTCGACTACGACGTGATGGTGGTCGCGGCCTACGGCCTGATCCTGCCGCGCTCGACGCTGGACATCAAGCCCTGCATCAATATCCACGGCTCGCTGCTGCCGCGCTGGCGCGGCGCCGCGCCGATCCACCGTGCGATCGAGTCCGGCGATCCTGACACCGGCGTGACCATCATGGAAATGGAAGAAGGCCTGGACACCGGCCCGATGCTGCTGATGGAAAGCCTGCCCATCCTCGACAGCGACACCACCGGCAGCCTGCACGACAAGCTGGCGGAAATGGGCGGCCGCATGATCGTCGAGGCCCTGAACAGGATGGCGGCGGGCGGCCTGCCTGCCGAGCCGCAGCCGGAACAAGGCGTGACCTATGCCGCCAAGATCAGCAAGGAAGAGGCAAAGCTGGACCTGCACCGCCCTGCCCTGGAGCTGGCGCGCAAGGTGCGGGCTTTCAATCCCTTCCCGGGCGCGAACGTCCAGGCGGGCGGCGTGGCCGTGAAGATCTGGCAGGCGCAGGCGATGGATGGCAAGGGTCGGCCCGGCCAGGTGCTGTCGGCGGATGCCCAGGGGATCGTGGTGGCTTGCGGGGAAGGCGCGTTGCGCCTGACGGAACTGCAGAAACCGGGCGGCAAGCGCCTGGCGGCGGGGGAATTCCTGAAGGGATTTTCGCTCGACGGGGTGTCGTTCGAATAAAACTGAGATAAACGACAAAGGGGGCCGACGCCCCCTTTTTTTATCGCTTAGTGCTGCTCGACTTGAGCACGCACGCGATTGGCTTCCATGTATTCGCGCAGTACCTGGTTGATACGGGTCTGGTAGCCCGGACCTGCCGACTTGAACCATTCCAGCATGTCGACGTCCAGGCGGATCGTCACGATCTGCTTTACGCCGGTGACGGCGGTCTTGTTGGCAGTGCTTTCTTCAGTGCGGGTTGCCGGCTGGTCCCATTCAGGCACGTATTCTTTGTTCATTACAATTCTTCCCATTGAGGCGGCGGACGACGGGTCCGCGCATTCCGTTCGACTTGGACTAGGCACCGCGCCAGCGGCGGTTCCATGAATTTAATTGTCGTCTCTGTATGTATCCGGGAAATTGCTAATAAGGGCCGTTTTGTATCACACTGTAACAATGCGGCTTTTGATACATAACGTTACAAACGTCTTTACAGCTCGCGATTTTTTCGCGGTCCGCTTGACACTTTTGGCAAACGGCGCTTGACATCGGAACAAACTCTGCTAGTGAAGGTATAATTTCAGACCCGCCTCACCAGACCCGCCCCGGAAAATCACGATGACCACTGCTGCCCACGCTCTCTCCCCCGTCGACGCCCAGCTCCGCGAGATCCTCGCGCGCCGCATCATGATTCTGGATGGCGCGATGGGCACGATCATCCAGCAGTACAAGCTGGACGAAGCGGCCTACCGCGGCGAACGCTTCGCCAGCTTTGCCGCGCCGGAAGGAAGCGGAAACCGTGAGCTCTTCGTCAAGGGCAACAACGAGCTGCTCAACCTGACCCAGCCGCAGGTGATCCAGGAAATCCACGAGCGCTACCTCGCGGCCGGCGCCGACCTGATCGAGACGAACACCTTCGGCGCCACCGGCATCGCCCAGGACGATTACCACATGGCGCACCTGGTCTACGAGATGAACGTCGAGGCCGCCAAACTGGCGCGCGCCGCCTGCGCCAGGTACTCGACCCCGGACAAGCCGCGCTTCGCCGCCGGCGCCCTCGGCCCGACCCCGAAGACCGCCTCGATCTCGCCCGACGTGAACGACCCGGCGGCGCGCAACGTGACCTTCGACCAGCTGGTCGCGTCGTATTACGAACAGCTGCGCGGCCTGGTCGACGGCGGCGTCGACCTGCTGCTGGTCGAGACCATCTTCGACACCCTGAACTGCAAGGCGGCCCTGTTCGCGATCGACCAGTATTTCGACGAGCATCCCGAGACGCCGCGCCTGCCGCTGATGATTTCCGGGACCGTTACCGACGCTTCGGGCCGCATCCTGTCCGGCCAGACCGTGCCGGCCTTCTGGAACTCGGTGCGCCATGCGAAGCCGCTCACCATCGGCCTGAACTGCGCCCTGGGCGCTGCGCTCATGCGTCCGTATGCGCAGGAGCTGTCGACCATCGCCGATACGTTCGTGTGCATCTACCCCAACGCCGGCCTGCCCAACCCGATGAGCGACACCGGCTTCGACGAGCTGCCGGCCGACACCTCGGCGCTGTTGAAGGAGTTCGCGGAAGCCGGCTTCATCAACGTGGCCGGCGGCTGCTGCGGCACCACGCCGGAACACATCAAGGCCATCGCGGACAGCATGGCGAAGGCGACGCCGCGCATCGTGCCGGACATTCCCACCGCGCAGCGCCTGTCGGGCCTGGAACCCTTCACCATCGACGATGCATCGCTGTTCGTGAACGTCGGCGAGCGCACCAACGTGACCGGCTCGAAGGCCTTCGCGCGCATGATCCTGAACGAGCAGTTCGACGAGGCGCTGTCGGTGGCGCGCCAGCAGGTCGAGAATGGCGCCCAGGTCATCGACATCAACATGGACGAGGCGATGCTGGATTCGCAGGCGGCCATGACGCGCTTCCTGAACCTGATCGCGTCCGAGCCGGACATCTCGCGCGTGCCGATCATGATCGACTCCTCGAAATGGAGCGTGATCGAGGCCGGCCTGAAGTGCGTGCAGGGCAAGTCCATCGTCAACTCGATCTCGATGAAGGAAGGCGAGGCGGAATTCATCCGCCAGGCCAGGCTGTGCCGCCGCTACGGCGCCGCCGTGATCGTGATGGCCTTCGACGAACAGGGCCAGGCCGACACCTTCGAGCGCAAGACCGAGATCTGCGGCCGCGCTTATCAAGTGCTGACCGAGCAGGTCGGCTTCCCGCCGGAAGACATCATCTTCGACCCGAACATCTTCGCGATCGCCACCGGCATCGAGGAGCACGACAACTACGCGGTCGACTTCATCAACGCCACGCGCTGGATCCGCGAGAACCTGCCGCATGCGAAGGTGTCGGGCGGCGTATCGAACGTGTCCTTCTCCTTCCGCGGCAACGATCCGGCGCGCGAAGCCATCCACACCGTGTTCCTGTACCACGCGATCAAGGCCGGCATGACCATGGGCATCGTCAACGCCGGCATGATCGGCGTCTACGACGACCTCGATGCCGAGCTGCGCGAACGCGTCGAGGACGTGGTGCTGAACCGCCGCAAGGACGCCACCGAGCGCATGATCGAATTCGCCGGCACGCTGAAGGCCGGCGGCAACAAGCAGGAAGCGAACCTCGAGTGGCGCGAGGCCCCGGTCGGCAAGCGCCTGGCGCACGCGCTGGTGCATGGCATCACCCAGTGGATCGTCGAAGACACCGAGGAAGCGCGCGCTGGAATCGCCAACGAAGGCGGCCGTCCGATCCAGGTCATCGAAGGCCCGCTGATGGACGGCATGAACGTGGTCGGCGACCTGTTCGGCCAGGGCAAGATGTTCCTGCCGCAGGTGGTGAAATCGGCGCGCGTCATGAAGCAGGCCGTGGCCCACCTGATCCCCTTCATCGAAGAGGAAAAGGCGGCCGAGGAAGCGCGCACCGGCATCGTCGCCAAGCCGAAGGGCAAGATGGTGATCGCGACCGTGAAGGGCGACGTCCACGACATCGGCAAGAACATCGTCTCGGTGGTCCTCCAATGCAATAACTTCGAAATCGTGAACATGGGCGTGATGGTGCCGGCCGCCGAGATCCTGGCGAAAGCCAAGGAGGAGAACGCGGACATCATCGGCCTGTCGGGCCTGATCACGCCCTCGCTCGAAGAGATGGCCTACGTGGCGCGCGAGATGCAGCGCGACCCCTGGTTCCGCGAGCGCCAGACGCCGCTGCTGATCGGCGGCGCCACCACCAGCCGCGCCCACACCGCCGTCAAGATCGCGCCGCATTACGAAGGCCCGGTGGTGTACGTGCCGGATGCCTCGCGTTCGGTGTCGGTGGGCCAGTCGCTGGTCACGGCGGACGCGCGCGACGCCTACGTGGCGGAGATCGCCCAGGACTACGAGCGCATCCGCGAACAGCACGCGAACAAGAAAGCGCTGCCGATGGTGAGCCTGGAACAGGCGCGCGCCAACAAGGCAAAACTGGACTATGCGCCGGTCAAGCCGAAGTTCGTCGGCCGCCGCGTCTTCAAGAACGTCGACCTGGCCACGCTGGCACGCTACATCGACTGGGGTCCCTTCTTCCAGACCTGGGACCTGGCCGGCCCCTACCCTGCCATCCTCACCGACGAGGTGGTCGGCGAAGCGGCTTCCAAGGTGTTCGAGGAAGGCCAGGCGATGCTGAAGAAGATCGTCGACGGCCGCTGGCTCACCGCCAATGGCGCGGTCGCCCTGCTGCCGGCGAACACCGTCAACGACGACGACATCGAGGTCTATCTAGATGACACCCGCGGCGAGGTCGCCTTCACCTGGTACGGCCTGCGCCAGCAGGGCGTGAAGCCGGTGGTCGACGGCGTGCAGCGCCCGAACCAGTGCCTGTCCGATTTCATCGCGCCGAAGGAGTCCGGCATCGCCGACTACATCGGCATGTTCGCGGTGACCGCCGGCCTGGGCGCCGACAAGATCGAGAAGCGCTTCGAAGACGCCGGCGACGATTACTCCGCGATCATGGTGAAGGCCCTGGCCGACCGCCTGGCCGAAGCCTTTGCCGAGTACATGCACGAGCGCGTGCGCACCGACCTGTGGGGCTACGAGCCGCTGGAAGACCTGAGCAACGAGCAGCTGATCAAGGAAGCCTATGTCGGCATCCGCCCGGCGCCGGGCTATCCTGCCTGCCCGGAACACACGGTCAAGGCCGAGCTGTTCAAGACCCTGCAGGCCGACGAGATCGGGATGTCGCTGACGGAATCCTTCGCCATGTATCCGGGGGCGGCGGTGTCGGGCTTCTACTTCTCGCACCCGGAGTCGAAGTATTTCGTGGTCGGGAAGATCGGGCAGGACCAGCTGGACGACATGGCGGCGCGGCGTGGCCTCGCGAAGGAAGAGATCGAGCGTTATCTCGCGCCGAACCTGTAACGATGTGACGTGGGCACGGGGTGCCCACGCGTCACGAACGCTTGAACTTCCACACCGCCAGCAGTCCAAACAGCAAGGCAAACCCCAGCAGCACCCCCATCGCCGGCATCACCGCCAGCGCATCCATGCCGCGCCAGGTGACGGCGTCCAGGCCGTCCACGGCCCAGCGCGTCGGCACCGCCATGGTCAGCTTCTGCATCCATTCCGGGAACAGGAAGGACGGCAGCCAGGCGCCGCCCAGCATCACCATCACCAGCACCGCGAACATCGCGATGCGGCGCGCCGCTTCGGGGGTCTTGCCGAAGGCCGCGATCACCAGGCCGAGCGTGGCGGTCAGCACGGCAAAGCAGAATGCCATGCCGAGGAAACCCGGCACGCTGGCGATGTGCACGTCGAACACCGCCACCGCCACCGCGAACACGATGCACAGCAGGGAAAACGCGATGACGGCGCCGGAAACGGCGCGCGCCAGCAGGATCCGGGTCAGGCCCACCGGCGCGGCCAGCAGGCGGTTCCAGACGCCGCTGCGCTGCGCCAGCAGGACGGCGATGCCCATGTCGATGCCCATGAACAGGATGAACTGCACGCCCATGCCGGCGAACGAGTGCGCATACGCGTTGTAGCCCTGCTCCGCGATGCCGCTGCTGAGCTGTTTGTCGGCCGTGGTGAAAGGCATGCTCAGGCCCTTCGAGGGACCGGCCGCGGCGCCGTCCTTCTGCGGGAGCGCCTGGTACTTCCGCACGCTGGCCAGCATGTCGCGCAGCGCACCGCTGGCCGGATCGGTCCTGGCCTGCTCGTCGAGTTGCCGCATGCTGCGCTCAGTGAGGTCCTGCCCCATCTTCCCGCCGAACATCTCGGCGCTCACCGTCGACATCACCTGCTGGGTCAGCATGCCCTTCACCATGCCCAGCACGGCCGGCTGCGAGGGGTCGTAGAGCAGCGGGATCTCGGGCTTCTTGCCGCTGCCGAACAAGGCGCTGCCTGCCGCTTCGCCAAAGCCGGCCGGCAGCACGATCGCCACCTTCTGCGCGCCCTTGCGCACCGCCTGCTCGGCGTCGGGCAAGGACATCGGCGTGATGCGCAAATTCGGATCGGCCTGCAGGCCGGCGGCGATCCGGTTGCCGATCTCGCTGGCGTCCTGCTGCACCAGCGCGACTTCGATCGCGCTGGTCCTGGAACCGCCGCCGAACAGGGAACCGAAGAAGGCCGCGATCACGATCGGCAGCACCAGGGTCATGATGAGCGCGCGGCGGTCGGACAGGAACAGGATGAGGTCCTTGCGGACCAGGGCTAGGAAGGCAGTCATGGCAGCTCGGTTCAGCTTGGTTCAGCTTGGTTAATCGCGCAGGGTGCGGCCGGTCAGGGACAGGAAGATGTCTTCCAGGCTGGTGCGTGCGGTGGCGAAGTGCAGCGGCCGGCAGCCGGCCTGCTGCAGCCAGCCCATCACGGGCAAGGCGTCGGCCGCCTGCGCCAGGCCGATGTCGAGGGCGCTGCCGTTGGCAGTCAGCTCGTTGCAGCTCAATGAAATGACGCCGCGATGCGCACGCAGGCCGTCCAGCAGCGAGGCATGCGCCGGCTCTGCCAGCTCGACGCGCAGCGCGGCCTGGGCCGCCAGGCGGCTGTGCAGCGAGGCCGGGCTTTCGTCGGCCAGCACCTTGCCGTGGTCGATGATGACGATGTGGTCGGCCAGCCTCTCCACTTCTTCCATGTAGTGGCTGGTGTAGATCAGGGCCTTGCCCTGCGCCTGCAGCGACTCGAGGGTGTCGAAGATGGCGTTGCGGCTCTGCGGATCGACGCCGACGGTGGGCTCGTCCAGGATCAGGAGCTGGGGGTCGTGCATCAGGGCCGCGGCGATGTTCAGGCGCCGCTTCATCCCGCCGGAAAAGGTGGCCGGCTTGTCGCGCGCACGGTCGGCCAGGTTGACCTGGCCCAGCACCTTCTCGATGCGATCGAGCAGCAGCTTGCCGCGCAGGCCGTACAACGCGCCGAACAGCTTGAGGTTCTCGAGCGCGGACAGGTCGTCGTACAGCGCCAGGTCCTGCGGCACCACGCCGATCTTGCGCTTGACGGCGGCAGCGCCCGGCATGATGCGCTCGCCGCCCAGGAAGATCTCGCCCGAGTCCGGCGCGAGCAGGCCGCACAGCATGCCGACCGTGGTCGACTTGCCGGCGCCGTTCGGTCCCAGCAGGCCGACGGTCTGGCCGGCCAGCACGCGGAAGGAGACGCCGTCGACTGCGCGCCGCGTCCCGTAAGTCTTGACCAGATTGTTCACACTCAGCAGGACCGGCGACATACTGACTCCCGATTAGATCGCGTACCTGACGACGCTGTCACTCCACTGGAACGCCGCCATCTCGAGCTCGACCATGTCGTCCCCCGAAATCGCCAGCTCGCGCAGGGTCGGCAGCACGTCGTCGCCCTGGCTGTCGTCGCTGTCGGGCGACTCGATGCATTCGGCCAGCTTGAGCAGCTCGCCGAAGAAACCGCCGCGGCGCAGCAGCGCATTCGAAATCTCGTCGCTGACCGGCACCTGCTCGACGATGTCGGCCATCGGGATGCCGAACAGGACGTCCATCAGCGACATGATGCCGACCGTGAAGGCGATATCGGCCAGGTAGCGCTGGCCCGGACGCAGGCGCTGGGCCAGCAGCTCCATCAAGCGGCCGCGGGTCGTGGCCAGCATCAGCAGCGGGGTCTGGTTGTGGCCTTGCGTGTCCGGCTCGGCGTAGAGCATGATCTGCAGCCAGCGCTGCAGCTGGCGCCGGCCCAGCACCAGCAGTGCCTGGGACACGGAGTCGATGCGCTTGCCCGCCCCTACCGCCGGCGTGTTCACCAGGCGCAGCAGGTTCATCGCCACCGTGACGTCGCGCTTCACGGCGCGTTCGATGTCGGCGTTGTCGACGTCCGAGGTCACCAGCTTCATCAGCTGCAGCACGGCGGTCTGCGAGGGCGACAGTTTGCGCCCGCCCAGCACCGACGGGCGGGCAAAGTAGTAGCCCTGGAAATAGTCGATGCCGAGGTCCATGCAGGCCTGGAATTCGTCGCGGGTTTCGACCTTGTCCGCCACCACGGTCTTGTGCATGCCGTGCAGGCGCGCCACCAGCGCCGTCAGGGCCGGCTGCGGCGTGCTGCGCAGGTCGAGCTTCACGAAGCGCGCCAGCGGCAGCAGCTTCTGCAGGCGCGCCGCTTCCCGCTCGGCGCCGCTGCCGATGCCGTCCAGCGCGAACTGGAAACCATGGCCGGCCAGTTCGGCCAGGCGCGCCAGCACGGCATCGTCGGGCGTCACGCTGGCTGCGATCTCGAGCACGGTGCGCTCGCGCGGCAGGAAGGCGAAGATGTCGCTGCCGAGCACATCGGCGTCGACGTTCAGGAAGCAGTGGGCATCGCCGATCGCGCGCGCCAGGCCGAGCTGGGCGGCATGGGCGATGACGGCGGCGGTGGCGTTGAAACCCGGCGCGCTGGCGGCAGGCGCGCCCTGGCCGATGTTGGCCTGGCCGACCGGGGTGCTGCGGAACAGCAGTTCATAGCCGAACAGGGCCTGGTTGCGGTCCAGTACCGGCTGGCGGCCCAGGTAGAAGTCGCGCACCCGCAGGGGATGGTCGGCGGTCTCCTGGCTGTGGGTATCGGTCATGTCGGACTCGTCGGCGGCTTGTACACCGGGCTACTTTACCGCATTCCGCCGTTCTAGTGGCTTTTAGGCATTAATTTCCGACTAAAAACGTTCCATTCTGATCACATCCCGGAATCATTCCTGCAACGGCCATCCATCGACGAAGACTTTCAGCTCGCCGGGTGCGAAGTCAAGCCAGGTTTCGTTGGTCGTCAGCGGCGATGTGACGATGATGGCGACGCGGTCGTTCGGCGTGGTCACCTGGGAAAAATCGACCGACAGGTCTTCGTCGGCCAGGCAGGCCTTGTCGAAGGGGTATTGGCGCACCACGTAGCACAGCTTGGTCGAGCAATGCGCGAACAGGGCCGTCCCGTCGGATAGCATCATGTTGAAGGTGCCGTGGGCCGCGATCACCCGCACCAGATCCCCGATTGCGGCGCGCAGGGCCGGCATGGCGGGCGCGGTGTTGCCGAAGCGGGCGCGCAGCTGCTGCAGCAGGAAGCAGAACGCATGTTCGCTGTCGGTAGTGCCGACCGGGCGGAACGGGCCGTCCAGGGTCGGACGAAAATCCTTGAGGTCGCCGTTGTGGGCGAACACCCAATAGCGGCCCCACAGCTCGCGCACGAAGGGATGGCAGTTCTCGAGCGCGACCTGGCCTTGCGTGGCCTTGCGGATGTGGGCGATGACGTTCAGCGACTTGATCGGGTACTGCTTGATCAGTTCGGCGATCGGGCTCGCGATGGCGGCCTGGTGATCGACGAAGTGGCGCACGCCGGCGCCCTCGAAGAATGCGATGCCCCAGCCGTCGTGGTGGGTATCGGTGCGGCCGCCGCGGTGGGCGAACCCGGTGAAGCTGAAGACAATGTCAGTGGGGACATTGCAATTCATGGCAAGTAATTGACACATGGGCCAAGCTTACCATGCCTTGCACCCGTTGCCGGGCCGGTCTTCGAAGGATGACGACAGGCCCGGAACTTGCGATGTCAGTGCAGGACGACCGGTTGGCTCATCAGGGTATCGTAGGAACCCAGGAACTCGTCGATCTCTTCCATCGTCGGCTCGCTGGCGATCAGGTTGTTCACGTCGCGCCTGAAGGCTTGGGCCAGTTTGCCGCCGATGAATGCTTCGCGACGGCCGGATTTATCGACGATCTCGTAGCCGCCGAAGCGCAGGGCTTCGAGATTGTGATCGACGCCAAACTCGACGACGCTGTACTGCTCGCTGTTATAGATCATGTTCATGATGACTCCTTCACTCGATCAAGTTGGCGAAGCATGGTGCCCGGCGGCGGGCAGCCAATGACGACTTGCATTCCACTTCAATGCTGAGGTGGGGCTGTCACAACCGATTTCAAGTATCCGGAATTGCCTGAGGCTCTGTAGGCGCGGTCCTATGAGACCAGATCGGTTGTCAGCCTTAGCAGCTGATCGTATGGCTCGGCCTGCAGCCACGATCGCAACTGATCAAGGTGCTCGCTGCGGGCGACGCCGATGAAAAGACGCGCGGGTCGTTGGCGCAGCAGGCGATTCAATGTTACACGCAAAACCAGATTGCCGGCGCAGCACAGGCACCCCGGGGCAATGCGCTCGCACAGGACATGCGCAGGAAGACTATCTAGAGGGGAAGATCCAGAAGGCAGGCCTTCTAGGATAACGGCGGATTTCACGCCGGGCTGCTGCAGATCCGGCGCGGCGAGCCGGTCGAGAATGGCCTGCTCGCGGGCAGCGGCAGAAGCGCCCGTGACCAATGTGGCGGTCACGGGCTCGGCTACCCTCATTGGGCAGCGTTCTTCTTGCCCAGCTTGCCGGGCTCGACGCCGAGTTGCTTGAGCTTGCGGTACAGGTGGGTGCGTTCGAGGCCGGTCTTTTCGGCCACGCGGGTCATGGAACCGCCTTCGCGGCCGAGGTGGTGCTCGAAGTACATGCGCTCGAAGGCGTCGCGCGCTTCGCGCAGCGGCAGGTCGAAGGACAGTGTGTAGCCATGCGCATGGGCTTCGCCGTTGCTGACCGGGCGGGCGATGCCGATCGCGCCGTTCGCAGGCGGCTGGGCCGCATACATCGGCGCGGGGGCGGCCGGTTCCGGCGCCGGCACGCTGGCCACGGCCGGGCGCGGCGCCAGGGCCGGGGCGCGCGCCACTTCCTGGGCGCGGGTCAGGCCCTGCTGCACGGCTTTCAGCAGCTTTTGCAGGGCGATCGGCTTTTCGAGGAAATTCAGGGCGCCGATGCGGGTCGCCTCGACCGCGGTATCGATGGTCGCATGCCCCGACATCATGATCACCGGCATGGTCAGCAGGCCGTCGCGCTGCCATTCCTTGAGCAGGGTAACCCCATCGGTATCCGGCATCCAGATGTCGAGCAGGACCAGGTCGGGCGCGCCGGCCTGGCGTGCGACCCTTGCCTGCTGGGCGTTCTCGGCCAGCTGCACCACGTGGCCCTCGTCGCCAAGGATCTCCGAGAGCAGCTCGCGGATGCCCATTTCATCGTCCACTACGAGTATGTTCGCCATCTTGTTCTTGCCTTCCTGTCTGACCCTCACAGTTCAGATTCTAAGCGCGATTCACGCATCGGCCAAGTTCGCCTCGGGAGCTAACTTTAACAGCAAAATCGATACCGAAGCGCCAGATCCATCCGCGCGGTTGGCGACATCGATGCGGCCGCCGTGTTCATCGACGATCTTCTTGACCATCGGCAGGCCGAGACCGGTGCCGCGGGCCTTCGATGTGACATAGGGCTCGAAGGCCCGCGACAGGATTTTCGGGGCGAAGCCGGGGCCATTGTCGACGATCGCCAGGCGCACCGCGGTGCCGGCGGCGCGGTCCGCCCCCTCGTAGTGGATGGCCTCGGTGACCACGTCGATGCGCGGCGCTTCGCCGTTCGGCGGCGGCGCGTCGGCCAATGCATCCTGGGCATTCTGCAGCAGGTTGTGGATCACCTGGCGCAGCTGGGTGGCGTCGCCCATCACGCGCGGCAGGTTCGGCGCCAATGCGGCATGGATGACGTCCGAGCCGTCTTCGGCCAGGTACAGGTTCAGGATCTGCGAGATCAGGTCGTTCAGGTCGAGCGGATCGAGCACCGCCGGCGGCGCCTTGGCGTAGTCGCGGAAGTCGTCGACCATGCGCTTCATGGCGTCGACCTGGGTGACGATGGTGTCGGTGCCCTTCTTCAGCAGGGCCGCGCCCTGCGGGTCCAGGCTGTCCGACAGCTTCATCTGCAGGCGTTCGGCCGACAGCTGGATCGGCGTCAGCGGGTTCTTGATCTCGTGCGCCAGGCGCCGCGCCACCTCGCCCCAGGCCACCGAGCGCTGGGCCGAGATCACGTCGGAGATGTCGTCGAACACCACGATGAAGCCGCTGCCCGCCCCCACCGGCAGGCGCGAGCCGCGCGCCAGCAGGGTCAGGTCGTGGTCGTCGCTGGTGCCGGCGCGGCGCGGGATCTCGATCTGCTGCTGCCAGTGGGCGCGCTGGTCGCCGTGGCGGCGTCCATGCCTTGCGGCCGAGTGCGCGCTCTGCGCGGCGCTCTGGGCGGAAAAGGCGCGCGTGACGGCGCCGGCAAACGCCTCCATGCCGTCGATCGCGTCGAGCGGGCGGCCGGCCAGCGCGCTGGCGTCGACCTGCAGGATCCGGTGCACGGCGTCGTTCGAGTTCACCACCACGCCCTCGCCGTCCATCACGATCACGCCGGCCGACATGTTGGCCAGCACCGATTCCAGGTGGGCCTTGGCGCTTTCCAGCGCGGAGCGGTTGCGCTCGATCGCGCTGCGGGCTTCGAACAGCTGGCCGGTCATGGCGTTGAAGGACTGGGTCAATGTACCGAGTTCGTCGTTGGTCTCGACGATCGGGCGCGGCGACAGGTCGCCCTCGGCCACCGCGCGCGTGCCTTCGGCCAGCACCAGCAGCGGCTGCGCCAGGTTGCCGGCGATGAGGAAGGCGCTGCCGATGGCCGAGAAGATCGCCAGCAGCAGGGTCAGCACGAGGGTGCCGATGTACATCTTGCGCAGGCCGGTGCGCGAGAAGGCGCGGTTCTGGTATTCGCTGTAGGCGGTCTGCAGCACCTGGGCATTGGAGGCCAGGTGGATCGGCACCGCCTGCATCAGCTGCAGGTAGCGCGGGGCCGTGCCCGGCGGCTCCGGCACCGCCACCACCACGCGCTGGCGCAGGCCGGTGGCCATGTCCAGGCCGCTGGACGCGCCGTTGTTCTGGAAGTCGCGGAACTCGCGCTCGGCGCTGCCTTCGGACTGCGCATACCCGCCCGGCAGCGCGGCGCGCGTCAGCATCTGCGGGGTCGGCAGGTCGGGCTTCAAATCGGCCTGCGGATCCTCGGCCGCCGAGGCCAGCACCTGGCCTTCGGCCGACAGCAGCACGGCGCTCTGCATGCCGGTCTCCTCGCTCACCACGCGGGTCAGGATCACGCGCGCGCCGGCGGGGTCCTGGCCGGCCAGGGTGGCGGCGGCGGTATTCGCGGTCACGCCCAGTTCCGACAGCGATTCGTCGAGCGCCGCCCGGCCCAGGTTCAGGCCGGAATCCAGCGCGGATTCGATCTTGACGTCGAACCAGGAATCGATCGAGTGCGACACGAACTGCACCGACACCATGAAGATCACCAGCCCCGGCACGATGCCGATCCCGGCGAACATCAGCATCAGGCGCGTCATCAGGCGCGAGCCGAACTTGCCGGCCTTGTAGCGCGCGTACAGGCGCGTCAGGGCGACGATCACGAAGATCAGCAGCATGCCGGCGACCGCGGCGTTCAGCCCCAGCAGCCAGGAGTAGTTACGTTCGAAGAAGCCCGAATTGTCGGACGCCGAGGCGAGCAGGAACAGCAGGATCGAACCGAACGCGCTGCCGATGACGAGTGCGTAGCGCAGGACCTGGGTCACGGTTTATTCCGCCCGGTAGGTGAAGGTCTTCTTGTGCGAGGCCAGGCGCAGATCGGAGTTGTTGAAGGCGTCCACTTGAAGAGGTTTTTGCAGGTACTCGCGGTCCATGAACATGCGCAGGGTCACGTTGTAGGTCTCGCCGGGCTTGAGGTCGCCCTTCCTGGCGATCATCCAGCGGCTCGGCCGCCGGATCGCCAGCAGCGCCTCGTCGAGCGTCGACCAGCTTTGCTGGATACTGCCGATCACCAGTGTCGTGTATTGGCGGGTCAGGACATCGTAATGCAGGCGCACGGTGCGCCGCGTGGACACGGCCTTGTCGTCGTACCACCACCAGCGCGGGCGGGTCAGCTCGATCTCGGTGGTGAAGTACAGGGCGACACCGTGCTGCACGGCCTGCTCGAGGCCCGGATTCAGTTCGAAGGCGTAATTGGCGTCGAGGCGGTAGCCGTCGTCGGAGGCTTCGATACCGGCACGGGTGATCTCGATCCCCTCGGCCGCATCCGCCGAAGCGCATGCGAACACCAGCAGCAGCTGGCAGACGATGAGGCGGAAAAATCGGGCAGTCACTAAAGCCAGGCCTTAAAAAAGCGTGTTATCGGGAAGTCTCACGCCCGGCCTTCTGGAACAGGGCATAGTACAGACCATCATGATCCTGCCCGGCACCGCTTGTTGGAAGAAGCTGGCCCGGCGCATCGAGGCGGACTGCACCATTGCGCGCCGCAAAGGCGGCGGCCTGCGCTTCCGATTCTTGCGGCCAGAGCGAACATGTCACGAACAGCAATTTACCATCGGGGCGCAGCATCTGCCAAAGGTTGTCGAGTATTTTGGTGGAAAGTGTTGCAAGTTGGTGGGTATCGCTCTTGCGGCGCAACCAACGGATGTCCGGATGGCGGCGCACGATGCCGGACGCCGTGCACGGCACGTCGGCCAGGATGCGATCGTATTGACGGCCGTCCCACCAGTCCGCGTCTTCGGCGGCGCCGGCTTTCACGCTGGCCGAGAGGCCCAGGCGCTGCAGGTTCTGGTCGACCCGCAGCAGGCGGCGGCTGTCGACGTCGAGCGCGGTCAGGTCGACGTCGGCCGTCTCCAGAATGTGCCCGCTCTTGCCGCCCGGGGCCGCGCAGGCGTCCAGCACGCGCATGCCGTCGCGCAGGTCGAGCAGCGGCGCGGCCAGCTGGGCGCCGGCATCCTGTACCGAGACCAGGCCCTGCTCGAAGCCGGGAATCTGGAACACGTTCATGGCATGCAGCAGGCGCAGCGCGCTCGGACCGACGCGGCTCGCTTCGATGCCGCTGGCCGCCAGCGTCTGCAGATAGGCCTCGACGCTGGTCTTGCGCAGGTTGACGCGCAGGGTCAGCGGCGGCTGGCGGTTGCCGGCCTGGAGCACGTCCTGCCACTGCGCCGGATAGGCGCTGCGCACGGCGTCGATCCACCATTGCGGGTAGTTCCAGCGCGCCGGCGGCTGCGCCAGCACGGTGTTCAGCAAAGCATCCTTCTCGCGCAGGAAGCGGCGCAGGACCGCGTTCACCATCGCCTTGGCATGCGCGAAATCCGGGTGGGCGGCCGCGGCGCCGACCGCCTGGTCGACCACCGTAAAGGCTTCGTAGGGCGGCTGGGTCCCTTCCGGCGGGTCCAGCAGGGCCAGCGCCGCGCACAGCAGGCCGGCCAGCATCGGCGGCTCCGGGGCCTTGCTCGTCATCACGGCCAGCAGGGCTTCGCTGCGGCCCAGCTGGCGCATGGCGCGGTAGGCGATGTCCTGCATCGCGCCCCTTGCCTGCGGCGTGGCGTCATAGGCCTGGAACACCTCGGCCAAAGCCTGCGGCAGCGCGGTGCCGGTACGTACCCGGGCCAGGCCGGCGGCGGCGCCCAGCAAGGCGCAGGCCAGCGAATCGCTCTTCAGGTCCGGACGGTAATCGAGCTGGACCGGCGCCTTGACTTCGTGGCTCTGGCGCAGGCGCGGCGACGCCTGCGCCGGCGCGCGCACCGGCTCGCGCATCGCCTCATTCAGCGCGGACGGCGCCCTGGACTGCGGGACCGGGCGGGCGGGCGGACGTCCCTGCGGCGCCGGGCCGCGCGGGTTGTCGCTGCGCGGCTTGTCGCTGCGCGGACCGGCGTTCTTGCCCGGCCCTCCCTTGGACTGCGGCCCCGGTTGCGACCGTGCGGGGCCGGAAGATGCGGCCTTGGCCTTGGGTTTGAGGGTGAGCGTCGGGCGCTTTTCAGTCATGGCGAATCGGACAATGCATAAAGACGCACATTGTAGCGGTTAAGCGTTGCGCAGGCTTAAACGAAGCTTTGAGGCAACGGCCCAGGCGTATTCCGCGTTGCGTCAAACCAGTATAATGAGAGACGCTCTTCCGACTCTTTCATTTTCGACCACAGTCCATGCTCGCCCAACAAAAACAAGACATCGTTGCCCTGTTCCAGGCCGCCCTGGCCCCGATCGTCGCCGGCACCGATCTCACCCCGAATGTCGCCCTGGAACGTCCGCGCGATCCTACCCACGGCGACATCGCCTGCAACATCGCGATGCAGCTGGCCAAGCCGCTGAAGACCAATCCGCGCGAGCTGGCCACCCGCCTGGTCGCCGCCATCCAGGCGGATCCGAAGGCCCAGGGCCTGGTCGCCTCGGCCGAGATCGCCGGTCCGGGCTTCATCAACCTGCGCCTGGCCGACGCCGCCAAGCAGTCGGTCGCGCGCACCATCCTGCAGCAGGGCGAAGCCTACGGCCGTGGCGATGCCGGTAACGGCCACCACGTGATCATCGAATTCGTGTCGGCCAACCCGACCGGCCCGCTGCACGTCGGCCACGGCCGCCAGGCCGCGCTGGGCGACTCGATGTCCGCGCTGTTCGAAGCCCAGGGCCACAAGGTCACCCGCGAGTTCTATTACAACGACGCCGGCGTCCAGATCGCGACCCTGGCCAACTCGGTGCAGGCGCGCGCCCGCGGCTTCCGTCCCGGCGACCTGGAATGGCCGGAATCGGCCTACAACGGCGACTACATCCAGGACATCGCCGACGACTTCCTGGCGAAAAAGACCGTCTCGGCCAGCGACGGCCAGCCGGCCACCGGCTCCGGCGACACCAACGACCTCGAATCGATCCGCCGCTTCGCCGTCACCTACCTGCGCAACGAGCAGGACCAGGATTTACAAGCTTTCGGGGTCAGGTTCGACAACTACTACCTCGAATCCTCGCTGTACAGCGACGGCAAGGTGGAAGCCGCCGTGCAGGCGCTGGTCGATGCCGGCGTGACCTACGAGCAGGACGGCGCCCTGTGGCTGAAGACCACCGACTACGGCGACGACAAGGACCGCGTGATGCGCAAGTCCGACGGCACCTACACCTATTTCGTGCCGGACGTCGCCTACCACATCCAGAAGTTCAAGCGCGGCTTCGACCAGGCCATCAACGTCCAGGGCAGCGACCACCACGGCACCATCGCCCGCGTGCGCGCCGGCCTGCAGGCCGTGAACATCGGCATCCCGAAGGGCTACCCCGACTACGTCCTGCACAAGATGGTCACCGTCATGAAGAACGGCGAAGAGGTCAAGATCTCGAAGCGCGCCGGTTCCTACGTGACCGTGCGCGACCTGATCGAATGGTCGGGCAACGGCGACATCACCCGCGGCCGCGACGCCGTGCGCTTCTTCCTCATCTCGCGCAAGGCCGACACCGAGTTCGTGTTCGACGTCGACGTCGCCCTCGCCACCAACGACGAGAACCCGGTCTACTACGTGCAGTACGCCCACGCGCGCATCTGCTCGGCGCTGGCCAACTGGGGCGGCGATCCGGCCTCGCTTTCGAACGTCGACCTGTCGCCGCTGACCCAGCCGCACGAAGCCGGCCTGCTGGCCAAGCTGGCCGCCTACCCGGAGATGCTGCAGCGCGCCCAGCAGGAGCTCGGCCCGCACCAGGTCGCGTTCTACCTGCGCGAACTGGCCGGCGAGCTGCACAGCTACTACTTCGCCCACAAGTGGCTGCTCGACGACGACGAAGCGCTGAAGCTGGCGCGCCTGGCCCTGGCGACCGCTACCCGCCAGGTGCTGCGCAACGGCCTGGCGCTGATCGGCGTGTCGGCGCCGGAGAAGATGTAATGGCAGGCCGCCGCACCATCCACGCCTTCGCGCGCCAGCGCGGCAGCACGCTCACCGGCCTGATCATCGGCCTGATCGTCGGCCTCGGCATCGCCGTGGCGGTGGCGCTGACGATCACCAAGGGCGCCTCGCCGTTCACCGACAAGGTCGCCAAGTCCGGCCGTCCGGCCGACCCGGCGCCGGGCCAGGCGATGGACCCGAACAAGCCGATGTACGCCAACCGCGACGCCGCGCGCGTCGCCAACAAGGAAGTCACGGAAAAGGCCGCCGCGCGCAGCAGGCCGGCGGATGCCGCGCCGGCCGCGCCGGCCACCGCGGCCACGTCGGCCGCCGCCGCCGATCCGCTGGGCCAGGCGATCGCCAACATGGAAGCGAAGCCGCAGCCGGCAGCGCAGCCGCCGGTGCGCGAGAGCAGCCACCAGCTGGCCAGCGCGGCGCCGGCCGCAGCTGCCGCGGCAGGCGGCGCCGCCACCGGCGACTACGTCTACTACCTGCAGGCCGGCGCCTTCCGCGAGATGTCGGATGCCGAAGCCACCCGCGCCAAGCTGGCCCTGCTCGGCTTCGAGGCCGCCATCAGCGACCGCAACAGCGACAGCGGCGTGCTGCACCGCGTGCGCCTCGGCCCGTACAACCAGGTCGAGTCGATGAACAAGGCGCGCGCCAAGCTGCTCGACAGCGGCGTCGACGTCGCCATCGTCCGCAACCAGCGCTGAACATCACCCTGACAATAAGCCGATGACCTCGCGACGTTCCTTCCTCCACCGGTCCTGCGCCGCCCTGCTCGGCCTTGCTGCGGCAGGCAGCGCGTTCGCCGCCGAGCCAAAGGACGGCGTCGAGTACCTGACCCTTCCGGCGCCGCAGCCGACCGACACCGGCCGCAAGGTCGAGGTCATCGAATTCTTCGCCTACTATTGCCCGCACTGCTACGCCTTCGAACCGGCGCTGCAGGCCTGGGTGAAGCAGCAGAGCGACAGGATCGTGTTCAAGCGCGTGCACGTGTCGCGTGACGCCAGGGTCGCACCGCAGCAGCGCCTGTTCTTCACCCTCGAAGCGATGGGCCTGCTGGAGCAGTACCACGACAAGGTGTTCGCCGCCATGCACGTCGAGCGCCTGCGCCTGGACAGCGACGAACAGGTGTTCGACTGGATCGGCAGGAACGGCATCGACCGCGGCCGCTTCATCGACACCTACCGCTCCTTCGGCATCCAGCAGCGCCTGCGCCGCGCCGATGCGGTGATGGATGCCTACCACATCGACCGCTGGCCGATGCTGGTCGTCGACGGCCGCTGGCTGACCTCGCCCTCGCACGCCAACGAAGCCGCCGTCGCCGCCGGCGCGGTGCGCACCGAAGCCCAGCAGGGCCAGGTGGCGTTGCAGGTGATGGACTACCTGGTGGCCAAGGCCCGGCCATGAGCGCTGCGGCGAGCCGCACCTCGACTCCCCTGCGCGTGTTCATTACCGGCGCTTCCAGCGGCATCGGCGCCGCGCTGGCGCGCGAGTATGCGGCCAGGGGCGCCGTGCTCGGCCTGCTGGCGCGCCGCGGCGATGCGCTCGAAGCCCTGATCGCGTCCTTTCCCCACCCCGAGCGCCACCGCGCCTACGCCGCCGACGTCACCGACGCGGAGGCCCTGGCGCGGGCGGCCCGGGATTTCATCCACACGCACGGCGGCGCCGACGTCGTGATCGCCTCGGCCGGCATCTCGCACGGCACCCTGACGGAACGCGCGGAAGACCTGCCGCTGTTCGCCTCCGTGTTCGCCACCAACGTGCAGGCCACCGTCGCCACCTTCGCGCCCTTCATCGCGACGATGAAGGCGCATGCCGGCCCGCGCCGGCTGGTGGCGATCGGCAGCGTGGCCGGCGTGCGCGGCATGCGCGGCGCCGGCGCCTACTGCGCCTCGAAGGCGGCGGCGCACGGCTATGCCGAGTCGCTGCGCCTCGAGATGCGCCCTTACGGCATCCGGGTCGTGACGATCGCACCCGGTTACATCGCTACACCCATGACCAGCAAGAACCGATTCCCCATGCCCTTCCTGATGCCGGCCGAACGCTTCGCGGCCCGGGCCGTGCGCGCCATCGAGGCCGGCGCCGCCTACCGTACGATTCCCTGGCCGATGGGCCTCGCCGCGAAACTCCTGCGCGTGCTGCCGAACTTCCTGTTCGACCCGCTGTTCGCGCGGGCGCCGCAAAAGGCGCGCAAGGAGGCCGCATGAACGCGCAGCGGATCATGTCGCTCTCGCACGCTGGCGTCGCCGTCGAGGTCGTTGCCGAAACCGGCTCGACCAACGCCGACCTGCTGGCCCGCGCGCCCCTGCTTTCTGCCCCGCTGCTGCTGGTGGCCGAGCACCAGACCGCGGGCCGCGGCCGCGCCGGCCGCAGCTGGCTCTCGAGCCGCGGCCACGCGCTCACCTTCTCGCTGGCCTGGAAATTCGGCGGCGGCCTGCACGGCCTGACCGGCCTGCCGCTGGCGATCGGCGCCGCGCTGGCCGAGACCCTGGGCCGCCTCGGCCAGCCGGTCCAGTTGAAGTGGCCGAACGACGTGCTGAAGGACGGCGACAAGCTGGCCGGCATCCTGGTCGAGACCACGCCGGCGCCCGATGGCGCGGTCTGGGCCGTGATCGGCATCGGCCTGAATCTCGTGATGCCGGATGAACTCGAGCAGCAGATCGGCCGCTCGGTGGCCGCCGTGCCCTGGCTGGCGCGCATGGAACGCGACATCCTGCTGGCCGCGATCCTGGACGGCCTGGCCGAGGCCCTGCGCCTGTTCGAACGGACCGGCTTCGCCGCCTTCAGCGCGCGCTGGAACCTGCTGCATGGCTGGCAGGGCCGGACGGTCGTGATCCTCGACCGCGGCGAGGTGCTGCACGAAGGCGTGGCCGCCGGCGTCGACGATGCCGGCCGCCTGCTGCTGGACACGGACGGCGGCCGCATTCCCATCGTCGCCGGCGACGTCTCGCTGCGCATCAAGAGCTGAGGAGCGATCATGGCGCTGCTGCTGGTCGACGCAGGCAATACCCGGGTCAAGTGGGCCATCGCGTGGCGTGACGCCAAGCCGGGCGACTGGCTGGCCCACGGCGCGGTGACGCATGCGGCGCTGGACGGCCTGCGCGCCGCCTGGCAAGGCCGTGGCATCGTCCGCGCGCTCGTCTCCAACGTCGCCGGTTCCGCACTGCGCGAACGGCTGGCGGCACTGCTGCCCGACGTGCAGCCCGGCCTGCAGCCCGAATGGTTCGGCGCCCGTGCCGAACTGGCGGGCCTGCGCAACCTCTATCGCAACCCCGCGCAGCTGGGCGCGGACCGCTTCGCCGCCGCGCTGGGCGCGCGCAGCCTGTACCCGGGCCGCGCGCTGGTGGTGGCCACCTGCGGCACCGCGACCACCGTCGATGCCGTGTCGAGCGACGGCGCTTTCCTGGGCGGGATGATCCTGCCCGGCCTCGGCCTCATGCTCGGTTCGCTGGCGCGCGGCACCGCCCAGCTGCCGGAAGCCAGTGCCGGCGCGGCCCCGCCGCCGGTCTTTGCCGACCACACGCTGGATGCGATCCGCTCCGGCTGCCTGTCGGCCCAGGCCGGCGCCATCGAGCGCGCCTGCGCCGCCCTGCCGGCCGAACTGTGCATCGTCTCGGGCGGCGCCGCCCGTCACGTGGCCCCGGCTTTGGCGGCGCCGCACCGGATCGTCGATAATATCGTGCTGACCGGCCTGCACGTGGCCGCCATCGCCCCCACTACTCCATAGGGACTATCGTGTTGAGATTCGTCTTCTGGTCGCTGCTGATCCTGAACGTCGCCCTGTTCGCGTATGCGCAGAGCTATCTGGGTGCGAGCAAGGGGAGCGAGGAAGAACGGGCGCGCATCAAGCCCCAGCTCGAGGCGGGCAAGCTGGTCCTGCTGACCAATGCCCAGGCCGATGCGGCGAAGGCGGCATCGGCGCCCGCTTCCACCGCCCCCCCTGCTTCCGCGCCGGCCGCCGAAGCGCCTGCCCCGGCCGCGGCGCCGGCTGCGCCGGCAAAAGCCCTGGCCTGCATCGACGTCGGCACCTTCAGCGCCGGCGAAGCGAAGCGTTTCGAATCCCGCCTCGCGTCGCTGGACCTGGGCGAACGCCAGTCGCGCCAGGCCGTGCAGGCCCAGGACGTGACCAGCTACCTGGTGAACATCCCGCCGCAGGCCAGCAAGGAAGCGGCCGACCGCAAGGCCGGCGAGCTGCGCGGCCTGGGCATCACCAATTTCTTCATCATGTCGGGGGACTCGCCCATGAAGTGGGCGATCTCGCTGGGCGTGTTCAAGACCGAGAGCGGAGCCCAGACCCTGCTGGCCCAGCTCAACAAACAGGGCGTGCACAGCGCCCGCATCACGCCGCGCGGTCCGCAAACCACGCGCTACGCTTACCGGTTCCGGGACGTCGAAGACGCAGCGCGCGAGCGGATCGTCAGCGTGGCGGATGCGGTGTCGTCGGCGGAAGCGAAGAACTGCCGCTGACCGGCCCGGGAACTCAGGCGTCCCGTTCGAAGCCCGGCATCTGCGTCACCCTGCGCTCTGGCCTGGGATCCGATTCATGGAATCCCGCCACGAACATCATCAGGACGTCGGGCGCGATCTTGTGGTCGCCCAGCTCCAGCACCTCCGCCGCAATTTTCGACAGGTCGGATGGCTGCTGACTGCCGTTCGCCTTGTACATCGCCTGCCGGGTGATCCGGCCCAGGTTGAATGCCAGTTCAGCCATCGCCGTTTTCTCGTGGTCGTGCATCGTTTCTCCTTTGTCGGCGAAGTATAGCGACCGGGAGACTTTGCTTGCCACACGACTCGGATTTCAGGCGCTGCGGCTGATACGCCAGTCGCTTCCGCTGCAGAGTAAGGCTATGATGGTCGTCATGATGACTTCTTTTCGCGTGCTCATCCTGCTCCTTGCCGTCTCATTCGATGGCCTGGCGTCCGCTCGGGACGCCGCTTGCGCAAGGTTGCCGGCAATATTCCCTGCCCTCCTGCCGGAGAACGCCTGCCAATGTGGCGATGCACTTGCCAACGCCAGGCTGACGCCGCCAAAAGGCCTGCGCCTCGTTGCCGCCTGCGGACTGACATGGGGCCACGAGAAGAAAATCGACCTTTCCACCACCCGGATCGAGCTGAACACTTACACGCAGGGCGACTATCCCCTGGGCACGCTTTACCTGGCCGGGCCGATTGAACTGCGCGGGACGGCATGGGTGGCGCCGGAAGAGGACAGCGACAGCGAGCACGGTCCTGGAGCGGGATTCAGCGTGCACTGGCCCGCGAGGGAAACGCAGACCGCGTTCTTGCACCTGATCGGCGATTTAAGCTTCCAGGATGGCACCACCGAAAAGGCGCTGCGCATGGACCGCGCCTTGAGCGGCAAGCTGGCCGGCAAGCGCTGCGCCATTGCCGACGCGCGGATCCGGGTACAGGGCCTGATGCTCACGAATGACGACAGCGACGCCCAGGGCGCCTATGCGCTCGGGGTCAAGGTGCTCGAAATTTCACCATACCGGGCATGTCCGCCGGGAGGTCCCCTGGCAGACCGCCTGCCGCACGATCAGAAGTAGCCGATCAGCGCCGCACGACGATCGGCTTCAGCCCCAGCGACGAAGGCAGCGCCCGCGCCGCCTCCTGCGCCAGCGCCCGCGTTTCGAAGGGGCCGCTGTACAGGCGGTTGACCGAACCGGAACGCACGACTTCCAGCGCCGGTCCGACGCCGGATTTTTTCAGCATCTCGCTCATCTCTTCCGCCTTGCCGGCACGGCCGTAGGCGCCCAGCTGCAGGTAGTAGCCGGATGCCGGCGCGGCCTTGGCGGCCTCGGGCTGCGGACGCGCCACGGCGGCGCTGTCCATCGCCACGCGGTCTTCCAGCATCAGCGCGGCAATTTCGGCCGGCGCCGGCGCGGCCTGGGCGGCCGAGGCGGCGGCGCGGCGCACGGTGGCGATGCGGGTCGGGTCGTCCGGGAACAGGCGCTCGATTTCGACCTGGTGGCTGCCCTTGCCCAGCAGGCCGAGCTTCAAGGCCGCGGTGTAGGAGACGTCGACGATGCGGTCGGAATGGAAAGGGCCGCGGTCGTTGATGCGGACCACCACCGACTTGCCGGAATCCAGGCTCGTGATGCGGGCGTAGGACGGGATCGGCAGCGTCGGGTGCGCGGCCGTCATCTTGTACATGTCGTAGGGCTCGCCCGACGAGGTGCGCTGGCCGTGGAACTTGACGCCGTACCAGCTGGCCACGCCGCGCTGGCTGTAGGGCTCGTCGTTCAGCAGCGGCGTGTAGGTCTGGCCGAACACCGAATACGGCCGGTTCGCGAACCTGGCGTAGGGTTCGTACTTGACGATTGCGTCGGGGACATTGCGCAGGCCCTCGGGCGGATTCTCGCCGGGGCCGTCGTCCTGGTAGTAGCCGCCGCGGCCGGAGCCGGCTGCGGGCAGCCTGGGCAGGTCGGTATCGATCTTGCCGCCCCGCGTGGCCACCTTGTGCTTCCAGGGCAGCGGGATCAGGCTCTTGTGTTCGCCATCGCCGGTCGTGCTGCAGCCTGTCATCAACGCTGCCGAGGCTAACGCAATGATCGCTGGCAAATACCGACCTTGTACTGCGCGAACGCGAACGGTCAATGCGTTCTCTTTCATGTCAGGTCTGCACCAGTTTGCGGTGTCTTTGAATGCTCATCAATATACCACTGCAGAGCCCCAAAGTAATCAACGCGGTACCGCCATAGCTCATGAAAGGAAGCGGAACTCCCACCACGGGCAAGATCCCGCTGACCATACCCATGTTAATGAAACAATAAGTAAAGAACATCATCGAGACCGCGCCGGCCAGCAGGCGTGTGAACAGATTCGGGGCGTTTGCAGCGATCATCATGCTGCGCCCGATGAGCAACAAATACAAGAACAGTAACAACAGGTTACCGATGAGCCCGAATTCCTCCGAGTACACCGAGAAGATGAAGTCGGTGGTGCGCTCCGGAATGAACTCCAGGTAGGCCTGGGTGCCCTTCATGTAGCCCTTGCCGCTCACGCCGCCCGAGCCGATCGCGATGGTCGACTGGATGATGTGGAAGCCCTTGCCCAGCGGGTCCGAGGTCGGGTCGATCAGGGTCATCACGCGGTCGCGCTGGTAGTCGTGCATCATCGACCAGGCCACCGGCAGGCCCGCGCACCCGGCCGCGAACAGGGCCGCCAGCGCCTTCCACGACAGGCCGGCCAGGAAGATCACGTAGAAACCGGAGGCGCCCACCAGCATGGCGGTGCCGAGGTCTGGCTGCTTGGCGATGAAGGCGAACGGGATCAGCAGCAGGACCGCGGCGACGATGAAGTTCTGCCACTTCATGATGCCGGCCCGGGTCTGGAAATACCAGGCCAGCATCAGCGGCGTGGCGATCTTCAGGATCTCGGAGGGCTGGATGTCGACGCCGACGTGCAGCCAGCGCCGCGCGCCCTTCTTGATGGTGCCGAACAGGGCCACCGCCACCAGCAGCGCCACCCCGAAGGAATAGATCGGCACCGCGAGGCGCAGCAGCAGCTGCGGCGGGATGTTCGCCGCGATCCACATGACCGTGAAGGACAGCAGGATGTTGCGCATCTGTCCTTCCATGCGGCCCGGGAAGTCGTGGCCGGCCGAGCTCATGGTCAGCGTGCCGACCGAGAACAGCAGGAACAGGATCAGGGCCAGCGGGCCGTCGAACACCAGCAGGTAGGGTTTCAGGCGCCGGATCAGCGAGCGCCGCTCGGGAATATGGGCTGGCATCGCTTACTCCTTGTTGCCAGGGGTTTCGCCGCCCGGCGGTTTGGGCAGGCCGGCGTTCGGACCGAAGGACTCTTCGGGAATCGCCAGGTCTTCCTTCTGCACGGCCGCGCTCGGCACCGGCTTGGCCTTCTCGCCCGGACGCTTGCCCAGCAGGTAATAGTCGAGCGCCTTGCGCACGATCGGGGCCGCGTAGGTGGCGCCGAAGCCGGCGTTCTCGACCACCAGCGCGATCGCGATCCTCGGCTTGTCGGCCGGGGCGAAGGCGGTGAACAGCGCGTTGTCGCGCAGGCGTTCCGGGGTCGTGTTGTGGTTGTACTTGGCGCCCTTCAGGCCCACCACCTGGGCGGTACCGGTCTTGCCGCCGACGACGTAGCCGGCATTGCGGAAGGCCATGAAGCCGGTGCCGCTCTGGTCGGTGGTCACGCCCACCATGGCGCGCTTGATGATGTCGATGTTTTCCTGCTTGAGCGGAATGCGGCCGGACTCCTTCGGCACCGTCAGCGTGCGCTGCTTGGTCCCGCCATCCTCGAGGATCTTGACCAGGTGCGGCTTCATGATCACGCCGTTGTTGGCCAGGGTCGATACCGCGTGCGCCAGCTGCAGCATGGTATAGCTGTTGAAACCGTTGCCGATGCTGATCGAGATGGTGTCGCCGCCCACCCATTTCTGGGCCGCGCGGTTCTTCCTGAAGCGCTCGCGCTTCCACTCCTGCGAAGGCAGCACGCCACTCTTCTCGTGCTCGAGGTCGATGCCGGTCGGCGAACCGAAGCCGAACTGCTTCATGAAGGCGCTGATCAGGTCGATGCCCATCTCGTTGCCGAGCTGGTAGTAATAGGTATCGCAGGACATGACGATCGAGCGGTACATGTCGATGTAGCCGTGGCCGCCCGGCTTGTCGTCGTTGAAGCGGTGGCCGCCCAGCATGAAGAAGCCGGCGTCGCTGATGCCCTGCTCCGGACGGCGCTTGCCCGTTTCCAGCGCGGCCAGCGCCATGAAGGGCTTGAAGGTCGAGCCGGGCGGGTAGGTGCCCGACAGCGGACGGTTCATCAGCGGCTTGTCGAGCGAGGTATTCAGCTCGTTCCAGCTCTGCGAGTCGATGCCGTCGACGAACAGGTTGGGGTCGAAGCCCGGCCGCGACACGTAGGCCAGCACGTCGCCGGTTTCCGGTTCGATCGCGACCAGGGCGCCGCGGAAGTCGCCGAAGGCTTCCTCGATCACCTTCTGCAGCTCGATGTCGACCGACAGGATCAGGTTCGTGCCCGGCACCGGCGGCGTGCGCGACAGCGTACGGATCGCGCGTCCGCCGGCCGAACGCTCGACTTCCTCGTAGCCGGTCTGGCCGTGCAACTGGTGCTCGTAGCTCTTCTCCAGGCCTTCCTTGCCGATGTGGTCGGTGCCGTTGTAATTGGCGGCGTCCTCGCTGTCCTCGATCGTCTTGGCTTCTTTCTGGTTGATGCGGCCGATGTAGCCCAGCACGTGCGAGGCGATTTCGCCCAGCGGGTACTGGCGGAACAGGCGCGCCTGCACTTCCACGCCCGGGAAGCGGAAGCGCTGCGCGGTGAAGCGCGCGACTTCGTCGTCGCTCAGGCGGGTGCGGATCGGCACGCTGGAAAAGTTCTTCGACTCTTCCAGCAGGCGCTTGAAGCGCTTGCGATCCTTCGGCTCGATCGTGACCAGCTTGGCCAGCTCGTCGATGACGGAGTCCATGTTCGCTTCCAGCTTGGACGGCGTGATCTCGAGCGTGTAGGCCGAGTAGTTGCTGGCCAGGACCACGCCGTTGCGGTCGAGGATCAGGCCGCGGTTGGGGACGATCGGCACCAGCGCGATGCGGTTGTCCTCGGCCTGCGCCATGTACTGGTTGTGCTTGACCACCTGCAGCCACACGAAGCGGGCCACCAGCAGGCCGAAGCAGATGAACACGAGCACCACCAGCGCCGACAGGCGCATGCGGAAGTGGTGGATCTCGCGATCGCTGTTTTTAATCTCGGTCATTCAAAACAATCAGATCGGACGGGTGTGATCTTTATCCACCGCGCGGCGCTGCGGCGCCAGCAGCAGCCAGGTGATCACCGGCCACATCGCCACCGCGATCACGCTTTCGATGAAGTGCAGCCAGCCCGGGAAGCGGCCGGTGACGATGAAGCGCACCAGCACCTGGATCGCCTGCGTCATCAGCAGCAGCGGGAACACGTGCATCGCCTGGGTCGCCAGCGGGAACCACAGCACGCGGCGGTGGATCATGATCGCCAGGTAGGACAGCAAAGTGTAGGCCAGCGCGTTCTCGCCGAGCAGGGTGGCGTCGTGCACGTCCATCAGCAGACCCATCGCGAAGGCGATGCCGATGCCGACCTTGCGCGGCTGGTGGATGCCCCAGAAGACCAGCACCAGCGCGACGAAGTCCGGCGCGCCGACCCAGCGTCCCCACGGCATCAGGTTGAGCATGAAGGCGCAGATCAGGCTGAAGGCGATGAACAGCGGGCTGACCGGCAGCAGGATGTAATGCGGACGGTTCGGCATCAGGCGCCCTCCCCGGCTGCCGGCGCGGCCGGCTGGCGCGCCGGCGTGTTGGTGGCGGCCGGCTGGCGTGCCGGCGCGTTGCTTGTCGTTCCGGTTGTCGTTCCGGTGGCCGGTGCGGTTGCCGCGCCGTTTGCCGGCACTGCGCCGCTGGCCGGCGGCGTGGTGCGGGCCGGGGTGCCGCGGGCCGGCGCGGCCTGACGGTTCTGGGTGGCCCCTGCGGCGGCGGCCGGTACGTTAGCGCCTGCCGTCGCGCCCTGCGCACCCGGCGCGCCCGGCGTGGCGGCGGCGCCGGCAGCGGCAGCCGGCGGCACGGCCGGCGGCAGCGGTTGCGCAGGCAGCGGCGGCAGCGGGATCGGCTCCATCTTCGGCAGGTTGCGGCGCGAGGTGGTGTTGCCGTTGGCCTTCACGGCCGGCTCGGGCGGGCGCGGCTGCGCCGGCTGGTCGGACATCACCACCAGCAGCTGGCGGTGGCGGTCGATGCCGGCCAGCGGCTGGCAGACCACGCGGCCGAAGGCGCCCTGGGCCACGCTTTCCACTTGCGTCACCTTGGCGACCGCCAGTCCGGCCGGGTACATGCCGTCCAGGCCCGAGGTGACCAGCACGTCGCCGACCTGGATGTCGGCGTTCGGCGCGACGAAGCGCAGGTCGAGCTGGCCGGACTGGCCGCGGCCGTAGGCGACGCTGCGCAGGCCGTTCCTCAGCACCTGCACCGGAATCGCCTGCTCCTTGTCGGTCAGCAGCGTGACTTCCGACGTGAACGGGAACACGCGCGTGACCTGGCCGACCACGCCGGCATTGTCGATCACGGGCAGGCCGAGCTTGACGCCATTGCGCGAGCCGCGGTCGAGCACCACGCGGCGCGTCGACGGATCGCGCGCGTCGTACAGGATCTCGCTCATCATCGAGCGCACCGGCAGGTGTTCGCGCGCGTCCATCAGCTTGCGCAGGTGGCCGTTCTCGGCCATCTGGAGCTGGGCCTGCTGCATGGCCGAGGCCATCGCGACCTGCTGGCTCTTCAGCTCACGAACTTCCTTCTGCAGGGCGGAGATCGAGGAGAAGTAGCTGCCCATGTTGCTCATCGCATCGCGCGGCATCAGGGCAGCCATCTGGAGGGGATAAAGCACCGTGCCCGCCACCTGGCGCACGGCGGTGAGCGCATGATACCGCGCGTCGACGACAAGCAGGGCGATCGAGATGAGAGCGAACACCGTCACCTTGACCCTGGCGGGAGCGCCTTGCTTGAAGAGCGGCGGAGGACTGTATTCCATGACTTCCAATAATGAGGGCGACCGCTCCGTAGCTTACCGGCCGCCGACGTGAAGACACACTGACATGTGATACGACAAACGCGGCGACGCACGCATTCCTGCGCACCCCATCCGCGTCGCGGGCCGGCTTACTCGTACGAGAAGATCGAGCCCAGCTTGTCCATGCGCTCGAGCGCCATGCCCGAACCGCGCACCACGCAGGTCAGCGGGTCTTCCGCGACCAGCACCGGCAGGCCGGTTTCTTCCATCAGCAGGCGATCGAGGTCGCGCAGCAGCGCGCCGCCGCCGGTCAGCATCATGCCCTTCTCGGCGATGTCCGCGCCCAGTTCCGGCGGCGCCATCTCGAGCGCGTTCTTGACGGCGGAGACGATGTTGTTCAATGGGTCGGTCAGGGCTTCCAGGATCTCGTTGCTCGAGATGGTGAAGGAACGCGGGATGCCTTCCGACAGATTGCGGCCCTTGACTTCCATCTCCTTGACTTCGGAGCCCGGGAAGGCCGAACCGATGGCCTTCTTGATCGACTCGGCGGTCTGTTCGCCGATCAGCATGCCGTAGTTGCGGCGGATGTAGTTGACGATGGCTTCGTCGAACTTGTCGCCGCCCACGCGCACCGAACCCTTGTAGACCATGCCGCCCAGCGAGATGATGC
>CAJYXO010000024.1 GCA_913778765.1 uncultured Massilia sp. | reverse complement strand
CGCGGCGCTGCAGGGCATCGCGCAGGCGCTGGGCATGGACCGGCTGCTGGCCGTCAAGTCGGCCTGCCAGTGCGGCTGGAGGCCTGAAGACGACGCGCACTTCGCGAATGCCTACGACGGCTTCTGGCGCGCGCTGGGCGGCGTCGAAACGACCGGGCCGGCCTGGCGCATCGCCCTGCCTTTTTACCTGAAACCGCTGTCCGGGATGGCGGCCAAGCACCGCAAGCGCGCGGCCCGGCGGCGCGCGTACTGGCACGCGATCGGCGCCTCGAGCGGACTGGCCGTGCGGCGCCACGTCCTGCCGGCGCATGCCGGCGGCGCGCCGTCGGGACGCCGGCTCATCTTCCTGCCCACCGGCTGAAAATTGATATAACATCGAATCTCCGATAAAAATAGTTAGCGCAAACATTCAGATGCGAGCGCACGACGAGGAGACGAGATGAAGCACACCAGACGCATCGCCCTGCCCTTGCTGGCACTGGGCGCCGCATGCCTGCCGGCGCAGGCCGCCGACCCCGCCTTCGCGCGCGTATTCGGCGACCACGCCGTGCTGCAGCGCGGGGAACCGATCACCGTATGGGGCACGGCCGATGCCGGCAGCGCCCTGACGCTGACGCTGAACGGCCGCAGCGTCAGCGGCAAGGCCGACGGCAAGGGCAAGTGGCGCCTGCAGCTGCCGCGGCAGCTTGCTGGCGGCCCCTACACCCTGACCCTGTCGTCCGGCGGGAAATCGGCCAGCGTGAACGACGTCATGGTCGGCGACGTCTACCTGTGCTCGGGCCAGTCGAACATGGAATTCGCGGTCCGGAATTCGACCAATGCCTGGGGCGCCACCAACGCCTCGGCGAACGGCAAGCTGCGCTTCCTGAACATCGAAAAGACCAGCGCCAACACGCCGCAGGACGAGCTCAAACAGCCGGCCGCCTGGAAGGTGGCCGCACCGGACACCATCGGCGACGCCTCCGCCACCTGCTACTACATGGCGCGCTCGCTGCAGCAGCGCTATGGCATCCCGGTCGGTTTCATCAACGCCAGCTGGGGCGGCACCACGATCCAGGGCTGGATCGGCGCCGAATCGCTGCGCACCATGCCGGCCTATGCGGAAGGCGTCGGCCTGCTCCAGCAACTGGCCACCGACCCGGCAGGCGCCATGCGGCGCGAAGACGCGCGCGTGGAAGCCTGGTGGGACGCGCACGATCCGGCCGCGGCGCGCGAGCGTGCGTTCAAGGCGCCGGGTTTCGACGACAGCGCCTGGCCGCAGCTCACGCCTGCCGGCTCGTGGAAGGACAGCGGCATCGCCGCCCTGCGCGATTTCGACGGTGTCGCCTGGTTCCGCACCACGGTCGATTTGACCGAGGCGCAGGCCGCGAGCGCCAACGCGCTGCAGCTCGGCCCCGTGGAAACCTACGACACGGCCTGGGTCAACGGCGCGCGCGTGGGCGGCGGTGCCACCGGCTGGATGTGGCGCGACTACCCGGTCCCGCAAGGCAGCTTCAAGGCCGGGCGCAACGTGATCGCGCTGCGCGTGTTGAACAATGGCGGCGCCGGCGGCCTGACCGGCCAGCCGGCCACGCGCGGCGTGCGCACCGCCGGCGGGGAATTCATCGCCCTGTCGCCAGCCTGGAAGTACCGCCTCGGCACGCCGATGAAGGGCCAGACGGTGGCGCCTTCGCCGTGGGACGTGCCGACCAGCCTCACCACGCTGTACAACGGCATGATCGCGCCGCTGGTGGGCTACAAGTTCAAGCTGGCGGCCTGGTACCAGGGCGAATCGAATACCGGCGCGGCCGAAGAATACCGCACGCTGCTGCCGCTCCTGATGCGCGACTGGCGCCAGCGCTTCGAGCAGCCGGCCCTGCCCTTCCTGGTCGTGCAGCTGCCCGGCTACGGCGCCGCGCCCAGGGCGCCCGGCAAGTCCGGCTGGGCCGAACTGCGCGAGGCGGAGGCGCTGGCCGTCAGGAACGATGCGCACGCCGGCCTGGCAGTCACGCTCGACCTCGGCGACCGCTTCGACATCCACCCGACCCAGAAGACCATCGTCGGCGATCGCCTGGCGCGCGCCGCGCGCGTGGTGGCCTACGGCGACAAGGACGTCACGCCGGGCGGGCCGGAAGCCGTGTCGGTAACGCGCGAAGGCGGCGACATCGTGGTCGCCTTCCGCCAGACCAATGGCGGCCTGCTCACCTACGCGTCCGACCGGGCGATCGGCTTCGAAACCTGCGCCGGCGACAGCTGCAAGTATGCGGAGGCCATGGTGGCGGGCGACCGGGTCGTGCTGAAGGGCGCCAACGCGCCGGGCGTGACGCAGGTGCGCTATGCCTGGGCCGACGCGCCCTTCGTGAACCTGTTCGGCGCGGACGATGTGCCGGCGGCGCCGTTCCGCATGGATGTCAAATGAGCTTCAACTGAGCCTATACTTCCCGACATGATCATCATCGGGGAGAAGACATGACCTTGAACCGCCGCGGCTTCCTGGGCGCCGTGCCGATCGCTTCCCTGGGCCTGGCCGCAGGCCGGGTCCAGGCTCAATACCATAGCGGCGCGCCCGCGGCCTCCACGCCTGCGCCCGTCAGCGATTACGACACGCTGGTGCAGCTGTCCGGCGACGCCCTGCCGCGCAACCCGACGCTGGAACCGGCGCGCCTGCAGGCGCTGCTCGAACGCCATGCGAAACCGGTCGACGGCTACCTGGCGGGCGGCGCGGTGGCCGAACTGGAAGCGACATTCTCCGCGCTGCTCGGCAAGGAAGACACGGTATTCATGCCGACCGGGACCCTGGC